>JAEWFH010000070.1 GCA_023388955.1 Pseudomonadota bacterium
GTCACTGGCCACCACCACGTCCAGGGCCTGCAGCCGGGCCAGGCTGGTGGCATCCACGGCCGCGGTGACCCGCTGCAGTGCCTCGCCGCTGGAGACCGCCAACACCGCCGGCGCCTGCAGCCCGTTCAGGCGCGCGAGCTGGCGGCGCGACACCGGCCGCGGGACCCGCTGGTAGACGTTGGCGCGCAGTACCAGGGCGCCGCGTGCCTCGAAGGCCGGCACCAGCGTGCCGCGCCCGCCCGGTGCGGTGACCAGGCCCAGCGGTCGCCCGGCCAGCCGCTGTAGCGCGGGCATCACGAGCAGCCCCTCGCTGTCCATGCGGGCTGGCGATTCCACGCCTGCCACGCCGGCGCGCTGCAGCACCGCCGCGGTCCCGGCACCGACCGCGAGCCAGTCCTGTCCGGGTTGTCGCCGCAGGGGTTGCAGCGCCGCCGCCGAGGTGGCCGCCGCGGGACTGGTGAACACCACCACCGGGGCCTCCAGTGCAGCGGCCAGCATCGCGCGCGCCTGCGGATCGTCGAGCGGCTCGATCGACCACGGCGACAGTGCCAGCACGCCGGCGCCGTGCCTCGCCGCTGCGCGCCGCATCGGCCCGTGCTGGCCCATGGGCCGCAGGGAGATCACGTACCATCGGGGCGAATCGGGGCGGGGCGTGCGGCTGGGCATCGGACCAGCTTCGCACGAGCCATCGCCCCCTGCATCCGGGAGGCGGGACGACCGATGGACACGGCACTGGAACACCTGCAGCAACACTATGATTCGATGCCCCCGGTCGCGGCCATGCAGCTGTCGATCGCGGGATACGCCGACCATCGCCTGGCGCTGCGCGCGCCGCTCGGCCGCCACGTCAACGACAAGGGCTGCGCCTTCGGCGGCAGCCTTGCTTCGCTCATGACCCTGGCCGGCTGGGGGCTGGCGTGGCTGGAGCTGCACGCCGCGGGGCTGGAGGCGGACATCTACGTCGCCGACAGCCACATCCGCTACCTGGCCCCGCTGTACGACGACCTGCGGGTGACCGCCGCGGCCGCCACGGACGCGGACTGGGTCGCCTTCGCCGACCAGCTGCGCCGCCATGGCCGGGCCCGCATCGAGCTGGTCGCGAAGGTGCCGCTTCCCGACGGCCGCATCGCCACCGACTTCAGTGGCCGCTACGTGGCCATCGCCCGTCCGGTCGCCACCTCCGCCACTGCCCGCTAGCATGGCGTTCCCGACCTGACCGGAAGTGCCGATGCGCCTGACCCGACTGCTGTTGCTTGCCTGCCTCCTCGCGCTGGGGGCCTGCGCCTCGGGCACTTCCGCCAGCGACGCGCTGGACCAGGCACAGTACGCCTGGTCGGGTGCGATCCGCTGGGGCGACTTCGCCGGCGCCCGCAACCTGGTCGACCCCGAGGTGCGGGAGAAGCGCCCGATGAGCGAGCTGGAGATGGCGCGTTACGAGCAGATCCAGGTCTCCTCCTACCGCAGCACCGGCGCCAGTTCCGACGTGGACGGCGGTCGCGCGGTCCGCGAGGTGCGAATCGGCGTGATCAACCGCAACACCATGGCCGAGCGCGAAGTCGCCTACCGCGAGCAATGGCGCTGGGACGAGGAGGCCGGGGTCTGGTGGCTGACCAGCGACCTGCCGGACCTGTGGGCTGGTCGCTGACCGCTTTGCACCGGTGTCGCGCGGTGGGCGACAATTCCCGCCCCGGCGCCGCCGGCCCCGCTGCCTCGAGTCCTGCCCGTGAGCCTTGAAGAACTGCTGGCCTTCGCCAGCCGAAACCTCCTGTTGTCGATTGCCCTGGCCGGCCTGACCGTTGCGATCGCGTGGGTCGAGGTCAGCCGGCTGTTCCGCGGCTACAAGTCGCTGCGCCCCGGCGAGCTGTCGGCGCTGGTCAACCGCGAGGACGCGCTGGTCGTGGACCTGTCGCCGATCAACGACTACCAGCAGGGCCACATCGCCGGCAGCAAGTCGGTGCAGCCCAGCCAGTTCGACCCGGAGAACAAGCTGCTGGCCAAGGCCCGCGCGCTGCCGGTGGTGGTGGTGTGCCGCACCGGCATGAGTGCCAACGGGGCCGCGCGCCGGCTGGTCAAGGCCGGCTTCGAGCGCGTGTACGTGCTCGATGGGGGCATCCAGGCCTGGCGCCAGGCCGACCTGCCGCTGGTCAAGGGCCGCGGCTGAAGCCGGGCGACGCCGGCGCGGTGGGGAGTGCCGGCGGGCGCATGCCATAATCGGCCCCTTTCCGCCTTCACGCTGGAGTCACCGCAATGTCCGACGAGAACCCCAACGGCGCCGCTGCCGGCGCTGCTGCCGCCGCCCCGAACGAGGCCGCCACCGGCCCGTCCTTCCGGGTCGAGAAGATCTACGCCAAGGACGTCTCCTTCGAGTCGCCCGGTGCGCCGGCGATCTTCACCTCGCAGGGCCAGCCGCAGCTGCAGATGAACCTGGCGCAGAACGCCCAGCGCATCGGCGAGGACACCTTCGAGGTCGTGCTCGGCATCACCCTGACCTGCACCGTCGAGGACAAGACCGCCTACCTGGTCGAGGTCAAGCAGGCCGGCGTGTTCACCCTGAGCGGCTTCGATGCGCAGCAGCTGGACGTGATGCTGGGCGTGCACTGCCCGAACGTCCTGTTCCCGTACGCGCGGCAGCTGACCAGCAACCTGGTCGAGTCGGGTGGCTACACGCCGTTCCTGATGCAGCCGATCAACTTCGAGGCGCTGTACGCCGAAGGCCGTCGCCAGCGCGCGGCGCAGCAGGCGGCGCAGGGCAACCCGGGCAACCTCGGCGACGCCGAGCCCCAGGGCAACGCCTGATCCGGATCGCAGCGGCATGGGCATGACCGAAGGCGCCGCCGCCCGGCTGTCGGTGGCGGTGCTGGGCGCGGGTTCCTGGGGCACCGCCCTGGCCGCGCTGATCGCCCGCCACGGCCACCCCACCACGCTTTGGGGCCGGGATGCGGATGTCGTGGCGGCCATCGACGGTCGCCACGAGAACCCGCGCTACCTGCCCGGCATCGGATTGCCGGAGACCCTGCGTGCCACCACTGACCTGGCTGCGGCCATGGCCGGGGCCGGGCTGGTGCTGGTGGTGACGCCGTCGCACGCGTTCGCCGAGGCCCTGCGCGCGCTGGCGCCACACCGGCCCGAAGGCGCCGGCGTGGCCTGGGCGAGCAAGGGCTTCGAACCCGGCAGCGGACGCTTCCTGCATGAAGTGGCCGCCGAGGTGCTGGGGCCGCAGGTCCCGCTGGCGGTGGTCACCGGCCCGTCCTTCGCCCGCGAGGTGGCCGCCGGGCTGCCGACCGCGGTGACCGTGCATTCCGAGCAGGCGGAGTTCGCCCAGCTGGTGGCCGATGCGCTGCACGGGCCCGCGTTCCGTGCCTACACCGGCAACGACATGCTCGGTGCCGAACTCGGTGGCGCGATGAAGAACGTGCTGGCGGTCGCCACCGGTGTCGCCGACGGCATGGAGCTGGGCCTGAACGCCCGCGCCGGCCTGGTGACCCGGGGCCTGAACGAGATGCTGCGGCTCAACCGCGAGCTCGGCGGTCGATCGGAAACCCTGATGGGCCTGGCCGGGATGGGCGACCTGGTGCTGACCTGCACCGGCGACCTGTCGCGCAACCGGCGCCTGGGCCTGGCCCTGGGCCGCGGCCAGGGCATCGAGGAGGCGGTGCGCGAGATCGGCCAGGTGGTGGAGTCGATCCAGACTGCCGACGAGGTGATGCGCCTGGCGCGGCGCCACGACGTGGAGCTGCCGATCTCCGAGGCGGTGCATTCGGTGCTGCACGGCGGGCTCACCCCCGTGGAGGGCCTGGCCCAGCTGATGGCGCGCGAGCAGAAGGCCGAGTACGTCGACCCGCTGCTGGGCTGAGGTCCGGCCACCGGATCACACAAAAGCAAAGGCCCCGGCGGTTGCCGGGGCCTTTGTCGCGACCCATTTCGGGGGAGAGAGAGATGCGTCGCGGGAACGCGTCGGTCAGAACGTCATGCGCGGACCGATGAACCACTGGGTGTCGCCGTCGACGAACTTCACGTCGCCGCTCAGGCCCCAGGTCGGGTTGAACTTCACCAGCGCGCCCAGGCGGCCGTAGAAGTCGCCGTCGTACTGGTCGCCGTCCTCGTAACCGGCCAGGGCGTAGCCCTCGAACTGCGGCGCCAGGCTGCCGCGCACGCCGGCCTCGACGCTCCAGCCGTCGTAGTCGAAGCCGCGGCCGGCGTCGAACTTCTCGTAGGCGACGCGGGTCAGCAGGTCGGCACGCGGGGAGATGGTGTGGTTGTAGCCCACGCCGGCGCGCCACTGGTCGAAGTCGATGTTGGTGTTGTCGATCTCCTGGTTGGAGTAGTCGCCAAACAGGTGGAAATTGGGGGCGATGGCGCCCGAGCCGCGGATGGCCCAGCCATCGGCGTCGGCACCGTCGACGTCGGTGGCGGCATAGCCGGCCTCGACGTAGTTGTAGGAAACGCCGTCGGCGGCCGATGCGGCGAACGGCAGTGCGGCGAGCAGGGACAGGGCGAACAGGGACTTCTTCATCGGGGGTTTCCCTCTTGTAATGATCCGGTGCTGGCGATCCTTGCCACAGATGCGGCGGAACGGGGGACAGCCGCCAGCCGGGGCGAGTATCCGGGCAGGCGCCCAATCGAAACTGAATCGCCCGCGTCATTTCCGGTCGTCCGACACGGCCTGTTCAGCTTTCCGTTCCACTGCTCGGGGAAAGGGGCCCAGCGCAACGATCCGTTTCCGCCATGAACGGTGGGCCCGGCCTGTCCGCCCTTACATTTCCTGCTCCCCGAATTGCATGGAGCCAACAACGATGGCGAAGGTCCTGGTCCTGTACTACTCCGCTTACGGCCACGTCGAACAGATGGCCGAGGCCGTTGCCGAGGGCGCCCGCGAGGCCGGCGCCCAGGTCGACATCCGCCGGGTGCCCGAGCTGGTTCCCGAGGACGTGGCCCGCAAGTCCGGCTTCAAGCTCGACCAGGCCGCCCCGGTCGCGAAGGTCGAGGAGCTGGCCGGCTATGACGCGATCATCGTCGGCACCGGCACCCGTTTCGGCCGCATGTCCTCGCAGATGGCCAGCTTCCTGGACCAGTGCGGCGGGCTGTGGGCCAGCGGCGCCCTCAACGGCAAGGTCGGCGGGGCGTTCGCCTCCACCAATACCCAGCACGGCGGGCAGGAGGCGACGTTGTTCTCGATCCTGACCAACCTGCTGCACTTCGGCCTGGTCACCGTCGGCCTGCCCTACAGCTATGCCCCGCAGATGTCGACGGACGAGATCGTCGGCGGCAGCCCCTACGGCGCCACCACCGTGGCCGGTGGCGACGGTTCGCGCCAGCCGTCGGAGATCGATCTGGGCGGTGCGCGCTTCCAGGGCCGGCACATCGCCGACATCGCCAACCGGCTGTTCGGCTGAGCGGGGCACAATAGGCGGTCGCGGCACCACGCCGTGACCGCCAGGACCCGACATGACCGACCCCAAGCACGCCCCGGACGCAGCGCGCGACCTTGCCGCCACCACCCTGGCCCACCAGGAGCTGGGCGGGCAGCCGCCCGTGGCGACGGAGGGCAAGCCGGACGAGTGGGTCCGGCTGGTCGACTCCTGTGACCTGCCCACGCGCTGGGGAACGTTCCGGCTGCACGGCTTCGTCGACCTGCGCACTGGCCAGGAACACGTCGCCCTGACCCTGGGCGAGCTGGAGGGCGCAGGTCCGGTGCTCGCCCGGGTGCATTCCGAATGCCTGACCGGCGATGCCTTCGGCAGCCGCCGCTGCGACTGCGGCGCGCAGCTGGAGGCGGCCATGCAGCGGATCGCCGAGGAAGGCCGCGGGATCATCCTCTACATGCGCCAGGAAGGGCGCGGCATCGGCCTGCTCAACAAGATCCGCGCCTACCACCTGCAGGACGATGGCGCGGATACGGTCGAGGCCAACCAGGCGCTGGGCTTCGCCGCCGACCTGCGCAGTTACGAACTGGTCGCGCCCATGCTGGGCCGGCTGGGCGTGCAGGCGGTGCGGCTGATGACCAACAACCCGCGCAAGGTCGATGCGCTGCAGGCCGCGGGGGTGGTGGTGGCCGAACGCCTGCCGATCCGCGTGGGCCGCAATCCGGCCAACCAGGGCTACCTGGACACCAAGCGCAGCAAGCTGGGCCACCTGCTGGACCCCGACGCCGGGTAAGCCACCGCGGTTGCATGCCTATGACGGGGGCGCTCCTGGCGCACCCGTGGGTCACTGTGTGTTCATCCAATGAATGAGGGTTCATTCAAAATGTGAAGGCTTCGTTAAAGCCTTCCCCCAACGCAGTTTCCAGAAAACAGATGAAAAACGATCTTGGAATCATTGGCGCCCTGTTTGGGCGCTGGACGGGCCTTGCCCTGTTGACCGCATTGCCCGTCGTTCTTTTCCACCTCGACACCCTGTGGCTTGGCAACCACATCGGCGAATGGTCGCTGGTCGAAGTGGTCGCCGAGCTGTTCCTGGCCAGTGCCATCTTCGGCTTCGTCCGGCTGGCGCGCCTGAGCCCGGAGGACCGCGGCTTCGCGGTGCTGGCGGCGGCCTTCCTGGGCTGCATGCTGGTGCGCGAGCTCGATGCGCTGCTGGACCTGGTGTTCGACGGGCTGTGGCAGGTGCTGGTGACGGCGATCGCGGCCTCGGCGCTGGCCTGGGCCTGGCGCAACCGCGCCAACGCGATCGCCGCCACGCGCCGCTTCGTGCTGACCCGCCAGGCCTCGACCCTGGCGGTGGGCATGGCGGTGGTGCTGGTGTTCTCGCGCCTGTTCGGCATGGGCGACATCTGGGGACAGTTCATCGACCTGGAGTCCGCCCGGGTGGTCAAGAACGCGATCGAGGAGTGCACCGAGCTGCTCGGCTACAGCCTTGTGCTGGTTGGCAGTGCCGGCTACGTCCAGCGCCGCAGGCGCGGGCTGCGCCACGCACAGAGGGTGCAGGGCGGCGATACGCGGGCCCTGGAGCCCGAGTACCCGGTCGCCCACGGCTGAGCCACGCCACCCGTGCGACCATCGGCTTCGAGTTTCGCCGCGGTGCGGCATCACCCCCGGACACGAGGAGGCGGGCATGGGCCTGTTGATCGATGGTCGCTGGGTCGACCAGTGGTATGACACCGACAGCACGGGCGGCAAGTTCGTCCGCAGCCAATCGCAGTTCCGCAACTGGGTGACCGCCGACGGCAGCGCCGGGCCGACCGGCGGCGAGGGCTTCAAGGCCGAGCCGGGGCGCTACCTGCTGTACGTCTCGCTGGCCTGCCCGTGGGCCCACCGCACGCTCATCTTCCGCCAGCTCAAGGGCCTGGCGGGGATGATCGACGTGGCGGTGGTGAACCCGTACATGGCGGAGAACGGCTGGACCTTCGAGCCCGGCCCCGGCGTCACCGGCGACCCGGTCGGCGACAGCGACTACGCCTACCAGGTCTACCTGCGCGCCGACCCGACCTACAGCGGCCGGGTGACGGTGCCGATCCTGTGGGACCGCGAGCGCGGCACCATCGTCAGCAACGAGTCGGCCGACATCATCCGCATGCTCAACTCCGCCTTCGACGAAGTGGGCGCGGCGCCGGGCGACTATGCGCCGGCGGATCTGCTGGCGGAGATCGACGAGCTCAACGCGCACGTCTACGACACCAT
>JAEWFH010000152.1 GCA_023388955.1 Pseudomonadota bacterium
AGGACGGCACCGCCGCGATGCTGCAGTACGGCTACGGCAGCTACGGCGCCTCGATGGACCCGAACTTCAACCTGCCGGTGGTCAGCCTGCTCGACCGCGGCATGGTCTACGCCATCGCCCACATCCGCGGTGGCCAGGAAATGGGTCGCAAGTGGTACGACGACGGCAAGCTGATGGCGAAGAAGAACAGCTTCACCGACTTCATCGACGTCACCCGCGGGCTGGTCGAGCAGGGCTACGCCGCCCCGGACCGGGTCGCCGCCTACGGTGGCAGCGCCGGCGGCCTGCTGGTCGGCGCGGTGGCCAACATGGCGCCGGACGACTACGCGGTGATCCTGTCGCAGGTGCCGTTCGTCGACGTGGTCACCACCATGCTGGATGCGTCCATCCCGCTGACCACCAACGAGTACGACCAGTGGGGCAACCCGGAGACCAGCGTCGAGGCCTACGAGTACATGCTCAGCTACTCGCCCTACGACAACCTGGAGGCCAAGGCCTACCCGGCAATGTTCGTCGGCACCGGGCTGTGGGACTCGCAGGTGCAGTACTGGGAACCGGCCAAGTACGTCGCCCGGCTGCGTGACCTCGACACCTCGCAGGCGCCGGTGCTGTTCCGCACCAACATGGACGCAGGCCACGGCGGCAAGTCCGGCCGCTTCCGCCGCTACCGCGAGCTGGCGGAGATGTACGCGTTCCTGCTCGACCGGCTCGGCGTGGCCGAACCGGCGCGGTAACGGGTAACGGCTCCCTACAATGGCGGGATGCCTGACTTCCCGCCCGATCCGCCCCCTTCGCGCCTGCGCTGGGCCTGGTGGCTGCTTGCCTGGCTGAGCCTGGGGCTGGGCCTGCTCGGCGTGGTCCTGCCGGTCCTGCCGACGGTGCCGTTCATCCTGCTGTCGGCCTATGCCGCGGCGCGGGGTTCGAAGAAGCTGCATGCCTGGCTGGTCGGCCACCCACGCTTCGGCCCGATGATCGGGGACTGGCAGCGCCATGGCGCGGTCTCGCGCCGGGCCAAGCGGCTGGCGGTGGCGATGATGGCGCTGGCGGCGGTGATCATGTTCCTGACCGCGCCGCGGTGGTGGATGGCCGCCACCGGCACCGGGATCATGGTGGTGGTCGCTGCCTGGTTGTGGACACGGCCCGAACCGCCCGCTGCCGGATGACCCCGTGGCCGCGCACTCTCCACGGCGGCCGGCTTACACTTTCGCAATGAAACCTGCCTCCGCACTGCTGTTGATCGCGCTGCCGCTGGCCCTGGCCGGCTGCGGCAACAAGGGTCCGCTGGTCCTGCCCACGCCCGAGCCGGCCACCGTCGAGGTGGAGCCGGAGAGCGGCGTACCGGTCGAGACCGGTGTCCCGGACACCCTGCCCGACGAGCGTCCGGACGCGACGCTGCCGGACCCGCTCGAACCCGACCCGCTGCTGCCGACCGGCGCGGACGGCTTTGACCCGGCGAATCCGCCGATCGACCCCTCCACGGTGCCGGCCGACGACGCCGGGGACGAGGGGCAGGACGACGACGGCGACGGGGGCGACGGAAGCCGCGATGGCTGAGCCGGCTCCGGCCGCACCCCGGTCCCCGGGCCCGGGGCTGGCATTCAGCAAGATGCACGGCGCGGGCAACGACTTCGTCGTGCTCGACTGCCGTGAGGGCGAAGCCCCCGCCCCCGAGTCGTGCCGGGCGATGGCCGACCGCCACACCGGCATCGGCTGCGACCAGATCCTCACCATCGAACCGGCGCGCGGCCCGGGCGCGCTGGCCGGCTACCGGATCTGGAATGCCGACGGCTCCCAGGCCGGGCAATGCGGGAACGGCGCCCGCTGCGTGGCCGCGTGGGTCCTGCGTGACGTGCGTGCCCGCGGCGACGAGCCGCCAGCGCGTTTCCACCTCGACAGCCCGGCTGGACGGCACGAGGTCGAGGCGATTGGCGAAGGGCGCTACCGGATCACGATGGGGACGCCCGGTTTCGACCCGGTGGCGGTGCCGCTGCTCGGGTTCGAGGCACCGCGCGAGCGTTACGTGATCGCCGCCGGCGGCTCGATCCTGGAGATCGGCGCGGTCTCGATGGGCAATCCGCACGCGGTGCTCGAAGTCGAGGACGTCGATGCCGCGGAGGTCGCGGTGATCGGGCCGCGGGTGCAGCACTACGAAGGGTTCCCGGATTCGGCCAACGTCGGCTTCGCCCAGTTGGTGGCGCCCAACCGGCTGCGCCTGCGGGTGTACGAGCGCGGCGTGGGCGAGACCCGGGCCTGCGGCAGCGGCGCCTGTGCCGCGGTGGCGGTGCTGGTGCGCCGTGGCCGCGCCGCGCGCGAGGTTTCGGTCGAGCTGCCCGGCGGTACCCTGCAGGTGGCCTGGCCGGCCGACGATGCCCCCATGACCATGGCCGGACCGGCCGAATTCGTGTTCGAAGGAGTATGGCCCGCATGAGCGAGACCCCCGACAAACCGCGTGCCCACGAAGTCGCGGCCTGGCTGCGGCAGAACCCGCGCTTCCTGCAGCAGTTCCCGGACCTGGCGCTGAGCCTGGAGGTCCCGCGCGAGGACGGCCAGGCCGCCTCGCTGGCGGGGTACCAGCTGGAGGTGCTGCGCGAGAAGAACCGCGAGCTCTCGCGGCGGCTGCAGGAGTTGTTCGCCAATGCCCAGGAGAACGAGCGTCTGGTCGTGCGCACCCACCAGCTGACCTTGGCGCTGATGCGGCAGGACAGCACCGGCGGGGTGGTGCGGGCGATGGCCGCCAGCCTGTCCGAGGATTTCGCCGGCGACCGGGTGCGCATCGTGCTGTTCACCCCGGTTGAAGGAGGCGAGGACATGCATTGGCTGCGGGTCGTCGGTGCCGGCGACGCCGTGCTGGCCCCGTTCCGTGACTGCCTCGCCGACGGCGAGCCGCTGTGCGGACGCCTGCACCCGGACAAGCACGCCTTCCTGTACGGCGGGGACGCCGACCAGGTCCAGTCCACCGCGCTGCTGCCGCTGCCCGGCGTGGGCCTGGTCGCGGTCGGCAGCGTCGATCCCAACCGCTTCTTCCCGGGCATGGGCACGCTGTTCCTGCGCATGATGGCCGAGGCCTTCAGCACCGCCCTGTCCCGCTTCGCGGACTGACCCGTCACGGGCCATGCCCACTCCCGAGCGCTACCTGCAGCACCTGGCCGTCGAGCGTCGCATGTCCGCGCACACCCTCGACGGCTATCGCCGCGACCTGGCGGCGCTGGAGCTTTGGGCCGAAGCCGAGGGGCGCACGCTGGAGTCGCTGGACGCCAACGCGATCCGCGCCTTCGTCGCCGCCGGCCACCGCAGCGGCCTGGCCGCGCGCAGCCTGCAACGCCGGCTGTCGGCCTGCCGCGGGTACTACGACTGGCTGCTGCGCCAGGGCCGGGTTCCCGCCAATCCGGTCGCCGGCGTCCGTGGGCCGAAGGCGCCCCGCAAGCTGCCCCAGGTGCTCGATCCGGACGAGGCCAAGGTGCTGGTGGAGGTCCCCACCGAAACCCCGCTCGGCCTGCGCGACCGCGCCCTGCTCGAGCTCTTCTACTCCTCCGGCCTGCGCCTGTCGGAACTGTGCAACCTGCGCTGGCGCGACCTGGACCTGGACGATGGCCTGGTGACGGTGCTGGGCAAGGGCAGCCGCCAGCGCAGCGTCCCGGTCGGCTCCCACGCCCGCCGGGCGCTGGCCGAATGGCGCGCCTCCAGCGGCGGCGCCGCCGCCGACCCGGTCTTCCCGGGCCGCAATGGCCCGATCACCCCCCGCGCCGTGCAGCTGCGCCTGCGCAAGCTGGCCAGCCAGCAGGGCCTGTTCAAGCGCGTCCACCCGCACCTGCTGCGGCACAGCTTCGCCAGCCACGTCCTGGAGTCCTCCGGCGACCTGCGCGGCGTCCAGGAACTGCTCGGCCACGCCGACATCGCGACCACGCAGATCTATACGCACCTGGATTTCCAGCACCTGGCGGGGGTGTATGACGCGGCGCATCCGCGGGCGAAGCGGAGGAGCAGGAACGAGTGAAGAGGAACGAGTAAAAGCGGAGGTAGTCCTGGCTCTTGCCTTTACTCGTTCCTCGTTCCTCTCCCCTCGTTCCTCGCTCTTGTCCTTCCCCCACTCCATCCCCACACAAGGGGGAGTCAGTCCGCTGCCGAAGCCTCCCCCATGGATCCCAGCCAGAACCCCCACGTGTTCCACGCCACCACCATCGTCTCGGTACGCCGGGGCGGGCATGTCGCCGTCGCCGGGGACGGGCAGGTGACGCTGGGCAACACGGTGATGAAGTCCAATGCGCGCAAGATCCGGCGCCTGGGCCGCGACAACCAGGTGATCGCCGGCTTTGCCGGGGCCGCCGCCGATGCCTTCACCCTGTTCGAGCTGTTCGAGGCGAAGCTCGAAAAGCACGGCCAGCTCACCCGCGCCGCGGTGGAGATGGCCAAGGACTGGCGCACCGAGCGCCGCCTCGGCAAGCTCGAGGCACTGCTTGCGGTGGCCGACCGGGAAACCTCGCTGGTCATCAGCGGCACCGGTGACGTGATCGAGCCCGACGACGGGATCATCGCCATCGGCTCGGGCGGCATGTACGCGCTGTCCGCCGCGCGCGCCCTGATGGCCCATACCGAGCTGGATGCAAAGACCATGGCCACCGAGGCGATCCGCATCGCCGGCGAGGTGTGCATCTACACCAACGGCAACGTCGTAGTCGAAGAAATCTGAGCCATGACCAATTCCACCGCCCCCGCCACCATGACCCCGCGCGAGATCGTCCAGGCGCTCGACAGCCATATCGTCGGCCAGCAGGACGCCAAGCGCGCAGTGGCCATCGCGCTGCGCAACCGCTGGCGCCGCAGCCTGCTCGACGATGCGCTGCGCAACGAGGTCATGCCCAAGAACATCCTCATGATCGGCCCCACCGGCGTGGGCAAGACCGAGATCGCCCGGCGCCTGGCGACCCTGGCCAACGCGCCGTTCGTGAAGGTCGAGGCGACCCGCTTCACCGAGGTCGGCTACGTCGGCAAGGACGTGGAGCAGATCATCCGCGACCTGGCCGACACGGCGGTCAAGATGTTCCGCGAGCAGGCCAAGCAGCGCGTGCGCACCCGCGCCGAGGAGCGCGCCGAGGACCGCATCCTCGATGCCCTGCTGCCGCGCCGCGAGCGCCAGCCGACCGGGTTCGGCTTCGGGAGCGCCGGCCAGGAAACCACCACCGTCGACATCGGCGCCGAGCCGTCCGCGCAGGAGTCCGACACCCGCACCAAGCTGCGCCGACAGCTGCGCGCCGGGGACCTGGACGAGCGCGAGATCGAGATCGAGACCGCGGTCAACGTCGGCGTCGACATCATGGCGCCCCCGGGGATGGAGGAGATGGGCCAGCAGCTGCGGCAGATGTTCTCGCAGATGGCCGGCAGCAAGACCCACTCCAAGACCCTGAAGATCAAGGCCGCCCGGCCGCTTCTGCTCGAGGAGGAGGCGGCGAAGCTGGTCAACGAGGACGAGGTGCGCGAGCAGGCGATCGAGGCCTGCGAGCAGCACGGCATCGTGTTCCTGGACGAGATCGACAAGGTCGCCAAGCGCAGCGAGGCCGGCATGAGCGGTGGCGATGTCAGCCGCGAGGGCGTGCAGCGCGACCTGCTGCCGCTGGTGGAAGGCTCGACGGTGTCCACCAAGTACGGTTCGGTGAAGACCGACCACATCCTGTTCATCGCCTCCGGCGCCTTCCACCTGGCCAAGCCCAGCGACCTGATCCCGGAGCTGCAGGGCCGCTTCCCGATCCGGGTCGAGCTGGGCTCGCTGGACAAGGACGACTTCGTGCGCATCCTGACCGAACCGCGCGCGGCGCTGACCACCCAGTACGTGGAATTGCTGAAGACTGAAGGCGTCTCGCTGCAGTTCACCGCCGACGCCATCGAGCGCATCGCCGAGATTGCCGCCACCGTCAACGAGCGCCAGGAGAACATCGGCGCCCGCCGCCTGCACACCGTGCTCGAGCGCCTGCTCGACACCCTCAGCTACGAGGCCCCGGACCGCGGCGGGCAGTCGGTCAGCATCGACCGCGCGTACGTGGACGAGCACCTGGGCGAGCTGGTGCAGGACCCGGACCTGAGCCGCTACATCCTGTAGCGGCCGGCCACGGCTCCGGTCACTCGCGGAACAGCGGCTCCAGGCTGGCGCGCGACAGCGGGATGAAGCGGTACTCGCGCCCGTCCAGCCGCAGCTCGACCTCGTGGTCGGCCGGGTGGTCCCACAGCTCCTGGCCGATGGCGGCGCGTCCGCCACTGTCGAGGCGGAACACGTGGACCTGCAAGGGGCGGGCATCTTCCCGACGCTCGAGGGCCAGGAAGGCATCAAGCGCCGCGCGTTGCGCCGCCGGATCCGTCGCGGAGGTGACGGCGTCCCACGCGCGCGCGTGGCGGTCGCCTTGGCTCATCGGTTCAATGTCCACCGGGGCACCACTGCAGGCTGGCAGGACGCTGGAGCATGCCACCAGCAGCCCGGCCAGGGCGACTGCATGCGGACTCAGTTGAGGTCCTCGACCCATGTCTCGAGGAGGTCCAGGTGGCGCTCGCGCACGTCCATGCCGGTATGCATGAGGCTGTCGGTGTCCTTCGCGGCCTCGGGGCCGGCGTTGCCATTGTATTCATCGGGCAGCCCGATCATGTGGCCGAACTCATGCGCGGCGCCGACCTGCGGGTCACTGGCACCCTTGTGCACCGGGTTCACGTCCTCGCTGTCGAACACGCCGGTGTTCTGGCCGGGGATCACGTAGCTCTGGCTGAATCCGCCTTCCTCGATGCGGAGGATGTCGACGGACCAGTTCTCCTGCCCGTCCAGGCGTTCCAGCACGCCGCCGAAGAACCCGTCGCGCTTTTCATTGATGTCGAGGTTGATCGACAGCTCGACTTCCTGGCCGTCATCGGTGGTGATGGTGTGGCCATCCCAGGACTCCAGGACCACCCGCTCGTAATCGTCGATGAACTGCTGCTTCTCCTCGGCCGTCCAGTCCAGCCCGTTCTCGCCATCGACGAAGTTGAAGTCGATCGCCATGTCCAGCTCGAGCGTGTAGGTCCCGTCGGCATTGCGGTAGAGCTGCAGGTCGTAGGCATCGCGGACGCCGCCTGCGGTCACGCTGTCCTCGGAGGCGACCAGCTCGCGCTCCAGGGCGGGACCGCCAAGGGTGCCGGCGTCGAAGTGCGGCACCGCGGCCAGCATCCTCGATACGCCATCGGCGACCGAGGTGCGGTCGGCGGCGCCGGCGAGGCCGTCGCGCATGGGGGCGGCTTCGGGCTGCCAGCCCAGGCCGGCGAGGGTGGAGGGGTTCAGGTCGTTGCCGATGCCGAGCATTGGGTGGCTCCGGGTGTCGGGGGTGGGACAGTCTCCCCACGCCCCGTGTGGCACGCCAACTGGGGCGTACCCTTGCCGCCGCCCACCAAGGGATCAGCAGCAGCCGGGGGCCTCCCCGATATCCTCGTTCCACAGCCCCGGGTTCGCCGCGATCCACTCGCGCATCATGTCGATGCAGCGCCCGTCGGCCAGGTCGACGACCCGCACCCCGGCTTCGCGCAGCCAGTCCAGGCCGCCGGGGAAGTTCACCGACTCGCCCACCACCACCGTGCCGATGCCGAACTGCCGGACCAGCCCGCTGCAGTACCAGCATGGGGCCAGGGTGGTGACCATGATGGTGTCGCGGTAGGACTGCTGGCGGCCGGCCTTGCGGAAGGCGTCGGTCTCGCCGTGGATGGACGGGTCGCCTTCCTGCACCCGGCGGTTGCGGCCGGAGCCGAGTACGCTGCCGTCGGCGTGGTACAGCGCGGCCCCGATCGGGATGCCTCCCTCCGCCAGGCCGGTGCGGGCCTCCTCGAGGGCGGTGTCGAGCATTGCGCGGTACTGGTCGATGTCCATGTCCATGGGCGGCTCCTGCGGAAAAGGGGGTTCCCATCCTGACATGCCGCCCCGCGGGGTCCACCGGTGCGATAATCCGCCCATGGACCAGACCCCCGGCAACAAGCCCGACGACACCACCCACTTCGGCTTCCGCGACGTCCCGGCACGGGAAAAGCAGAAACTGGTCGGTCAGGTGTTCTCCTCGGTCGCAGGCAACTACGACCTGATGAACGACCTGATGTCGCTGGGCATCCACCGCGCGTGGAAGCGCTATTACGTGGCGACCTCGCAGGTTCGCCGCGGCGACCGGGTGCTCGACCTGGCCGGCGGGACCGGCGACATCGCCGCCCTGTTGCGGTCACGGGTGGGCGCGAGCGGGTCGATCGTGCTGGGCGACATCAACGGCGACATGCTGCGCGTGGGCCGCGACCGCATGCTCGACCG
>JAEWFH010000099.1 GCA_023388955.1 Pseudomonadota bacterium
TTGCGCAAGCTGTCGGCCGCCTGGCTGATCGAGGCCTGCGGCTGGAAGGGGCACCGCGACGGCGACGCGGGGGTCTCGCCGGACCATTCCCTGGTGCTGGTCAACCATGGCAGCGCCACCGGCGCGCAACTGCTGGCGCTGGCGCGGCGCATCGCCACGTCAGTGCAGGCGCGCTTCGGCGTGGCGCTGGAGCCGGAGCCGCGCGTGGTCGGGGATCGCTGGTGAGCCGCCCGGTGCCCATGCAGGCGGCGCTGCTGATGTTCGCCAGCACGGTGTTCTTCGCCTTCATGGTGCTGGCCATCCGGCTGGCATCGGAACAGCTGCACTCCTTCGAGGTCGCGTTCTTCCGCTCCTTCTTCGGCATGCTCGCCGCGCTGCCGCTGCTGCACCGCCACGGCATCGGCTTGCTGCGCACCCAACAGTTCCCGCGCTACCTGTTCCGCTGCGTACTGGGCACCGCGGCGATGTTCTGCGGCTTCTGGGCGATCGCCAACCTTCCGCTGGCCCATGCGGTCTCGCTGTCGTACTCCTCGCCCCTGTTCGTGACCATCGCCGCCGCGCTGTGGCTGGGCGAGCAGGTCCGGGCACGGCGCTGGAGCGCGGTGCTGGCCGGCTTCATCGGCGTGCTGGTGATCGTGCGGCCGGGCACCGAGGGCTTCAGCTGGGGCAGCATGGTGGCGGTCACCGCGGCGGTGATCAGCGCGGTGGTGGCGATCCAGATCAAGCAGCTCACCCGCACCGAGCCCGCCGACCGGGTGGTGCTGTGGACGACGATCCTGTGGGTGCCGATGTCGTTCCTGCCGGCACTGGCGGTGTGGGAATGGCCGCAGGGCATCACCTGGGTGTGGGTGGTGGCCGCCGGCGTACTGGGCACCGCCGGGCACATGTTCTGGACCCGGGCACTGAAGCTGGGCGATGTCAGCGCACTGTCGCCGATCAGCTTCCTGCAGTTGCCGATCGTGGCGCTGCTGGGCTGGCTGCTGTTTGCCGAGGCCCTGGATGCCTGGACGATCATCGGCGCCGCCATCATCCTCGGCGCCAACGGCTACATCGCCCATCGCGAGGCGACCCTGGCGCGGCGCCGGAAGGTAACCGGGGCAACCCCGGCGGCGAACAAGCCCGCGGAATAGCGCACTCCGGTCCGGCGCTGGCGACCTGCGCGTCGCTCAGTGCCCCTGGCCGCGGCGGTCGCCACCCCAGGGGTGCCGGTGCAACCCGTACAGCAACAGGAAGCAGGCCGCCGTCCAGATGCTGGCCGCGGCCCAGCCGGCCAGGATGTCCGAGGGGTAATGCACCCCCAGGTACACCCGCGAGGCGCCGACCACGAGCATGCCGGCGACGGCCATGACCAGCACCGGCCAGCGCCAGCGGGTCCGCCAGCTCAGCAGCACCAGCACCCAGGCCAGTGTCGCGGTGCCCATCGCGTGGCCACTGGGGAAACTGAAGGTTTCCTCCGGTGCGATCGATTCCCACAGCGAGGGCCGGTCACGGGCGAACAACGCCTTGGTCCCCATGTTCAACAATGCCGACCCACCCAGTGCCACCACCGCGAACAGGGCCTCGCGCCGGCGCCTCAGCCAGGCCAGTACCAGCACCAGGCCGATGTCGAACGGTACCAGTCCATACTCGTAGCCCAGCCGGCTGGCCCATACGAAGAACGCGTCCAGCCGTGCACTGGCGACATCCCGGGCGGCGCGCAGCAATGGCTCGTCGAAGGGGAACGGCTCGCGCTCGACCACCTCGTCGGCCAGCTCGCCGAAGGCCCACATCGGCAGCAATACCCCGACGAAGACCAGCAGCACGCGCCAGCCGTGGCGTTTCAACCAGCCCTTCGTCGGCTCCCGCGAGGGAGCCCCGTCCTCAACCGGGCCGGGCGCCGCCATAGTGGCGCTCGACATAGGCGTCGATCAGGCCGACGAACTCGCCGGCGATGTTCTCCCCGCGCAGGGTCACGGTCTTCTGCCCGTCCTCGAACACCGGCGCCGCCGGCGCCTCGCCGGTGCCCGGCAGCGAGATGCCGATGTTGGCGTGGCGCGACTCGCCCGGCCCGTTGACCACGCACCCCATCACCGCCAGGGTCAGGTTCTCCGCGCCCGGGTGGGTGACCTTCCACTCCGGCATCTTCGCCCGTACGTGCTCCTGTACGCGCTTGGCCAGTTCCTGGAAGAAGGTGCTGGTGGTGCGCCCGCAACCCGGGCAGGCGGTGACCATCGGGGTAAAGGCGCGTAGGCCCATGGTCTGCAGCAGTTCCTGGGCAACCACGACTTCCTGGGTACGCGGCTGGCCCGGCTCCGGGGTCAGCGAGATGCGGATGGTGTCGCCGATGCCCTCCTGCAGCAGGATCGCCAGCGCCGCGCTGGAAGCGACGATGCCCTTGCTGCCGATCCCGGCCTCGGTCAGGCCCAGGTGCAGCGCATAGTCGCTGCGCGTGGCCAACTCGCGGTAGACGGCGACCAGTTCCTGTACCCCCGACACCTTCGCACTGAGGATGATGCGGTCGGCCGGCAGGCCGATCTCCACCGCGCGGTCGGCAGAGTCCACGGCCGAGCGGATCAGCGCCTCGCGCAGCACCCGGCCGGCGTCCCAGGGCTCGGCGCGCAGGGCGTTCTCGTCCATCAGCTGCTTTGCCAGCGCCTGGTCGAGCGAGCCCCAGTTGGCGCCGATGCGCACCGGCTTTCCGTACCGGGCGGCCAGTTCGATCAGGGTGGCGAACTGGCTGTCCTTCTTCTTGCCGAAGCCGACGTTGCCCGGGTTGATACGGTACTTGGCCAGGGCCTCGGCGCAGGCCGGCTCATCGCTCAGCAGCTGGTGGCCGTTGTAGTGGAAGTCGCCGATCACCGGCACCTCCACCCCCTGCATCGCCAGCCGGTCGACGATCCGCGGCACCGCGGCGGCGGCCTCGGGCGTGTTGACGGTGATGCGCACCATCTCCGAACCGGCCCGCCACAGCTCGGCGATCTGCCGGGACGTGGACTCCACGTCGGTGGTGTCGGTGTTGGTCATCGACTGCACCACCACCGGCGCCCCGCCGCCCACGACCACCCCGCCGACCTCGACGGCGCGGGTGCCGCGGCGGCCCTCGGGGCCGAAGGGACGCGGATTGGAAACAGGAAGGACGTCGTGATTCATCCGCGCATTCTACCGGGCGCCCCGTGCGTAGAGCGCAATAGCCAAAGGCGTATTGCGCCGGATGCCAGGCGTCTGCCGCGGCCCGCCACCCGCCACCGGCCACCCGCCGCCGGCCAGGCGCCCATTGCGCCCCGCGTCCACAGCGGTGGGGTATGGTGGCGGGCCGTTTGCGCAGGTCCCCGATGTTTACCGACGAGCGTCCCGACGTGCTTACGCCCAGCCAGCTCAACACGCTGGCGCGAGACATGCTGGAGGGCGGCTTCCCGTCGGTCTGGATCGAGGCCGAACTGGGCAACGTGGCCCGCCCCGCCTCCGGCCACCTGTACCTGACGCTGAAGGACGAGCGCGCCCAGGTGCGCGCGGCGATGTTCCGCTCCCAGGCCGTGCGAC
>JAEWFH010000189.1 GCA_023388955.1 Pseudomonadota bacterium
CCGCTGAGCACCAGGAAGATCTGGTCGTGCTGGCTGATGAAGTCGTCCCAGACCATCTGCGGGTTGTTGTCGAGCCGGTCCAGGATGCTCAGGTCGGTGGAGCCGCCGACCGCGCGCTCGCCGGCACGGTTGAGGTACTTGTGGATGGTCACGATGGTCGGCACGCCCGGATTCTGCGTGACCACCCGGCGGGCCCAGGCCAACGAGGCGTCCGGAGCGTCGTACTGCAGCCCGATGTGCAGGAAGGTGCACTCGCCGGCGGTGAACAGCTGGGCGCTGTCGGTGCCACCCTCGTGGGCGCTGATGTACCAGGGCTGGTTGTTGAAGAACTCCGAGTCCGCGGAGAAGGCCGACAGGAACCCGGTCAGGCCGCCAAGATGGCGCAGCCCGGCAACGCGGGTCTCGCTTCCCGGCTGCGGCGGGAAGGCCGGGTCGGTCCACAGCGCGTCATAGTCATGGTTGCCCGGCACGACCGAGAACGGGAGCTTGCCAGCGATCAGCTGGAAGCCCTTCGCCGCGCTGGGAATCTCGAAGCCACGCACCTCCGGGTAGGGCTGGCGGGCAACGCTGGAACCGGCGGGGTTGGGGATCCACTTGAAGCCGCGCGCCTCGTGTTCGGGGTCCATCCATTCCGAGTAGTGCTGCCAGATGTCGCCCACGTGGGTGGCGAAGACGATGTCGCCGCCGTTGCTGCGGGCGTTGTCGCCGATGAAGCGCATCTGCTCGTAGTACAGCTCGACGGCATCGATCGGGAACCCTTCGGACTTCTGCCGGGTGAAGTCCATGTAGTTCTGGGTGTCGGGGATCATGGCGACGGTGAAGGTGCCGCACTCGCCCGGGCGGTAGGCCGCGGATGATTCCTGGAGCGGGGCCTGGGCCGGCGTCTGCGCCTGGGCCTGGGCCGGTGCCGAAAGCATCGCGGCCAGTACCGCGGTGGCCAGCGCGGCGTGCAGCGGCAGCCGGGTGGTGAGCGTGTTGATCAGGTTCATCGGTTTCCCTGTGTGTTGGGGCTGCGTGGCTCAGAGCCGGTGCAGTCGGGGACGATCGGGGTGGACGGCGAAGCGGGCGAGGGTGCGGATCCGGCCGCCCTTGCGTTGCACCTGGTCCATGGCCTTGACGTCCGTGGTCCATTGCCTGGCGGTGACGTCGTGGACCTGGTAGCCGCGCAGGTCGTTGACCAGCGCCAGGTTCGGGTTTCCGCCGTCGATGAAACGGCGCACGTGCGGGGTTTCCAGTGCGCCATCGCCATTGGAGCTGATCGAACTGGCCAGGAACTCGGTGGCCACCGCCGGGCCGTCGGGTTCGTCATCGCGCAGCGGGACGGTGCCGATCGCGTTCATGTGTGCATCGCCGGATGCGATGACCACGTTTTTCAGGCCCTTGGCGGTGATCGAGCGCACGAGCTTCTCGCGCGAGGCCGGGTAGCCATCCCACTTGTCGACGAACGGCGGCAGGTCCCGGCCGTCGGGGTCGCGTCCCTTCAACGGCATCACGAACACCTGCTGGGCAAGCAGGTTCCAGTGCGCGTCGCGGCCCAGCCCCTCGTCCAGCCAGGCTTCCTGGGCCTGGCCGAGGATGCTGGCGGTCGCCTCGCCGCCGGTCCGGCAGTTGTCCTGCGCTGGTCGCACGCGGGGCTGGTCGTCGCGATGGCTGCGGGTATCGAGCACGTGCATGCGCAGCAGGCGTCCGTAGTCCAGCCCGCGGTAGTAGGTGGTGCGGTCGTGGGGCCGCGGGGACAGCGCGGCCCGCCCCGGCCTGTGCTCGTACCAGGCCCGCATGGCCGCGAAGCGGCGCAGCCGGAACACTTCCGGCGGCGTGCCGTCCTGGTCATGGGCGGCGGCGAAGTTGTTGTCGACCTCGTGGTCGTCGAAGGAGCTGATGAACGCCACCGACGCGTGGGCGGCCTGCAGGTCCGGGTCGGACTTGTACAGCGCATAGCGCCGGCGGTAGTCGTCGAGGCTGTAGATCTCGCCGCCCACGTGGTCGCGGTCGACCCGCACCCCGTTTGCGTCCAGGGTCGGGTACCTGGACTTGTTGCGGCCGGCGGGGCCCTCGTAGATGTAGTCGCCGTAATGGAACACGGCGTCCAGCTCCGGCTCTTCGGCGAGGTGGCGATAGGCGTCGTACCAGCCGTGGAAGTAGGCCTGGCAACCGGCGACCGCCAGCCGCACCCGGTCGGGCATGGCACCGGGCGCGGGCGCGGAGGGCATGCCGCCGTGTTCGGCCAGCGGCTCGGGGGCGAGCCGCGTCCAGATCACGAAACCGTCGGGCAGGGGATCGCCGGAGGCCACGCCCAGGCTGAAGGGATTGGCGTGGAACCGCGGCGCCGCCCACACGCGGCCGATCGGGCCCAGGCCTGCCAGCACGGCCAGGCCCCCCATGCCGGCAAGCAATCGCCGGCGGTTGATGAGGATCCGTGGCATGGCCGGCTCAGAAGCGTGCGCGGATGCCGACGGTCGCGTTGCGGCCACCGTGGATATAGATCGCGCTGTGGGTGCCGGTGCTGCCGTTGAGCTCCCCGGTGGGCGACAGCGAGTTGGGCACGATCACGTTGCGGTTCTTGTCCAGCAGGTTGCGGATGTTGAAGAACGCATCCCAGCCTTCGGCGAACGAGTAGCTGCCCGACAGGTTGGTGTCCCAGTACTCGCTGAACCACGATGGGGTGGTGGAGCGGTACTTGTCATCGGTCCAGACGGTGTTGAGGTACAGACGGGCCGGACCGTGCTGCCAGGACACCGAGAAGGTGCCGAGCTTGTCGGCCGAGCGCACCAGCGGCACCTCGGGCTCGTTGAGCATGAACGAGCCGCGTACCGACAGTCCGCCCCAGGCGCCGGGCAGGTAATCCATGGCGTGGCTGAACTCCAGCTCCCAGCCCTCGATGTCGATGGCGTCGCCGTCGACCACGTCGGTGCGGATGAAGGTGTAGTCGGCGTACTCCTCGCCGGTGTAGCCGAACTCCTCGGCGGTCATCTCCTGGGCCTGGAACAGCCCCTTGACCCGGTTGCGGTAGTAGTTGAGCCCGATGATGCCGACCGGCTCGAAGTACTTGGCCAGCCGGATCGAGAAGTTGTCCGACAGTTGCGGCTCAAGGCTGGGGTTGGGCGCGCGGACGGTCATCTGCTCGTCGTTGACCGACCACACGCCCGACAGCACGCTGACCTCGGGCCGCTGGATGGTGCGGCTGTAGCCGAACTGCAGGTCGGTGGTGTCGTTGAAGGCGTACTTCACCGAAGCGCTGGGGAAGAAATGGTCGTACTTGCCCTCGCGCTCGACCTGGGGCCGGGAGAAGTACTGGTGCTCCAGCCCTTCGATCGTGGTCGCGCGTCCCGTGGACGGGTCGACCTCGTAGCCGGCGGCGGCGAGCTCCTCGGCGCTGAGCGCATCGGCCTCGCGTGCGGTGTTCTCGGTCTGCTCCCAGCGCAGGCCCGCCCGGACCGTCAGCTTGTCGGTGAGCTCGGCGGTACCCATGAAGTACAGGGCGGCGGTGTCTTCCTCGAAGTGGCGCCGGTTGCCGACGTAGGCGTTGTACCAGTCGGTTGGCGACAGTGTGTGTTGCCAGTGCTCCGGGTTTTGCTGGTACAGCTCGTAGAGCTTGAACATGCTCGGGAAGTACATGTCCCCGGCACCGGAGATGGAGCGGTAGTCCACGCCGCTGTCGGCGGCCGAGTGCTGGTTGCCGCTCTGGATGCGCTGCAGCAGCTCGGCGGTGCTCAGCGGGCCGGTGTACCGGTACTTGTAGGAGTCGTTGGGATTGTCGAAGTCGTAGCGGGCCTGTTGCAACTTGGCGCCGGTCTTGAAGGTCACCCAGGCCGGGCCGATCTCGCGGTCGAACGACAGGTTCAATCCGCCGCCGGTCAGCAGGACGTCGGCGGACTGGGAGTTCCTGAGCCGCAGTGTCGGGGTACCGGCGATGTCGTAGCTGGACGGCAGGCTCCAGTCGCCGCCGCTGATCTGGTCTACCTGCCAGCCCTGATCCAGCAGGTTCCCGCCGCGGTCGATGTGGGCGTTGCCGGTGGCGGTCGGCCAGGCGACCAGGCTGTGCACCGCGCCCTTCCTGTTGGGGTTGTAGGTGCTTTCCGAACTGGAATAGAACAGGTTGCCGTCGAGGGTGATGTGCTCGTTGTTGTACTCGAAGCTGGGGATGAAGTTGCGCGTGGTGCCGTACTTGTAGGTCAGCGTGTTGCGTGCCGCCAGGGTCGCAGGCTGGAGGGTGGTGAAGCCGGTGGCCGGGTCCCCGTCCACGCCCGCTCGCGCGCCGGTGGTGAGTTCCGGTGCGGTGGAGCCGGCCAGGATGGTTCCGCGGCCGACCGAGGACATCAGCGACAGGATCAGGCTGTCGGTGGCCTTGAAGTCCATGTTGAGCGAGCCCGATGAGCGGGTGATCTCGCGGGTACCCATCTGCGGGACGATCTTGGTGACCGCCAACGGGTGGGGGCTGGCGTCGGTGGGCTTGTAATTGCGGCTGGCGGTGACCTGCTCCTGTTCCACGTACAGCTCGGAATGGCCCAGGCCCGCGGCGATGCCCAGCCGGCCGTCCATGAACACGTCGGAGTAGTTGAACTGGCCGCTGGGCAGGAAGCGGTCACTTCCATAGCCGCCTTCGTC
Source organism: Pseudomonadota bacterium (assembly GCA_023388955.1). Taxonomy (GTDB): domain Bacteria; phylum Pseudomonadota; class Gammaproteobacteria; order Xanthomonadales; family Xanthomonadaceae; genus Novilysobacter. The sequence goes on from JAEWFH010000189.1 coordinate 4,606, forward strand.
GGGACCGGTGCGGCGCCGGGCGTCCCACTGGTTGGAGTGGGTGCTGGCGCTGAGCTGGGCGCTGATGCTGCGGCCGCTGCGGTCGAAGGCCCGCTTGGTCCGGATGTCGATGGTGCCGGCCGGCGCGTTGGCGTCCTTGTCGGCGCTGGTGGTCTTGAAGATGCTGATCGAGTCGATGCCGGTCAGCGAGGACTGCTCGAAGCTGAAGGTCCGCGACCCGCCGGCGCCGGTGTTCGCGTCCGCCGAGGCCAGGTTGATTCCGTTGACGGTGATGCTGGTGTAGCTGGCTGGCAGGCCGCGCAGGCTCACGTTGCGCACGGTGCCGTCACCGGTGCTGTCGGTATCGACGCCCGGCATGAACTTCATGAACTCGCCCGGGTTGCCTTCCGAGATCTCGCCGTAGGATTCGGTGGACAGCGCATTGGTTATATCCATGGACGCGCGCTGCTCCATGAGCGCGCGGGCGTCGCCCTCGCGGACCCCGACCACGCGCAGGGTGTCCAGGGTGGTGGCGCCTGTCGCCGGCGCGCCCGCGCCCAGAAGCTCGACGTCCTGGCGCCGGGACTCGCCCTGCTGCAGGTCCAGGGTCAGATGCCGGGGTGCGTAGCCGGTGAACTCGACCGACAGCTCCACTTCGCCGGACGGTACGCCGTTGATCCGGTACTCGCCGCGGTCCCCGGACACCACCGTCCTGCTGCGGCCACCGGTGGCGGGAGTCACGCGGACGATCGCGTTGCGCAGGTACTCGCCGGTGGCCGGGTCGAGGACCTGGCCGCTGATCTCGGCGCTGGCCTGCGGCGCGGTCGCCGTCGCGCGGCCGGCGGTCTGCGCTGCAACGTGTGGAGCAGCGGTCAGGGCAATGAGGATGGCGCCGGTGAGCGCCGACTTCTTGAGGTTGCACATGGGGAAGGGCCTTGCCTGTCTTCGGTAAGAGGGGCGCACACCGGAGTGCCGCGCCAGGACGTCCTTGGGCGCGGGGGGCAAAGCACCGCGCGGAACGTCATCCGCGCATTGGGCTGTCGTGATGCTTCACGGATGTGACCCCGCAGCATCCAGACCGGCGTGGTCAAGGACGGGGCCAAGGTCGGCAAGAAACAGTGGCCTCACCCCAGCGAGCTGGCGAACCCATACACGCTGGTCACCACCAGCACCACCGAAACCGCGCCCAGCAAGACCCGCGGGCGCACCCGCTTCGCCAGCACCGCCCCCAGCGGCGCGGCGAGCAGTCCGCCGATGATCAGGCCCACCGCCGCGGTGGTGAACGCGGTCAGCCCCAGGCTCACCAGGAAGGCCAGGGAAATGGTGACGGTGAGCGCGAACTCGGCCACGTTGACCGTGCCGATGGTGGTGCGCGGGTCGGTGCCCTGCAGCAGCAGGTTGGAGGAGACCACCGGGCCCCAGCCGCCGCCCCCGGCGGCATCCAGGAAGCCGCCCACCAGGCCCAGCGGCGCCACCACCTTCGCCCGACGGGGTGGCACGTCGGTGCGCATCCGCCAGGCGCGCCAGCCCAGGTACAGCCCGGCCAGCACCAGGTAGCCGGTCACGAACGGGCGCGCCGCGGCCGCCTCAACGGTTCAGGGCATCCACCGAACGGGTTTCTTCGATCACGCTGTAGTGGGAGATCCGTTCCCCGTCCCAGTGGTAGTGCAGGTGCGGCCCCTGGACCACCGGCGAGACCAGGTCCGGATAGAACACGGCCACGCATTGCCCGCCGCGGTGGCGCACGCTGTCGTAGGCGATGCCGTCGCTGCCGGCGCGGTGCAGCCGGCGTGCGGTGGCCTGGCTGGCGGCGTAGCTGTCGGGATCATGCAGCTCCGGCCAGCCGCCGCGGAGGTCGTGCAGGCGCCCGGACACGTCGGCCAGGTAGCAGCGCATCTGCAGCACGAAGGCCGGCTCGCGGGTGTGG
>JAEWFH010000058.1 GCA_023388955.1 Pseudomonadota bacterium
GCGCATGAAAGTCGTCGAGGTCACCCACCCGCTGGTCCAGCACAAGCTGGGGCTGATGCGAAAGGCCGACAACAGCACCAAGACCTTCCGCGAGCTGTCGGCCGAGGTCGCCACGCTGCTGACCTACGAGGCCACCGCGGACCTGGAGACCGAGCAGGTCGAGACCGCCGGCTGGGCCGGGCCGGTGCAGGTGCGTCGCATCAAGGGCCGCAAGATCACCCTGGTCCCGATCCTGCGGGCGGGCATCGGCATGCTGCCGGGGGTGCTGGAGCTGATCCCGGCGGCCAAGGTCAGCGTGGTCGGCTTCGTGCGCGACGAGCAGACCCTGCAGCCAACCGCCTACCTGGAGCGGCTGGTCGGCAACATGGACGACCGCATCGCGCTGGTGCTGGACCCGATGCTGGCCACCGGGGGCACGCTGATCGCCACCGTCGACATGCTCAAGGCCGCCGGCGCCACGCGCATCAAGGGGCTGTTCCTGGTCGCCGCACCGGAGGGGCTGCGGGCGATGGAGGCGGCGCATCCGGACGTGGAGATCTACACCGCCGCCATCGACGAGCGGCTGGACGAACACGGCTACATCCACCCGGGGCTGGGGGATGCCGGGGACAAGATCTTCGGGACCTGATTCCGTCGCAGCGCATCGTCATTCCCGCGAACGCGGGAATCCACGGACGTTCCCGGAACCCGCCCCCCCTTGAACCACCCCACCCGCACACTCCACCACGCCCCGCGCCGGGCAGGCCTCGCACTCCTGCTGACCACCCTGGCGCTACCGGCCTGGGCCGCGGAAACCTGCTCGCGCGACAACCGGCTGGCCGACTATCCACCGATGGTCAGCCTGCGCGTGGACAACGACCTGCTGGCCGGCCAGGACGAGGGCTACACCAGCGGCGTCGGCCTGACCCTGGTCTCGCCCAACCTGCGCGACTACGTCGACGACCCCTGCCTCCCGGCTCCGGCCCGGCTGGTCAATCGCTATCTGGAATGGCTGCAACCACACGGCTTCGACCAGCAGAACATGGTGGTCACCATCGGCCAGGGCATCTTCACCCCGGGCGACGGCAGCCGCCGCGACCTGATCGTCGACGACCGCCCGTATGCCGGGGCGCTGCTGGTGGGCTTTGGCTACAACGCGCGCAAGGACAACCGGCTGCGCACCACCCAGCTGGTGGTCGGCATGGTCGGCCCGGCGTCGCTGGCGGAGAAGACGCAGAACCTGATCCACAAGTTCACCGACTCCGACAAGTTCGAGGGCTGGGGCAACCAGCTCCACAACGAGCCGGTCCTCAACCTGGTGCACGAGCGCCTGCGCCGCTCCGAGGTCCGGCCGCTGGGCAACGGTGGGCTGCAGTGGGACGCGGTCACGCACGTGGGCGGTTCACTGGGCAACCTGTACACCCACGCCAACACCGGCCTGGAGCTGCGCCTGGGCCACCGGCTGCCCGACGACTTCGGCTCCAGCCCGGTGCGGCCGGCCGGCAGCAACACGGCTCCCACGCAGGCGGGTCCGGACCTGTCCGGCTGGTCCTGGAATGCCTTCATCGCGATGGACGCCCGCTGGGTGCTGCGCGACATGACCCTGGACGGCAACACCTTCCGCAGCAGCCACAGCGTCGACCGCGAACCACTGGTGTCCGAGGCGGCGGTCGGGTTCTCGGTGACCCGCGGCCGGACCCGCTTCGCCCTCGCCCGCTACTTCCGCACCCGGGAGTTCAAGGCGCAGCGTGATCGACCTTCGTATGGCAGCTTTACCATCACGCACGCGTTCTGAGGCGGGGGCATCCGGCGCAATACGCCGCCGGGGCGGCTATTGCGCCCTGCGGGGGTGCGGGGTTGCGGGGGTGGCGTTTGGGGTGCAAGCGGGGGGCGTTGGTACCGGTTGTGCCAGTGCGCCTTCTTCGCCCTGCAGGTCGGCGTGCAGGATCCGGCGGATCTCCAGGATCGCCTCGGGCGTCTCCTGCACGCTGTGGAAGGACCCGATCACCTTCTCGCTCACCGCGCCGGGCAGGTGGGCGCTGCAATACGGCACCAAGCCGTCATCGGAGGCCTCCAGCGGTACCGTCGGGTCGCTGCGGGCGATGATCGTGTGGTAGCGCACCCGCGGTGAGATCGGCAGGTCCGCGGTGGCGCGGATGAAGGGGTCTTCCCTGCTCAGGTTGTCGATGCTGTTGGGTACTTTCGGCCGGTCGGGCGCGTCGGGCCCGGCACCGGCGAGTGCCTGCAGGACGTCGTCGAACCGCTCCAGGACGGTCAGCGGCAGCCGGATCAAACGCGATACCAGGCGGCCCAGGCGGTTGTCGGCGGCGTCGGTACCCCGGTGCGGGGCGGCGATCAGGATCGCGCGCTCCACGCCGGGAAAGGGCTCGAAACGCAACATCGGCTCCAGCCGGTGCCGCACGCGCTCCAGCCGGCCGTCGTCCAGCTTCCGGCTGGCCAGCATCTCGTCCCACAACTGGTCACCGGACGACGACACCAGCAGCCGCGACAGCACGCCGCCCATGCTGTGGCCCACCAGCACGATGTCGCGCGAGGCGCGGGCGCTGCCGGTGGGATCCAGGCTCTGCAGGGTCTCGCCCAGCACCTCGCGCAGCGAGGCGTGGTTGAAGGCGATCGGCAGGTTGGTCGGGTAGTACACCTGCCAGATCTGGAAGGCCTGGCGTAGGGCCTCGTCGCCGAGGATCTCGTTGGCCACGTTGACCCAGGCCTCCGGGCTGCTGGCCAGGCCGTGCACCATCACGATGATCCGCCGGTCCGGGTCGTAGGGCTGCATCAGGTAGACGTGTGCCCGGTCGATGCCCTGCCCGCGCCCGAACAGGGTCTGCAGCGACTGCCGGTTGAAGCCCGAGCGTGCCAGCCACAAGCCGTAGCCGGCGGTGTAGTTGGCGGCCAGCGGGACATCCTGGCCGTGCAGTTCGATCCGCGACTCCCGGTACGGGTCATGGGTGCTGACATGGACCTCGCGGGTGGCCAGCACGCTTTCCAGGTCGTCGCCACCGAAACGGAACAGCACCGTCAGCGCAGGCGACGGCATCTCGCTGTAGGCGGGGCCGCGGGGGCGGTGGTTGCGGCCCTGCGTACGGGCGGGAGCGTCATCGCCTGTCGCATCGACACCCGTGGCGCCGTCCCCTTCGCTGGCCGCGGCAATGGCCTCGACTGCCGCCACGGCCGCAGGCGCTTCCCGCATGACCGCCACCACTTCGGCACCGAACCCGTCGCGGCGGTAGACGCTGCGCAGGCCAGCGAAGTTCAGCGACGCCGCAGGCAGCAGTTCCTTGGGCAACGCCCCGTGCGGCAGGCGGATACCGGACAGGTCGGTGTTGATCACCCATCCGGCCACGCGCACGGCACGCCCCGGCTCCGCCGACGCCGGCTCGCCGTTGCTGCGCTGGAACAACCCGATCGCCGCCTGCTGCACGGCATGGTTGTAGTAGTCGCGCACCTGGGTCTGGCGGTCCTCGAAGGCACGCTCACCGGGGGCACGCCCGCTGAAGAACAGATAGGCGTAGGCGTGGCGGGCCGCTTCCAGCCAGGCGTCGATCTGCCGGTCCGATGCCGGCTCGTCCCCGGCCGGCGCCAGCAGGGTTGCCTGCTGCACCCACAGTTCCGCCTGCGCCGACAGCCTGCGCTCGTCGGACAGGCCGGGGATCTCCGCCAGTGCCTGGATGCACTCGGGCGACGGTTGCCCGCAGGCGCTGGCTTCCAGGCCGGTGACCCGGATCGTCTGCGCGGTGGCGGCGCTGAGCCCGCCGGTGGTGAGGATGTCGCCGCGCTTCAGGGCGATGTACTCGCCCGGCGACATCGGCGTGGCTTCGACCGCCGGCCGGAACTCGTTGAGCACCGCACAGCCGCCCAGCAGCAGCATCGCGGCGGCCGGCAACAGGGCGCGTAGCAGGCGCATGCGGCTCACCGGGCCACCTCGGCCCCACGGGTCCCCGGCACGCCCTGCCGGATGGCGCGCGAAAACGCATCCGAGCCCGCGTCCGCCGGCAGCGCGGTGGCACGCGGGTTGATGTAGCCGCGCTGTTCGAGCTCTTCATACGCGTGGCCGGCCGTCAGTCCACCCAGCTCGTGCACGTAGCGGGCGAAGTAGCCGGACAACAGCAGGCGGTAGTCCATCGGGATCCCCGGGGTGATGCGGCGCGCGAGTTCGAAGATGATCGTGGTGCAGTTGCTGGTCAGCGTGTTGTAGAACGCCGGCTCCCGGTGCAGCGCGGCGGCTTCGTCGAGATAGCCGGCGAACAGCGCCCGCAGCGCCTCCGGCGGCAGGTCGAGACGGTACAGGTAGACGTCCTCGCCGCGGGCGTTGCTGCGCGTGCGCACGATATCGTTCTCGTCGGCCGCCACCAGCACCTGCTCGAACTTGCGGAAGAAGCCGCCAATGGCCGAGAACGACTCGTGCCGTTCCTTGCGGATTTCCAGCGAAAACACCACCCGCTGGCCGTCGTCGAAGCCGAACGAGACCAGGGTGTGGGCGATCGCGGGCCCCATCCAGTACGACATCACCAGGTCGGCCGACACCAGCCGGTCCAGGTCGTACGTCCGGGTTTCCCAGCGCGGGGTGTAGTCCTCCGGCGTACGCCATTCGAAATTGCGCACGTTGTGCAAGGTGACCCGGCTGCCGTCGACCTCCGCCTGCAGCAGCCGGGCGACGTCGTCGGCCCAGGCACGCTCGTGGGAGGGCGTCAGGGTGGTCCACCATGCCAGCACGGCGACAAGGGCAAGCCCAAAGGCGGGCAGTGCCAGCCGAAGCCTGCCCGGTGGCCGCCGTACGCAGGCCCAGGCGGCCGCAAGCCCCAGCAGGCTCCACCCTGCGATGGTCCCCAGCCTGACCGCACCCGGCCCCGGTAGTTGGAACCACAGTGCCAGCGCGCCCCACGCCGTGGCCAGGACCACGCCGGTCGCCAGCACCAGGGTGGCTGCGCGGCGGAAGAAGCGGGCATGCGTCACGCCATCGGGTCACACAGTGGAGGGAGCCGCGATACTAACTTCCTTCCATCTGAGCCGCGTGGCCTTCAGCCGACGCCCGCCAGGCGCGCCAGCGCCGCGGTCGCCGCGCCCACCACCACCACGCCCAGGAACGGGACCCGCAGCCACAGCGCGATGCCCGAGGCCAGCAGCGCCAACACCCGCGCGTCAACGGCCACCGCCTGGCCGACGGCAAAGGTGTTCATCGCCGTGAGCGAGGCCAGCAGTCCGATGGTCAGCGTGCCGGCCACGCGCGTCATGCGCGGGCTTTCCAGCCACTTCGCCGGCACCAGGTACCCGGCCAGCTTGGTCGCGTAGGCAACGACGCCGGCCAGTACGATCCAGCCCCACATCGCCATCAGCTGCGCCCCTCGTAGTCGGCGGGGTCGACGTCGGGCTCCAGGCCCTCGTCGGCCGGGCCGCGGCCGAACCAGCCCCACAAGGCTGCGACCAGCGCCGCCACCAGGATCGGCACGCCCGGCGGCGCGACGGGCAGGACCAGCACCGTGACCACCGCGCACAGCACGGCGATGGCCGTTGCCTCAAGCGCACGCAGGCGCGGCCACAGCAGCCCTAGGAACGCGGCCACCGCCGCGCCATCCAGCCCCCATTGCCTCGGGTCGCCCATGGCATCGCCGAGCACCGCACCCAGCGCCGTGAACAGGTTCCAGAGCACGAACACGCCCACCCCGGCGGTCCAGAAACCGCGCCGCTGCTCGCCCGGATCCAGCTGCCCGGCGGCGGTGGCGGCGGATTCGTCGATCGTGACCTGCGCGGCCACGAGCCGGCGCCACCCGGAAGGCCGGAGCATCAGCCCGTACAGGCCCGTCGCCACGGCGATCGAGAAGCCGATCTTCACGGCCGGGGACGTGCGCAGGTGCATGCGGGGATTGTGCGGCAGTGTCAGCGGTGCGGCGCGCCATGCTCCAGTCCCGCCAGGATCGGACAGTCCGGGCGGTGGTCCCCGGCGCAGGCATCGACCAGGTCCTGCAGCGTGTCCACCATCTGCTGCAGCTGGTCCATGCGCCCGCGCAGCTCGCCGATGTGGGCGCGGGCGAGCTTCCGGACATCGGCGCTGTGGCGCGAGCGGTCGTTCCACAACCCCAGCAGCGCCGAGATCTCGGCCATCTGGAAGCCCAGGTCGCGCGCCCGGCGCACGAACCGGAGCCGGTGCACGTCGGCATCCGAGTAGAGCCGGTAGCCGGCCTCGGTACGGTCCGCCGGTGGCAGCAGGCCGTTCTTTTCGTAGTAGCGGATCATCTTGGCCGACACGCCGGAGGCCCGCGCCGCCCCGCCGATGTTCATCTCGCTGTCCATCAGGACATCGTAGCGCCGGCCGGCGGCTGGAAGCGGCGCAGGCGCAGCGCGTTGCCGAGCACGAACACGCTCGACAGCGACATCGCCCCGGCGGCGAAGATCGGCGACAACAGGATGCCGAAGGCCGGGTACAGCACGCCGGCCGCGACCGGGATCAGCGCGGTGTTGTAGGCGAAGGCCCAGAACAGGTTCTGGCGGATGTTGCCCAGGGTCGCCTGCGACAGCGCGATCGCCGTCGGCACGCCCTGCAGGTTGCCCGACATCAGCACCACGTCGGCCGACTCCACCGCCACGTCGGTACCGGTGCCGATCGCCAGGCCGACGTCGGCCTCGGCCAGCGCCGGTGCGTCGTTGATGCCGTCGCCGACGAAGGCGAGCGTGCCGTGGCTGGCGCGCAGGCGTTGCACGGCCTCGACCTTGCCGGCCGGCAGCACCTCGGCGACGACCTCGTCGATGCCCAGCTGGTCGGCGATCGCCCGCGCGGTGCGCTCGTTGTCGCCGGTGATCATCGCCACCTTCAGGCCCAGGTCGTGCAGGGCGTCGATCGCCGCCTTCGAGCTGGGCTTGATCGGGTCGGACACCGCCACGATCGCGGCCAGCCGGCCGTCGAGGGCGGCGTACAGCGGCGACTTTCCCTCGCTGCCCAGCCGCTGCGCGGAGGCGGCGAACGGTGCGACGTCCAGGCCCAGCTCGCGCATCCAGCGGTCGGCGCCGACCTCAACACGCACGCCGTCCACCACTGCGCGCACGCCCATGCCGGTGACCGACTCGAAATCCGCCAGCGCCGGCAGCGTGAGGCCCTCGTCTTCCGCGGCGGTCACGATCGCCCGGGCAATGGGGTGCTCGGAGCGCGACTCCACCGCGGCCACCGCGGCCAGCACCCGGGCGCGCTCGAAGCCTTCCGCCACCTCCAGGTCGGTCAGCACCGGATGGCCTTCGGTCAGCGTGCCGGTCTTGTCGACCGCCACCACCCGCGCGTCCTTGAGCAGTTGCAGCGCCTCGCCCTTGCGGAACAGCACGCCCAGCTCGGCGCCGCGGCCGGTGCCGACCATGATCGAGGTCGGGGTGGCCAGGCCCATGGCGCATGGGCAGGCGATGATCAGCACCGCCACCGCATTGACCAGGGCGAAGCTCAGCGCCGGCGACGGGCCGAACACCAGCCACACCAGGAAGGTCAGCAGCGCCGCCCCCATCACCGCCGGCACGAACCACAGCGTGACCTTGTCCACCAGCGCCTGGATCGGCAGCTTGGCGCCCTGGGCCTGCTCCACCATGCGGATGATCTGCGCCAGCATGGTCTGCCCGCCCACCGCGGTCGCGCGCAGGGTGAAGGCGCCGGTCTGGTTGACCGTGCCGCCGACCACCCCGCTGCCGGTGCCCTTCTCCACCGGGACCGGCTCGCCGGTGATCATCGACTCGTCGACGTAGCTGGCGCCCTCGACGACCTCGCCATCCACCGGCACCCGCTCGCCGGGACGCACCTCGACCACGTCGCCTTCGGCCACCTGCTCGACCGGAAGGTCGACCAGGCGACCGTCCCGGCGCACATGGGCGACCCGGGCCTGCAGCCCGACCAGGCGCTTGATCGCCTCCGAGGTGCGGCCCTTCGCGCGGGCCTCCAGCCAGCGGCCCAGCAGCACCAGCGCGACGATCACCGCCGCCGCCTCGTAGTACACGTTGACCGTGCCGGCCGGCAGCAACCCCGGCAGGAAGGTCGCGACCACCGAGTAGCCCCAGGCCGCGGCGGTGCCGACGGCCACCAGCGAGTTCATGTCCGGCGCCAGCCGCGCCAGCGCCGGGAAGCCCTTGAGGTAGAAGCGCCGGCCCGGGACCGCCAGCACCAGCGTGGTCAGCACGAACTGCAGGTACCAGCTCGCCTGCATGCCGATGGTGCGCTCGATGAGCCCGTGCATGCCGGGCACCAGGTGCGCGCCCATCTCCAGCAGGAACACCGGCAGCGCCAACGCGGTGGCCAGCAACAGGTCGCGCCGCAGCCCCTCGCGCTCAGCGTCCCTGCGCTGCGCGGCGGCCTCGTCGTCGGCGCGGGATGCGGCCGTGTCCCCGACCTGGCGGGCTTCATAGCCGGCGCCCTTGATCGCGGCCAGCAGCTCGGCCGCCCCGGCGCTGCCACGTACCGTGGCCCGCTCGGTGGCCAGGTTGACCGAGGCCTCGGCGACGCCGGGCACCGCCTTGAGTCCGCGCTCGACCCGGCCCACGCAGGACGCGCAGGTCATGCCTTCGACGTTGAACTCGACGGTCGTGCCGTCCTGCGGGGAACTGCCCATATCCGGATACTCCTCCTGGCGAGGATCACAGCATGGACCTTGACATCGTGGCAAGGTCAAGCGCCGGCATGAGCGACCCACCCGGACGCATGATGCCCACTCCCCCCGTGCCACCGTGCGGCACGCGAAGCCCCTGGAGGCCACATGATCGAACTCATCATCCGGCAGCGCAGCCGCGACCTTGGCGCCTTCGAGGTCGGCCGCGTGCTGCCGTTCGCAAAGCAACGCATGGTCGGGCCGTACATCTTCTTCGACCGCATGGGGCCCAAGGACCTCGCACCCGGCCTGCCACGCGAAGCGGACGTGCGCCCGCACCCGCACATCGGCCTGTCGACCATCACCTATCTGTTCGACGGCGAGATCATGCACCGCGACAGCGTCGGCTCCGAGCAGCCGGTCCGGCCGGGCGAGGTGAACTGGATGACCGCCGGCCGCGGCATCACCCACTCCGAGCGCTTCGAGCGCCTGCGCCGCGAGGGCGGGCCGATCGACGGCGTGCAGCTGTGGGCCGCGTTGCCCGATGAGCGCGAAGAGATGGATCCCGGCTTCTGGCACTACGGCAGCGACGCGCTGCCCGTGTTCGGGGACGAAGGCATGACCGGACGCCTGATCGCGGGACGGCTTGCGGGCGTGGAGTCTCCGGTGAAGGTGGACTCGCCGCAGTTTTACGTGCACTGGCAGTTGCGCGCGGGCTCGCGCGCCTCCCTGCCTGCCGAGTACAGCGAGCGCGCGGTCTACGTCGCCAGCGGTGAGGTGGAGGTGGCCGGCCAGCGGGTCGAGGCCGGGAACATGGCGGTGCTCGCCGCGGGCAAGGCCGCGACGGTCGCCGCCCACAGCGATGCGGTGGTCATGGCCCTGGGCGGCGAGCCGGTGGGGCCGCGCTGGATCGACTGGAACTTCGTGTCCTCGTCGAAGGAGCGCATCGAGCAGGCGCGCGAGGACTGGGCCGCCGGCCGGATGAAGCTGCCGGACCTGGACAACGAGGAGTTCATCCCCCTGCCCCCGCGGCTCGGCAGGATGGTCGAACCCGAGCCGATGTCCTGAGCGATGCCGACCGGAGTTTCCACACCCCAGGAGCACTCAACATGAGGCCGGCGGCAATCCGCAGCGCACGCACGTCGCCGAAGTGATCGCGCACGTGATCAGGACGGGTGCTGCCAGCCGCGGGACGGTGAACCTCTACAACGGGGACACGCCGATCGCGGAGGCGGTCCGCAGCTGAGTCCCGGATCAGGCTCGGTGGCCCGCCAGGCGCTGACGGTCCGGCCGACTCGCTGAGCTGGTCCATGCAACACACCCGGGCGCACAATCCCTGTCCTCCCCCACCATCAGGACCACGCCATGACCATCAAGGCCTACGGCGCCCACGCCGGCGACCAGCCGCTGGAACCGCTCGACATCACCCGCCGCACGCCGGGTCCGCAGGACGTGCAGATCGACATCGCCTTCTGCGGCATCTGCCACTCCGACCTGCACCAGGTCCGCTCCGAATGGGCGGGCACCCTGTTCCCCTGCGTGCCGGGGCATGAAATCGTCGGCCGGGTCTCCGCGGTGGGTGGCGACGTGTCCGGGTTCAAGGCCGGCGACCTGGTCGGCATCGGCTGCATCGTCGACAGCTGCCGGCACTGCGAGGAGTGCGCCGACGGGCTGGAGAATTACTGCGACGGCATGGTCGGCACCTACAACGGCCGCACCGGTGACGCGCCCGGCCACACCCTGGGCGGCTACTCGCAACAGATCGTGGTGGACCAGCGCTACGTGCTGCGCATCCGCCATCCGGAGGACCAGCTCGCCGCCGTCGCGCCGCTGCTGTGCGCGGGCATCACCACCTGGTCGCCGCTGCGCCATTGGCAGGTCGGTCCGGGCAAGAGGGTCGGCGTGGTCGGCATCGGTGGCCTGGGGCACATGGGCATCAAGCTGGCGCATGCGCTGGGCGCGCACGTGGTGGCGTTCACCACCTCCGAGTCCAAGCGCGAGGCGGCGCTGGCGCTGGGCGCGGACGAGGTGGTGGTGTCGCGCAACCGGGCCGAAATGGCCGCGCACGGCAAGAGCCTCGACTTCATCCTCAATACCGTGGCCGCGCCGCATGACCTCGACGCGTTCCTGGCGCTGCTCAAGCGCGACGGCGCCATGACCCTGGTCGGCGCCCCGGCCACGCCGCATCCCTCGCCGAACGTGTTCAGCCTGATCATGAAGCGTCGCTCGCTGGCCGGCTCGCTGATCGGCGGCATTCCGGAGACCCAGGAGATGCTGGATTTCTGCGCCGGGCACGGGATCGTCGCCGACATCGAGATGATCCGCGCCGAGGAGATCAACGACGCCTACGAGCGCATGCTCAGGGGCGACGTGAAATACCGCTTCGTGATGGATACCGCGACGCTCTGACCGGAGCCGGGCCCGGAGCCGGAGCCGCGGCGGCGGCTCCGGCAGCTGGATCAGGGGCCTGCATGCGTGTACGGCGGATAGTCGAGGATCGACGGATGCGACATGCGCCCGACATGCCACAGCTGGGCGAAGATCCGGCCACCAACCGCGTGCACCGATTGCGTCGTCAGCCGCCAGCCCTCGACCTGCTGCGGGGTGAAGATGCCCGGGTTGAACAGGTAGCCCTGCCCCTCGCG
>JAEWFH010000131.1 GCA_023388955.1 Pseudomonadota bacterium
AAGGCGGTGATCAGCAACTCGCGCGGCTGCGGGTCGCTGCCGGCCCAGGCGTGGTAGCCGACCGAGGTGGCCAGGATGCAGCCCACGCCCAGCGTGCTGGCCTTGGTCGGGCCGTGCAGGCGCTTGAAGAACTCCGACAGCCGGACCAGGCTGAACGAGCCGAGCAGGATGAAGAAACTGCCCACGGTCAGCAGGAACACCAGCCAGATCTCCATCGCGTTGGCGAGCATGGTGTTCATTCCACGATGTCCCGGCGGATCACGTACTTGCTCAGTACCACGGTGGTGACAAAGCCCAGCATGGCGATGATCAGGGCCGCCTCGAAGTACACCGGGGTGCGCAGGTGGATGCCCAGCAGCATCAGCTCGGCGATGGCGGTGACGTTGAGGGTGTCCAGGGCGAGGATGCGGTCGGGGACGGTCGGCCCGCGGACCAGGCGCCACATGGCCAGCAGGATCGCTACGCCCACGCACAGCATGGAGCCGACCACCGTGGCGTCGATCAGGCTGACGCCGAAGACCTGGATTCCGGTCATGGAAAGATCTCCTTCAGCGGGTCCTCGTAGCGGCGCTTGATGTCGGCCACCAGGACCCCGGTGTCCTCCAGGCTGAACACGTGGATGAGCAGGAACCGGCGGTCATCCGACAACGCCGCGCTCACCGTGCCCGGAGTGAGGGTGATGAAGCTGGTCAGCGCGGCGATCGCGTGGATGTTCTGGATCTCCAGCGGGTACCAGATGAAGGACGGATGGATGTCCGTTTCGCGGCCGAGCACCTGGCGGGCCACGGTGAGGTTGCACATCAGGATGTCCCACAACAGCACCACCACCAGCTTCGGGATCGGGCGCACGCTGCCGATGCGGGCGAACTCGCGGTCCAGGCGGGCGGCGAATGGCGGGATCGCGATCGCCAGCACCACGCCCATCAGCAGCTGCTGCAGCGAAAACTCCGAGACCAGCAACATCCAGAAGGCGACGATCAGGCAGAACAGCAGCGGGGAGGGGATCCAGCGCTTCATCAGGGATTCCTCACGGCCGGTGCGGTGCCACGCAGCTGCTCGACGTAGTCCCCCGGCGACAGCAGCTGCTCGGCGGCGGCCCGGGTGTAGTCGATCAGCGGCGCGGCAGCCAGGGTCATGGCCACGCCGTAGGCCAGCAGCAGCATGGTCGCACTGGTTTCGGTGGCGCGCATCGAGCGCAACCCCTTGCGGGCCGGGACGTGCTCCTTGCACTCGAGGGCCTCGGCGGCATCGCGGGTGTTGCGCCAGAACACCCGGCCGCCCGCGCGCGCCAGGCCGATGATCACCATCAGGCTGCTGCCCAGGATCGCCGTCCACGCCCAGCGCATGTCCGCGGCCGGCACCGCCTCCAGCAGCGCCATCTTGCCGATGAAGCCCGACAGTGGCGGCAGGCCGGCGATCGACACCGCCGCCACCAGGAACATCACCGAGGCCATCCGCCGCACCGGCGGCGGGGCGTTGATCTCGCGCAGGTCGGTGCTGGCGTCGCCGCGGCCGCGGCGGACCAGGTCGGCGATCATGAACAGCGCGGCCGCCACGAAGGTGCTGTGCACCAGGTAGTACAGCCCGGCGGCGATGGTGTCGGCCTGGCGCAGGCCGAAGGCGATGAACAGCGTTGCCGCCGAGACCAGCACCAGGTAGGCGACGATCATGCGCATGCGCGCCGCCGCCAGCACGCCGAGCGCGCCCAGCGCCAGCGTGCCCACCGACAGCGGCACGATCCAGCTCCAGCCGTAGTCCTGCAGCGGGCCGGCGGACTCCCCCAGCACCAGCGCCCAGACCCGCAGCACCACGTAGATGCCGACCTTGCTCATGACCACGAACAGCGCCGCCACCGCGGCCGGGGCGCGGGTGTAGGTCTCCGGCAGCCACAGGTACAGCGGCAGCAGCGCGGCCTTGGCGCAAAACACCACCAGCAGGATCCCGAACACCGCCTTGGCCAGGGCGATGTCATGCGCCGGCAGGTTGGCCACCTTGACCGCGATCTCGGCCATGTTGAGCGTGCCCAGCACGCCGTACAGCAGGCCCAGGCCGATCAGGAACAGGGTCGAGGCGGCGACGTTGAACACCACGTAGTGCAGCCCGGCGGTCATGCGCACGCCGCGGCCGCCCGACAGCAGCAGGCCGTAGGAGGCGATCAGCATCACCTCGAAGAACACGAACAGGTTGAAGATGTCGCCGGTCAGGAAGGCGCCGTTGAGGCCCACCATCTGCAGCTGGAACAGGGCGTGGAAGTGCAGGGCGCGCCGGTCCCAGCCTGAGCAGGCATGCAGCAGGCTGGCCGCCGCCAGCAGGTTGGTGGCCACCAGCATCAGGGCCGACAGCCGGTCCACCATCAGCACGATGCCCAGACGCGAGGGCCAGTCACCCAGCAGGTAGACGATCACCTCGCCGCTGGAGGCCCGGGCGAACAGGGCCACCGTCGCCGCCAGCGAGGCGAACATGAACACCCAGGCCACCGAGCGCTGCACCACGGTGCCGATGCGGCGGTGCTCCACGAACAGCGACAGCGCGCCGCCGATGAGCGGGATCAGGATGGGAAGCAGCGCCAGGTGGTTCATGGCCCTTCCTCCCCGCGCGGCAGGCCCATCGGGCTGCCGGCATCCGCACCGGCGGGCGCGTGGCGCTCCTCCGGCGGTGCTTCCAGGCCGTCGAGGTGGTCGTTGTCGTTGTCGGCGCGGCTGCGCATTGCGACCACGATGCTGACCGCGGTCATCGCAAAGCCAATGACGATCGCGGTCAGCACCAGTGCCTGCGGCACCGGGTCGGTGTAGTCGGCCAGGCTGCCGGGGACGCCTTCGCGGATCACCGGCGGCTTGCCCGGGACCAGCCGGCCGCTGGAGAAGATCAGCAGGTTCGCCGCGTACGACAGCAGGGTCAGGCCCAGGATGACGTCGAAGGTGCGTGCGCGCAGCAACAGGTAGACCGCGGCGAACACCAGCACACCAATGCCGCTGGCAAGTGCGAGTTCCATCAGCGCAGTGCCTCCCCGGTGATGGCGGAACGGCGCGCCGGGTCGATCACGCCGCGGTGGGCGACCATGCGCTTGGACGGCTTGATCGTGCCCAGCATCGACAGCATCAACATGGTGCTGCCGAACACCACCAGGTAGACGCCGGTGTCGAACACCATCGCGCTGGCCAGGGGGATCGTGCCCAGCAGCGGAACCTCCAGGTCGTAGTGGCCGCTGGTCAGGAACGGCGTGCCGAAGAACATCGAACCGATGCCGCCGGCCGCGGCCACCAGCAGGCCCAGGCCAATGCAGCGGATGTAGTCGAAGCCGAAACGCGACTCCACCGACTCCGCGCCCTGGATCACGTACTGGATCAGCAGGGGCACGGCCAGGGTCAGGCCGGCGATGAAGCCACCACCGGGGGCGTTGTGGCCACGCAGGAACAGGAAGGCCGAAACCACCACCGTGAGCGGGAACAGGATCTGCGCCAGGTCGGCCGGCACCGGCAGCTTGACCGGCGGGCCGGGCATGATCTTCTCCGGCGCCATCCGGGCCCGGCGCACCAGCGCGTGGACCACCAGGCCGGCGATGCCGAACACGGTGATCTCGCCGAAGGTGTCGAAGCCGCGGAAGTCCACCAGGATCACGTTGACCACGTTCGCCCCCCAGGCCTCGGGCAGCGAGCGCGCCAGCATCTCGCCGGCGATGGTGTCGGCCGGGCGGGTCATCATCGCGTACG
>JAEWFH010000049.1 GCA_023388955.1 Pseudomonadota bacterium
CCCTCCAGCAGCAGGATCGGCGCGGTGATGCCGGCCTCGCGCAGTTCCAGGGCCTCCTCGATCGCGGCCACGGCGAAGCCGTCGGCTTCCGCCTCCAGTGCACGGGCACAGGCCACCGCGCCGTGTCCGTAGGCATCGGCCTTGACCACCGCAAGCGCACGCCCGCCTCCCAGCCGGCGGGCCAGGCGGTAGTTGTGGCGCAGTGCCTGCAGGTCGATCAGCGCGCGGGCGGGACGCAAGGTTCCAGCTCCTGGGTAGTGCGGTGGGCGTGGCCGCCACCGTAGCGCGAGATGTCCAGGCCCTCGGTGCTGATCTGCGGCTGGCGCGAGGACATCAGGTCGGCCAGGTAACGGCCCGAACCGGCGGCCATGGTCCAGCCCAGGGTGCCGTGGCCGGTGTTGAGGTACAGGTTCGGATAGCGGGTCGCGCCCACCACCGGGGTGCCGTCCGGGGTCGCCGGGCGCAGCCCGGTCCACAGCTCGGCGCCGGGCACGTCGCCGGCCCCGGGGTACAGGTCGTTGATGACCTTTTCCAGCGTCGCCCGGCGCCGCGGCGACAGCGACAGGTCGAAGCCCGACACCTCGGCCATGCCGCCCATGCGGATGCGGTCGTCGAAGCGGGTGATGGCGATCTTGTAGGTCTCGTCCAGCACCGTCGAAACCGGTGCGCGCGCGGGGTCGAGGATCGGCAGGGTCAGCGAGTAGCCCTTGAGCGGATACACCGGCAGGTCCAGGCCGAGCGGGCGCACCATCGGGGCGCTGTAGCTGCCCAGCGCGACCACGTAGCGGTCCGCGGTCTCCACCTTCCCGTCGATCCGGACGCCACTGATGCGGCCACCATCGTGCTCGATGTGCTCGATGGTGCTGCACAGGCGGAACTCAACCCCGGCCTGCTCCGCCAGCGCGGCCAGCTTGCGGGTGAAGATCTCGCAGTCGCCGGTCTCGTCACGGGGCAGCCGCAGGCCTCCGCCGAGGGGCGCGCCGGCGTTGCCCAGGCCCGGCTCGGCGGCGACCACGCCGGCACGGTCCAGCAGTTCGTAGGGCACGCCGTACTCGCGCAGCACCTCGATGTCCTTGGCCGCATCCTCGAGCTGCGCCCGGGTGCGGAACAGCTGCAGGGTCCCCAGCATCCGCTCCTCGTAGGCGATGCCGGTGGCGGCGCGCAGCTCGACCATGCAGTCGCGGCTGTACTCGGCCAGGCGCACCATGCGGGCCTTGTTGATGGCGTAGCGGCCGGCGGTGCAGTTGCGCAGCATCCGCGCCATCCACAGGTACTGGCGCGGGTCGGTGGTGGGCTTGATGGCCAGCGGGGCGTGGCGTGACAGAAGCCACTTCAGCGCCTTGACCGGCACCTTGGGCGCCGCCCACGGCGAGGCGTACCCGGGGGACACCTGGCCGGCGTTGGCATAGCTGGTCTCGCGCGAGACCTGCGGCTGGCGGTCCACCACCACCACCTCGTGCCCCGCCTGTGCCAGGTACCAGGCACTGGACACACCGATCACCCCACCACCAAGCACCAGCACGCGCATTTGCCTACACCCCATTCATGGCGGGCGCCCCGCCTTGTCAGGGCGGGAGTATAGGCCGGCTGCGCCAGCCATATTTCCTGCAAAACAATCACAAAACAGGGATACTTCCGGCAGGTTAAGCAAACATCCAGTTCCATATGCCCGTACGCAGCCGCGAACTCGACAAGATCGACCGCAGGATCCTGCGCATCCTGCAGGAGGAGGGCCGGATCTCGTTCACCGAACTGGGCGAGCGCGTCGGCCTGTCGACCTCGCCGTGCACCGAGCGCGTGCGCCGGCTCGAACGCGAAGGCGTCATCACCGGCTACCACGCACGGCTGGACCCGCACCAGGTCGGCGCCGGCCTGCTGGTGTTCGTGGAGATCAGCCTGGCCTACAAGTCCGGCGACATCTTCGAGGACTTCCGCGCCGCCGCGCTCAAGCTGCCCAACGTGCTGGAGTGCCACCTGGTGTCAGGCGACTTCGACTACCTGATCAAGCTGCGGATCTCGGAGATGGCCTCCTACCGCAAGCTGCTGGGCACCACCTTGCTGGCACTGCCGCACGTGCGCGAGTCCAAGAGCTACATCGTGATGGAAGAGGCCAAGGAAACCCTCAGCCTGCCGATCCCCGAGCGTGGCGGACGCGAACCGCGGGCTCAGAAGCCGTAGCGCAGGAAGCCGCCGTCCACGGCGATGCACTCGCCGGTGATGTAGGCCGCCGCCGGCAGGCACAGGAAGGCGACCGCGGCGGCGACTTCCTCCGGCTCGCCGATGCGGCCCAGCGGGGTGCGCTCGAGCACCTCGTCCAGGTAGTCGGCATCGGCCAGCGCGCCGGAAGTACGCCGGGTGCGGATGTACCACGGAGCAACCGCGTTGACCCGGATCCCGTCGCCGGCCCACTCGGCGGCCAGGTTGCGGGTCATCTGGTGGACCGCGGCCTTGCTCATGCCGTAGGGCGCGCCGGTGCGCACGTGGGTGATGCCCGAGACGCTGCCGACGTTGACGATGCTGGCCGCGCCGTGCCGGGCCAGCAGCGGGTGCAGCTGCCGGCACAGCTCGAAGGCGGCGAAGACGTTGAGCTCGAAGATCGCCCGGTACTCGTCCTCGGCATAGTCGGTGGCCGCGCGCGGCAGGTTGCCGCCGGCGTTGTTGACCAGGATGTGCGGGCCCTCGCCCAGGTCCTCGATACGGTCCAGCAGCGCGCCACGCGCGGCCGCTTCGGCCAGGTCGGCGACGTGGGTGTGCAACGCGCGGTCGGGGAACAGGTCGGCGATCTCTTCGCGGGCGCCTTCGAGCGCATCGCCGTCGCGGCCGACCAGCAGCAGGTCGGCGCCGAAGCCGGCCAGCTCACGGGCGATCGCCCGCCCGATCCCGGCGCTGCCACCGGTCACTACCGCCAATTGTCCGTCCAGCCGCCAACGCCTGGGGTCCATCACGCTCCTCGCACCGGTGTACGCGGTCTTGCCGCGGGGCGGCCTAGGATAGCCCGGTGCCCGCAAACCGCCGGAAGGACGCTGCCATGCGCAGGACCCTCACCGCCGCGGCCTTCGTGGCCGCACTCCTGCTCACCGCCTGTGGCCGGCCCGACCCGCCCGAGCCCGAGCACCGGCCCGAACCCCAGGCTGCCGCCGAGGTCCCGTAAACCTCCGGCGCAATGCGCCCTACATGTCCGGGGCGCAGAGGCAGTGGGCAAGGGCCTTGACCGGGGTGCCGGGGCGGGTCGCCAGGGCGTTGCGGAACAGCGCCAGGTCGCCTTCGATGCCGGGCACGGCGTCGGCCACCAGGCCACGCACGAGGTCGGAGTCACGCAGCAGCAGCGCGCCCACGCGGCTGGCGGCGAAGCCTTCCATGAACTGCTGGAACGGGCTGCCGGACTTCTCGATATAGCGCACCTGGTAGCCGTCCTCCTCCAGCCCGGCCAGCGACGCCGCGTGCGCCTGGGCATCGGCGAGCTGGCCCAGCTCGTCGACCAGGCCGCGCTCCAGTGCCTGTGCCCCGCTCCAGACCCGGCCGCGGGCGACCTCGTCGATCTGCTCCACGCTGCGCCCGCGCGCCTGCGCCACCTTGCCGATGAAGTCGCGGTAGCCCTTGTCGATGATCGACTGGATCACCGAGCCGACCTGCGGGTCCAGCGGGCGGGTGACGTCGAAGGCGCCGGCGATCGGGGTGGTGCCCACGCCGTCGGTGTGCACGCCGATCCGGTCCAGGGCGCGCGGCAGGGTCGGGAACATGCCGAAGATGCCGATCGAGCCGGTGATCGTCGAGGCGTCGGCGTAGATGCGGTCGGCATCCATGCTGATCCAGTAGCCGCCCGAAGCCGCCACATCGCCCATCGACACCACCACCGGCTTGCCGGCCTCGCGCAGCGCCACCACCTCGCGGCGGATCTGCTCGGAGGCGAACACCTCGCCACCCGGCGAGCTCACCCGCAACACCACGGCGGCGACGTCGTCGTCGTCCCGGGCCTCGCGCAGCAGCGCCGAGGTGGAATCACCGCCGACCTGCCCCGCCGGCTGCTCGCCGCCGCTGATCGGACCCGCCGCGACCACCACCGCAACCGCGGTGCGGCTGTCGGCCACGCCCTTCAGTGCGCCCTGCAGGTGGGCCAGGTAGTCCTTGAGCGAGACCTGGCGGTAGCCGTTGTCGGCGTCGGCATCGGCCACGCCGCGCTCGGCCATCAGCGCGCCGAACTGCTCGCGGGTCATCGTGCCGTCGGCAAGTCCGTGGGCCACCGCGTAACGGGCCAGGTCGCCGCCGGCGGCGGCCAGGTCCTGCGGCAGGCTCGCGACGTCGGCCGACAGCTGCGCCGGCTCGAGGCCGCGCCCGCTGCCGACGTCGCCCAGGTAGCGCTGCCACAGGTCGTTCATCCAGTACAGGTCGGCTTCCTTGGACTCCGGCGAGGCGGCGTCGAGCACGAACGGCTCGGCGGCGGACTTGTACTCGCCGACCTTGAACAGGTGGATGTCGACGCCGAGCTTTTCCTCCAGCGCCTCGCGGAAGTACGGGCGGTAGCTGGCAAACCCCTCCAGGACCACACCGCCGCCCATCGGGTCGATGTACAGCTCGTCGGCGTGCGACGCGGCCAGGTACGGGCCCTGCATCATCCCCTGGCTGAAGGCCACCACCTCCTTGCCGGCCCCGCGGACACGGTCCACGGCCGCGGCGACCTCCCGCCACGACGCCATGCCGCCGCCCGTGAGCCCGTCCAGCTCGAGCACCACCCGCTCGATGCGTTCATCCCCGGCGGCATGGTCGAGCGCCGCCAGCAGGTCGCGCAGTTGCACCTCGCCCCCGGCCTGCCCCATCCCTTCGGTCAGCGCACGGGTGAACGGGTCGATGCTGTATTGCTCGACCAGCCGGCCTTCGGGCGCGATCACCAGCGCAGTGCGGCCATGCAACGGGGCGTTGCCCTCGCCGGAGGACAGGATCGCGACGAACAGGAACAGCAGGAAGAAGAACAGCAGGTTGAGGATCAACCGCCGGGTGAAGTTCATCGCATCCCAGATGCCGATGAAGAAGCGGGCGATCGGGCCGCGACGCGCAGGCTGGCTCATTCTTTGACTCCGTGGCTACCCGCGCAGGGTAGCGGGTCACCCGGTGCCGGGCATCCGCCGTTGGTCACCCGGCGCTGGTCATCCGCTGGCGGCTTGCCCTGCCTCGCGCGGCAGGTCCACCCCGCCCGGGCGCCGCAGCAGCGGCTCGAGCCAGCGTGGACGGGTCGAGCGGCGGCAGCGCAGGCCCAACAGCACCGCGGCCACGACCAGGCCGGCGATCAGCCCGATCCACATCCCCCGCGGCCCCATCGGCTCCACCAGCCCGCCCCACCCAAGGCCCAGCACGCTGCCCAGGACCATGCCCACGCCCCAGTAGGACACCGCTGCCAGCAGCATCGGCACCCGGGTGTCGCCCAGCCCGCGCAGCACCCCCGCGCTGATCACCTGCACCCCGTCGGGAAACTGGAACGCCGCCGCATAGAGCATCAGCCCGGCGGCCATGGTGGCCACCGCGGCATCGGAGGTATAGAAACCGACCACCCATTGGTTGCCCAGCAGCAACACCAGTGCCGAGGCAGCCTGGGTACCCAGGGCGATCAGCAGGCCGGCACGGGCGGCGCGGCGCACCCCGGCCCCGTCGCCGCGCCCGAGCGCGTGGCCGACGCGCACGGTGGTCGCCTCCGCCAGGCCCATCGGAATCATGAAGCACAGGCTGGCGACGTTGATGGCGATCTGGTGGGCGGCCGCGGGCAGCTCCCCCAGGCGCCCGATGAGCAGCGCGGTGACCACGAACAACCCGCCCTCCATCGCTACCGTGACCCCGATCGGCAGGCCCACCACCAGCAGCCGCCGGATCGGCGCCCAGCGTGGCGGGTCGAAGCGCCAGAACAGGCGCAGGCCGGCGAAGCGCCGCCCGCGCCACAGGTACAGCGCGAACGCGGTCGCCTGGCACCACAGCATCACCGCCGATGCGTAGCCGGGCCCCGCCGGACCCAGTTCGGGGAAGCCGAGCGCCCCCCAGGTCAGCACGTAGCCCAGCGGCACGAGCACCAGCAACCCGCCGAAGCCCAGCACCATGCTCGGAACGGTGAAGTGCAGGCCATCGCTGAGGTAGCGCATGCACACGTACAGCGTCAGTGCCGGCACGCCCCAGCGGATCCCGTGCAGGAACGCGGTCGCACCGGGCACGATCGAAGGGGCGATCCCCATTGGCTCCAGCGCGTGCACCACCACGGTGAGGAAGCCGAACAACAGCACCCCCAGGCCCGCGGCCAGCCACAGCGCCTGCCGGAACAGCGGCCCGATCTCCTCCCGCCGCCCGTGGCCGTCGAGCTGCGAGACCGCGGGCGGGACCGACAGCAGCGTTCCCAGCGGCACCATCATCGGCAGCCAGAACAATGCCGTGCCCACGGCCACCGCCGCCAGCGTGTCGGTGCCATGGCGTCCGGCGATGACGCTGTCGACGAACCCGATCAGCCCGGTGGCGAGGTGTCCGCCCACCAGCGGGGCGGCGAGCAGTGCGGTACGACCGATTTCACGACGCAACAGCGGCGCTTGGGCCCCGGCGGCCTCAGCGCCCAAGGCGGCCACGCAGCCACTGTCCGCGGTTGGCGGCGGCGGTGGACATCAGTTCACGGCGCAGGCGGTCGCGGTCCTGCGGCGCGGTGCGCCGGACCAGCACCGCCAGGTCCTGGCGCCCGGTGGCGTCCATTTCACGCAGGGCCTGCAACAGGGCGTCGTGCTCCCCGGCCGGCACCTGGGCCAGCAGCGGTTGCAACGCCGGGTAGTCGGCACCCAGCTCCGGTCCCAGCAGCCACCCCCTGCGTTCGCTGGCATCGAGCGCGTCGAACCGGGCGCGCAGCTCCGCGCGCTCGGCATCAGGCAGGCTGCCGTAGGCCGTCGCGGCGGCACGCACGCGCGCCTGGTCGTAGCGGGAAAGCTCCTGCCAGGACTGGTGACGGATGCGGCGGGCGGCCTGCTCCTCGCGCCCCAGCGCATCCCATTCGGTCATCCGGGCGAGGAATGCCTGGCGGGCTTCCTCGTCCCACCGCTGCCAGGTAGTGGCACGCTCCTGCAGCTGCTCGCGCAACGGCAGCTCCAGCTTGTCCCAGGCCTCGGCCAGGTCCTCCAGTCCAGGCGGGACGGCGGAAGCGGCGCCGGCCGCCAGCAGCGCCGGAAGCAGCACCCAGCGCAACGGTCGGTCAGCGCGGCTCATGCGTGGTCTCCCCGGCCTGTGCGTCGGCACCAGCGGCATCCCCGGCGACGGTGTCCGCGCCCGGCGCCGGCGCCAGCCCGTCCGCGCGCGCAACTCCCGGTTCCGCCCCCGGCGTGGCGGCGCTGACACCCTGCGCCGCCAGCCAGGAGTGGAACGCAAGCCCCTCCGCATCCGCGGCGCCCCCGGGGTCGGCCAGCAACTCGAAGTCACGATGGGTCAGCACCTCGACCTCGCGGTCGTAGCGCGACGCCGGCTCCTCGCCTTCCGCCAGCGAGCCGCTCCAGATCTCCCCCTCGGCGGGCCCGGCCAGCCGCCCGATCAGCGCATCCCCGAAGAAGGTCGCGACGAAGGCAAGCACGCACACCACCAGCAGGACCCACAGCGCCGGCACCAGCCAGCGCGGGCGGGCCGGGGACGGCGCGGCGGCGGGCGCTGCTTCCGCCTCGCCGCCGGTCGCCAGCGCCTCCGCACGCGCCTGCGCCAGGAAGCGCTGCCGCTCCGGCGGCAGGTTCTTGATCCGGCCGTGCACCCGCTCGCGCAGCTGGCGCCATTGCGTGGCGAGCGCGGCCTGTTCCTCGCTGCCGGCAAGCGTCGCCAGCGCGCGGCGCACGGCCAGCTCATAGCTGGAGGTGGTCACGCCCATCACCTGCGCGGCAACGTCCTGCTCCAGCCCCCCCGCCAGGCTCAGCAGCAAGGCCGCCCGCGGCCCCGCGCCCAGGGCGGCGAGGCGGTCGGTGGGCGACAGCTCCACCCGCACCGGCACGTGGCTGCGCAACTCCGGACGTGCCAGCAACTGGCTCCAAAAACGTGCCGGCCACGCCGACATCACCTCGCCGGCGCCGGGATCCTCCCGGGCCGCCTCCAGCTGGAAGCCGGCCATGGCCCGGGCAAGTGCGCGGTCACCACTCGCGGCGTCGCCACACTGCAACTCGGCCAGGACCGCTGCGCGGCGTTCCACGCCGCGCAGGAACGCAGCGAGCGCCGGCGAGTTCGGGGAAGGGGACTCAGCACTCATCAAGGGGTTCTCACCATCGCGTCGATCATACCCACGCGCACCCTCCCGCCGTGACACGCGTCGCAAGGTCAGGCTTGCAAACGTGGCGTGACGGCCCCCGCAGGGCCGGGAGGGTTTTGCACAGCGTGCGCAAGCCCAACCTGAATCGGCATTCAGCAACCTCAAGCGCTTCGTTACGCCAATGTTTCACGGCCAAGCCATTGAATCAAAAGGAATTAAGTGGCTTGGCGCTTTTTTCACCAACCCAACCGGGGGGCTTATGGCACCGGGGTTACGTGCATTTGCCGACCGGCAATGCACAGAGTTGTCCACAGGCAGTGTGGATAAGCGGGTTTCTTCTTTACTGGCGCGCACTTGCGATCCATTGCGAAGTTTTCCGACAAGAGTGTGAGGCAATTGGCAGTTGACAGCGGTCGGCGGTCACCACCCGCGCCCGCTAGACTGCCCGCATGGCCTCCGACCCCTCCCCCGCGGATGCCGGCGGGGTGGTCCGCGTCGCCCTGCCGGTCCCGATCCACCGCCTGTTCGACTACCTGCCGCCCCCCGGCGCGCGCCCCGGTGTCGGCTGCCGGGTGCGCGTGCCGTTCGGCCGGCGCGAGCTGGTCGGCATCGTGGCCGGCCACGGCGAAGCCGGCCCCGGGACGCGCGGCGAACTGAAACAGGCACTGGACTGCCTCGACCCCGCTCCCCTGGTACGCGGAGAGCTGCTGGCCTCGCTGCAGTGGCTGTCGCGTTATACCCACACCCCTCTCGGCGAGGTCCTGGCCACCGCCCTGCCCGCGGCGCTGCGCCACGGCGAGCCGCTTCCCGACGTGCGCACCCGTGGCTGGCAACTGACCGCCGCCGGCAAAGCGACACTGGACTCGATGCGAACCGGCCGGCCCCGCCAGCTTGCCGGCGAGCTCGCCGGCGGCGCGCTGGACGAGGACAACCTCGCAGCCCGCGTGGAAGGTTGGCGGGCCGCCGCGCGCAGCCTGGCCGAACGCGGCCTGGCCGAGCCGGTGTTCCTGGACGCTCCACCGGCGATGCCCGCTCCCCCCGCCGGCCCCATCCCCAACGAGGACCAGCGGGCCGCGATCGAGGCGGTCACGGAAAGCACCGGCTTCGCCCCCTTCCTGCTGGACGGCGTCACCGGGAGCGGCAAGACCGAGGTGTACCTGCACGCGATCCAGGCCTGCCTGGCGCGCGGCCGGCAGGCCCTGGTGCTGGTGCCGGAAATCGGCCTGACGCCGCAGCTGCTGGGGCGTTTCCGCGACCGCCTGGGCGTCGCGGTCCACGCCTACCATTCGGGGCTGTCGGACGGGGAGCGGGCGCGCACCTGGGCCGCCTGCCACGCGGGGCTGGCCCGGGTGGTGGTCGGCACGCGCTCGGCGGTGTTCCTGCCGCTGCCCGAACCGGGCCTGGTGGTGGTCGACGAGGAGCACGACGGCAGCTTCAAGCAGCTCGACGGCATCCGCTACCACGCCCGTGACTTCGCTCTGTACCGCGGCAAGGCCATGGGCGTGCCGGTGGTGCTGGGCAGCGCGACGCCGTCGCTGGAGTCGCTCAACAATGCCCAGGCCGATCGCTACCGGCACCTGCGCCTGCACCGGCGCGCCGGGTCGGCACGGCCGCCGCAGGTACGCGTGGTGGACGTGCGCAAGCGGCCGCTGGAGGCGGGGCTGTCCCCGGAGTTGCTGGCCGGGATCGGGCAGGCACTGGAGGCCGGAGGGCAGGTGCTGGTGTTCCGCAACCGCCGCGGCTACGCCCCGGTCCTGCTGTGCCACGACTGCGGCTGGAGCGCGTGCTGCGCCCGCTGCAGCGGGCAGGAGCGCGGCACCCCGATGACGGTGCACGCGGCCGGACGCCGGCTGCAATGCCACCACTGCGGGGCACGGCGACCCGCGCCCAGCGCCTGCCCGGACTGTGGCGGCCTGGGCCTGCAACCACAGGGCGCCGGCACCGAGCGCATCGAGGAGGTGCTGCAGGCACGCTTCCCCGGCCAGAGCGTGGTCCGCATCGACCGCGGCAGCACCCGCCAGCGCGACGGCCTGGCGCAGCGGCTGGCGGAGTTCGGCGACGACCCGGGCATCCTGGTCGGCACCCAGATGCTGGCCAAGGGCCACGACCTGCCCAACCTGACCCTGGTGGCGGTGGTGGGCATCGACGAAGGCCTGTTCAGCGCCGACTTCCGCGCGCCCGAGAAGCTGGCGCAGCTGCTGATCCAGGTCGCCGGCCGCGCCGGGCGCGCGGCGAAGGCCGGCCACGTGCTGTTGCAGACCCACCACCCGGACCACCCGCTGCTGGGCACCCTGCTGCAGGGCGGCTACCACGCCTTCGCGGGGCAAGAGCTGGAACTGCGCGAGGCCGCCGGATTCCCCCCCTTCGCCTACCTGGCCCTGGTGCGCGCGGAAGCAAAGCAGGTCACCGATTGCGATGGTTTCCTGCGCGCAGCGCGCGGATGCATCGAACAGGTCGCCGGGGACGCGCTCGAGCTCAGCGGCCCACTGCCGGCCCCGATGCCGCGCCGGGCCGGCTACCAGCGCACCCAGCTGCTGCTGTCGTCCCCCACGCGCCAGGCCCTGCACGGCGTGCTGGATGCGGCGCTGCCCGCGATCCGGGAGCTGCCGGAAGCGCGCAAGGTGCGCTGGTCGCTGGACGTGGACCCGGTCGACCTCTACTGACGCGCCGCGCGAACGCCGCCGCCGGCACAAAAAGACGGGCGGCCCGGTTTCCCGGGCCGCCCACCGTGAGACTCGTTTTCCGCCGGGCTCAGGCGGTGAACAGCGCGCGCATCTTCTTCAGCGCATTGGCCTCGATCTGGCGGATCCGCTCGGCGGACACGCCGTACTCGTCGGCCAGTTCCTGCAGGGTGACCTTGCCCTCGTCCCCCAGCCAGCGGCGGGCGACGATGTCGCGCGAGCGCTCATCCAGCTTGGCCAGGCCCTCGCGCAGCAGCGACAGCTGGTTCTCCTCCTCGTCCTCGCGCGCGTACAGCTGCGAGGGGCTTTCCTCATCGGTACGCAGGTAGGCCTCCGGCGAGGGCGGGGCCCGGTCGTCGTCGTCCCCGGCGGGCGCGTCGAAGCCGATGTCGCGGCCGGACAGACGCGACTCCATCTCCAGCACCTCGCGCTCGGAGACGTTCAGGTCGGCGGCCACCGCGCTCACCTCGGCGGCGTTCATCCAGCCGAGGCGCTTCTTGCTCTTGCGCAGGTTGAAGAACAGCTTGCGTTGCGCCTTGGTGGTGGCGACCTTCACGATGCGCCAGTTCTTGAGGATGAACTCGTGCATCTCGGCCCGGATCCAGTGCACGGCGAAGCTCACCAGCCGCACGCCCTGGTCGGGGTCGAAACGCTTGACCGCCTTCATCAGGCCGATGTTGCCTTCCTGGATCAGGTCGCCCAGCGGCAGGCCGTAGCCGTTGTAGCCACGCGCCACATGGACCACGAAGCGCAGGTGCGAATGCACCAGTTCGCGGGCGGCGTCGAGGTCTTCCTGCTCGTGGAAGCGACGTGCCAGCTGCTGCTCTTCTTCGACGGTGAGTACCGGGATCCTGTGGACCGCGCCAATGTAGGCGTCCAGCGAGCCGAGCGCGCTCGGGACCGGCAGGTTGTTGGCGACAAGCGCCCTGGAAGCCGTGGTATCTGTCATGGCGATGATTTTACCAGTTCCAATAGCTAACTTCTAATACGAAATTTGGCGTCGGGTGTTCTGTTCATGGAACGAACAACCCTGGTCGCCCGGGCGGGAACAACGCAGGCTTAGAGTGCGACGGGCCATGTAAGTTCCCGATCAACGGTAGCCGGGAAAGGGTTCACGGCACCACCATGCCGTCGCCGCGCCAGGCCGCTTCGGCACTGGCCGGCAGCGCCCAGTCGACCGGCGCCCTGCCGCGCGCGGCCAGGTAGCGGTTGGCCTTGGAGAAGTGACCACAACCGAGGAACCCGCGGTGCGCCGACAGCGGCGAGGGATGCGGGGCGCGCAGCACGCAATGGCGCGTGCGGTCGATGACCGCGCCCTTCTTCTGCGCGTAGCTGCCCCACAACAGGAACACCAGGTCCTCGCGCTCGCGCGCCAGCACCTCGACCACGTGGTCCGTGAACCCCTCCCAGCCGCGGCCCTGGTGCGAACCGGCCCGGCCGGCCTCCACCGTCAACACCGCATTGAGCAGCAGCACGCCCTGGCGGGCCCACGGCAACAGGCAGCCGTGCGCCACCGGGGCGATGCCAAGGTCGGCCTGCAGCTCCTTGTAGATGTTCACCAGCGATGGCGGCACCGGCACCCCCGGGCGCACCGAGAAGCACAGCCCGTGCGCCTGGCCGGGGCCGTGGTAGGGATCCTGGCCCAGCACCACCACCCGCACCCGGTCGAAGGGCGTCGCCTGGAAGGCCGAGAAGATCTCGCCGCCGGGCGGGTACACCTGCACCCCGTCCTGCTTGCGCGTACGCAGGTACGCCGACAGCTCGCGCATCTCGGGGCGCAACAGCCAGTCGCCCACGCGCTGCTTCCACGACGGTTCCAGCTGGATCCGTTCGGAAGGCGCGCCGGTGGCGCCGGGGGTTTCGGTGGCGGTGGGACCCATCCGCCTATTACATCATCGCCAGCTCGGTATTGGTCAGGCTGCGCTTGTACTGGTCACGCAGGCCGACCTTGCGCTCCAGGTCGGCGATGATGTGGGCAGCGAACGGCAGCCCGCTCAGGTCCTCGATCATGTTGAGTCCGCCCGGGGTATCGACGTTGATCTCCATCATCTTGTCGCCCACGATGTCCAGGCCGGCCAGGTACATGCCGTCACGCATCAGCTTGGGGGCGACGATCCCGGCCAGGCGCAGGGCGTCGGCATCCGGGGTGACCAGCTCGTACTTGCCGCCGGCGCTGATGTTGCTGCGCGCATCGCCGCTGTCGTTGTAGCGGCGGATGCAGGCGTAGGTGCCCTCGATGCACAGCGGCCGCCCGTTGAGGGTCAGCAGGCGCAGGTCGCCTTCGGCGGCCCGCGGCAGGTACTCCTGCACGATCGCGTAGCCATCGCGGATCACCGCGTCGATCATCTGGTTGAGGTTGCCGCCGCTGTCGGGAGTGACCACGAACACGCCCTGCCCCCCCGAGCCCTGCAGGGGCTTGATCACGCCATGGCCTTCGTGGGCATTGATGAAGGACTTGATCTCGTCCGGATCCATGGTGATGCAGGTCGCCGGCCGTACTTCCTCGGGGAAGTGCTGGAAATAGGTCTTGTTGGACGCGTGGGCCAGATGGGTCGGGTCGTTGAGCACGATCACCCCGCGCAGCGCCGCCAGGTGGGCGAACAGCAGCCCGCTGTTGGGCGCCCAGGGCCGCTCCTCGACTTCGTCGGCGGGGTCGGAGCGCAGCACCAGCACGTCCAGTTCCTCGATCGAGATGCGCTCGGTCGAGGCACCCTCCCCCTGCAGTTCCTCCAGCAACGCGGCATCGCTTTCGTAGTGGCTGGCGGAGGGCACGTGGGCGTGCGCGCGCACGGTGTCGTTGGCGTCGTAGATGAAGCCACCCAGGCCGACCAGGGCCACCCGGTGCCCGCGGTTCACGGCGGTGCGGGCGAGGCGGATGGTGGTGTAGTTCTCCTGCTCGGTGGACATGTCGTTGATGACGAAACCGAGCTGGATCGCGCGGTCGGGATCGGGGATGGCGGTCATGCCACGGGCACCTCGTGGTGTAGGTTGGCGACGTCGGTCGAGCGGCAGTGATCCAGCCGCTCGGCGAAACCGGGCTGGTGGAAGAAGCGTGGCAGCACCTCGGGCGGCGCGGCCCAGCCATGCACGGCCAGCTCATCGAGCGCGTCCACGTGGGCAAGCGCGAACTTGCCGGCGTACAGGTCCTCGAATGCGCCGCCACCGGCCAGGTAGGCGAGCAGGTCGCGCAGTCCACCCAGGTACACCGCGTCCTTGGTCAGGCCGCCGCCGCGCAGCGCGCGCACGGCGACGTCGAAGGCGTCATCGGTGGGCATTCCGTGGGTGTCGTGGAGCAGGTCGAAGATCTCCGGAACCCCGTCGCCCCCGAGGGCCATGCCGGTGGCGACTACGCGCGCGGCGAGCACCCGCAGGCGCTCGCCGGGCAGGAAGCCGGCCAGGTATTCGGCCAGCACGCCGAGCCCTTCCTGCAGCGGGTCATAGTCGGCCAGGCCGACCTGCAGTTGGCACAGCGGCTGCTTTCCGCCGTTGTGGCGGGTGACCACGTGGGTGCCGATTTCATGCTGCACCAGCGGCTGGATGCGCGCGTGGGGCAGGCGCAGGTCGCCGTCGACATAGAAGGTGCCGTGGGAAACCATCATCATCGAGTTCAGGTCGGTGTCGACCACGACCTCGGCATGGAAGCCGGGACAGGCATCGCGGTACCAGTCCAGCTCCGCCTCCACCGCCTCCAGCATCTCGTCGATGCCGGCGTCGGCCTTGAGCGGGGCACCGGGCTTCACGTCGCGCAGGATGGCGCGTGCGCACGCCAGCAGCTCCTCGTCCACGCCACCGAACAGATCCAGGCTGGCCTGGCGGAAACCCTCCCTCCCCCGCAGGCGGACGAGCTCGATCTGCAGGTCCATCTCGCGCTGCTTCTCCGCGAGCAGGCGCTGCAGCAGGGGGGACTCGATATCCTCGACGGGAAGCGCATGCAGGCGCTGGCGGACTTCATCCAGGTCCACCTCCAGGTCGATGTACTTCAGCTCCGGCATCCGCCGGTACCCGCTGTCGGCGAAGGAGTGCCACATGGCCTCGTTGTCGATCGGCGACAGCGCCAGCAGCCAGTCGACCTCGCCGTCCATCCGCGCCAGCGCCCGGTCCACCCGGGCCGCGACCGGAGGCAACGGGGCCAGCGGCCGCCCGATCAGCGGCACGACAGGAACTCCGGCCGGACCGCGTCGACCGCGGCCTGCAGGCCGTCGCGCAGGTCCTCCACCGCCTCCAGATCGACCTGCCCGGTCCACTCGTCCATGTAGGTCTTCTTGTATTCGACGGTAATGGTGCAGGCGGCCTGGCCCCAGGTCGCGTAGACCCATTCCGGGAAGTCGCCGCCGGTGGGATAGCGCACGTTCGCGCGCACGTCCGCCTCGCGCCCGGCGACCCGATGGCGGCGCAGCACGTCGGTGAAGCGCTCGGCCACCCGTCCCCAGCGCTCCGGGTGCAGGGTGGTGATGCCCAGGTCGATATCGGGGTTGCCCGCCGGGTCCGCGGGCGCGGCTTCGGCGCCATCGCGGCGGTGGTTGTAGCTGTGCAGGTCCAGCAGCAGCACCTGGTCCCAGCGGTCCAGCATGTGTTCCATCAATCCGGTGAACATCGCGCGGAAGCGGTCGTGGATCGCCAGCGAACGTTCCAGCTCCTGCGGCGGCAGCGTGCCCTTCCAGAACCGGATGCCCCAGGTGTCCTCCGGGTCGGTGGACAGCGCCAGCTCGCGCGGGCGGTTGAGGTCGACCTCGAACCGGGACGTGCGCACGCGGATGCGCACGTCGCCGACCTCGGTCAGCAGGCCGGTCATCGGGTCCTCGTCGCGGCGGCGGCCAGCCTCGTCGATGGCCAGGTGCGGCACCAGGCCGGGGCGGATGTGGTGGCCGTCGTGCACGGCCGCGGCGATCACCGGTCCGTGGCCGGTGACCAGGTCCCAGTCCGGGACGGTGCGGGTGGCGACCAGGCGGGGCCGGGTGGCGAACCAGTCCCCGTAACGCTTCAAATCATCCATGGCCGGCATGGTTCCATCGCCGGCATCATCGACCCGTGATCGGGCCCGGCACGCGTTCAGACGGGAGCGGGCAAGCGCGACAGGCGCAGCTGGAACAGCACCTTGGTCACCAGCAGGCGCTCCTCGATGGGCTTGAGCACCAGGTCGTTGGCCCCCGCGCGCAGCAACATCGCCTGGTTCTCCGGATTGGCGTCCCCGGTCATCACCAGCACCGGCAGCCGGCGCTTGCCGTAGCCGAAAGCGCCCCGGACGCGGTCCAGCAGGTCGTGGCCGTCGAGTTCGCCCTTCAGGTAGACGTCGGTGAGCAGCAGGTCTGCGCCCAGGTCGCCGTCGGCGGCGACGCGGCGCTCCTCCAGGTACTCCAGCGCCTCCTCGACCCCCACGAAGTGCAGCACGTCCAGTTGCTGGCGCTCAAGCATGCGCTTGGTGGCCAGGGCGACCACCCGGCTGTCCTCCACGTACAGCACCCGGGCACTGGGGATGGGCTCGGGATGCACGTAGCCGCGGATGAAGGCCGCCAGCGCGGTGTGGCCCAGCGCCTTGTCGAAGTAGTCGGTGACGTCCTCGGTGAAGCGGCGCGCCTCCAGGTGCGACTGCGCATCACCGGAGACCACGATTACCGGCACGTAGGCCTGCCCCGCCGCCTCGCGCACCGTGCGCGCGAGCCCGGCGCCGTCGCCGTCGGGCAGCGCCAGCGAGGTGGTGACCAGGTCGACCGCGCCTTCGGCCAGTGCCTGCCGGGCTTCGGCAATGGAGGCGCAGCTGACCACGGTGGCGTTGTCGAGCTCGCGCGCTAGCACGTCGGCGATGAGCTTGCGCACCAGCCGCGAGCCGTCGACCACCATCACCCGGGGGGCATCGCTGACGACGTGGCTGAGCTTGTCGACGGTCTGGGTCATGGACACGGTCTGCGGAAGGGTCGCGGCCCCGCCGTCAGGTGTCGGTGGGACGGGTCTGGCGCAGGTAGTGGCCGGTGACCAGGCCGGCCCCGAGCCACCCCAGCAGCGCCGCGGCAACCAGGATGATCGCACCATGCTGCAGGCCGAATCCCTGCAATGCAAAGCCGCTGCCGTAACTGTGCGCCAGTTCCGCCAGCGGCGTGCGCAGGGCCGCCTCCGCGGCCGTCAGCAGGGCCAGGGCGAGCACCCCGGCGAGCACGCCGTAGCAGGCCCCCAGGTACAGGAACGGGCGCCGGATGAAACCGTCGGTCGCGCCCAGCAGCTGCAGCACGCCGATTTCCTCGCGGCGTTGCTGGATGTCCAGCCGCACGGTATTGCCGACCACCAGCAGCGCGCCCAGCCCGAGCATCGCCGCCAGCACCCACGCCAGCCGGCCACCAAAGCGCAGCCAGCCGTCCAGGCGTTCGCGCCAGGCCGCATCGTGCTGCACCAGGTCCACCTCGGGCAGCTGGCCGAGCACCTGCGCCAGCGCGCGCTCGTCGCCGGTGGGGCGCACCACCAGCAGGCTCGGCAGCGGGTTGCTGCCCAATGCATCGATCGCCTCGCCCAGGCCGGTGGCCTCGCGCAGGTCGGCCAGGCCCTGCTCCGGGTCGCGCAGTTCCACGGAAGCGACATCCGCGCGGGCACTCAGTTCGTCGGCCAACGCCCTGGCCCGCGGCACATCCACCCCGGTCTTGAGGAACACGCTGACCTCGCGTGCCTGCTGCACGTCGCCGGCAAAGCGCTCGATGTTGGCGAGCGAGGCCAGCAGGCCCAGCGGCAGGGCCAACGCCACCGCCATCACCCCGACGGTGAGCAGCGTGGACCAGGGACGGCGCAGCATGCGGCCGAGGCTGGCGACCAGGCTGTAGGCATGGTGGTCGAGCCAGGTGGACAGTGCGGAGCGCCCGCGGGCGGCGGAGGCGGGCGCGTTCATTCGGCCAGGTCCTCCGGCTGGATGTCGTCGACCAGGCGGCCCTTGTCGAGCACCAGCACCCGCTTGCGCATGCGCTTGACCAGCGCCAGGTCATGGCTGGCCACCAGTACGCTGGTGCCGCGCTCGGGGAGCGATTCAAACAGCGTCATGATCTCCGCGGCCAGCGTCGGGTCGAGGTTGCCGGTGGGCTCGTCGGCGACCAGCAGCGCTGGTTCGGAGACGATCGCGCGAGCGATGCCGACACGCTGCTGCTCGCCGGCCGACAGCTGCGCCGGCAGCGCGGTGGCGCGGGTACCCAGGCTGACCCGGTCCAGCACGGCACGCACCCGCTTGGCGATCTCGCCGCGGCGCAGGCCCTGCAGCAACAACGGCAGGCCGACATTGTCGGCCACGCTGCGGTCGGCCAGCAGGCGGTGGTCCTGGAACACCACCCCGACCCGGCGCCGGTGCAGCGCGACCTGGCGGCCGCGTACCCGCAACAGGTTGCGGTCGTCGAACAGCACCGCGCCCCGGCTGGGGCGCTCGGCAAGGTGGATCAGCTTGAGCAGCGTGCTCTTGCCGGCGCCGGAGTGGCCGGTGACGAACAGCATCTCGCCGGCATCGACCTGGAAACCGACCTCCGACAGCGCCTGCTGCCCGCCGGGGTACTGCTTGCTGACGTTGTCGAAACGCAGGACGGGCATACGGTGGGCGCTGCGATGGCCGGGGACAGGCGAAGGCTACGGCCGAACGCCGTCCACGGCCAGCGCCGGGTCAGTCCTTGCCGCCGCCGAACAGCGAACGGAAGAAGCGGCCGACCAGGCCCGGCTGCGGCCTGACGGCCGGGGCCGGGGCCGGGGCCGGGGCCGGAGCGGCGGGCTTGTCCCCCTGTCCACGCGGTGCGCGCGGCTGCGCGTCGCGTCCACCATGCGGGCGGGAAGCGCGCTCCCCGCCCTGCGGGCCACGCGGGCGCGACGGACGCTCACTGCTTCCAGCCGCCGCGGCGGCGCTGCCGGCCTGGCCGGTGGCCTCGCCGGTACGTTCGCCCGCCGGCTTGCGGCGACGGCGCCGACGACGCTTGCGCGGCGCCTCGCCATCCGCGGGCGGGGCGGCGT
>JAEWFH010000051.1 GCA_023388955.1 Pseudomonadota bacterium
CCTGGTACAGACGGTGGCGATCTTCCAGGTCGGTGGCGGAAGCGCCGGACAGACTGGCCTTCAGCGCCAGCTGCAGGACACCGTGGTGATCCCGGCTCCGCCAGCGGCTCGTCCGGCCCGGCAGGAACGGCCGTCCCGTGCCGCCAATGACGGCACCCGCTCGATGCCTGCTCCGCCACGCGCCGTGGCCGGCGGTGGCGACGCGCACTGGCAGGAGTTCTGACCCGCGCCACGACCGAAAGCCGCAGCAGGGGCGTACCGGCAACGGTGCGCCCCTTCCTGCGTCCGGGGCCCTGCTTCAGATACCGCCGCTGCGGCCGATATCCCGTACAGCTGCGGACCACCCGCGATCCGGTACCCCACGCCGGCGGAGCCCTATCCCATGCGGACCAACCTTCCGGTCACCGGCAAGGCGATCGAACTCGACGAAACCGACATCCTCGTCTCGGCCACGGATACCGACGGCGTGATCCGCATGGCGAACCGGGACTTCATCCGGATCAGCGGTTTCACCGAGGCCGAGCTGCTCGGCCAGGCCCACAACCTGGTGCGCCACCCGGACATGCCGCCGCAGGTGTTCGCCGACCTGTGGCGGACGCTGAAGGCCGGCCGGCCGTGGGTGGGCATCATCAAGAACCGGGCGAAGAACGGCGATCACTACTGGGTGCGCGGCAACGTCGCCCCGGTGCACGAGGACGGCCAGCTCACCGGCTACATGTCGGTGCGGCGCAGGGCGACCGCGGCGGAGATCGCACGGGCCGAGGCGGCGTACGCCGCCCTGCGCGCCGGGCGCGACCAGGGGCTGCGCCTGCACGTGGGCCAGGTCGCGCGCCGCGACCTGCTGCGGGAACTCAACCCGCTGTGGCGGCTGTCGCTGCGCCAGCGGCTGATGCTGGCCGCGCTGGGCGCGACCGGCGCCAGCGCGGGGTTGCTCTGGCTGTCCGGGCGCGGGGTGGATCCCTCGCTGCCCTGGCTGGGCGTGCTCGGCCTGGGCGCGGTCGCCGCGTACTGCGCATGGTGGCTGTCGCGCGACGTGGTGGACCGGCTCGAAGGCGCCGCCGGGCACTTCCGGCGGATTGCCAGCGGGCAGTACGACGACCCGATCCCCATCGACCGCGACGACGAGATCGGCCGGGTCATGCAGGGCCTGAAATCGATGCAGGTCCGGCTCGGGTTCGAGGTCGTGGAGTCCCAGCGCCGGGCGCGCAGCACCGCGCGCGTGCAGCGGGCGCTCGATGTCGCCCCTGCCAGCGTCCTGGTGGCCAACCACGAGCTGCAGCTGGTGTATGCCAACGAGGCGGCGAAGGGACTGCTCGCGGGGATCGCCGCGGACGTCCGCACCGCCGTCACCGGCTTCGATCCGGCCCGGCTCGGGGAGGTCGACCTGGCGTCCCTGCTGTCCGGTACCGGCCTGGACCGGGCCTCGCTGCAGGCACTCCGGGGCACGGGCTCGCATCGCCTGCAACTGGGCAGCCGCAGCCTGGACCTGACCGTGACCCCGGTGGTGGAGAACGGCGTCCAGATCGGCGTGGTCACCGAGCTGCGCGACCGCACCGAGGCGCTGGCCATGCAGGACGAGGTCGCCGAGGTCCTGCGCGCGGCGGCGGCCGGCGACTTCAGCCGGCGCATCCGCATCGACGACAAGCACGGCTTCCTGCGCGTCATCGCCGGCAACATCGACCAGTTGCTGGAGGCCACCAGCCACAGCCTGGAGGCCATGCAGCAGGTGCTGGCGGCGCTGGCCGGCGGCGACCTCACCCGGCGCATCGAGTCCGACCTGCAGGGCGTGTTCGGACGCATGAAGGACAGCACCAACCAGACCGTGGACCAGCTTTCGGCGATCGTCTCCGGGATCCAGGACGGCGCCCGCGGGATCGACGGGGCCGCCGCCCGCATCGCCAGCGGCAACGCGGACCTGTCGCGCCGCACCGAGGAGCAGGCCGCCGCGCTGCAGGAAACCGCGGCCTCGCTGGAGTCGCTGACCGCCACCGTGCGGCAGACCGCCGGCAACGCGATGCAGGCCAGCGAGCTGGCCCGTGGCACCGCCCAGGCCGCCGGACATGGCGGCGAGCTGACCTCGCGGGTGGTCGAGACCATGGCCGAGATCGATGCCGCCTCGCGCCGCATCGTCGACATCATCGCGGTCATCGACGGCATCGCCTTCCAGACCAACATCCTGGCGCTCAATGCCGCGGTCGAGGCCGCGCGGGCCGGGGAGCAGGGCCGCGGCTTCGCGGTGGTCGCCGCAGAGGTACGCACCCTGGCGCAGCGTTCCGCCGGCGCGGCCCGCGAGATCAAGCAGCTGATCGAGGCCTCGGTGGATACCGTGGGCAGCGGCAGCCGCCTGGTGGGGGAGGCCGGCGGCGCGATCAGCGAGGTCGTGGCCAGCGTCCGGCAGGTGGCCGGGCTGATCGCCGAGATCAGCTCCGCCGCGCAGGAGCAGTCGACCGGCATCGGCCAGGTCAACCAGGCCATCGCCCAGATGGACGAAGGCACCCAGCACAACGCCGAGCTGGTCGAACAGGCACGCCGCGCGGCGAACGAGCTGGAGCGCCAGTCGGGCCAACTGGTGGGCTCGGTCGCCGCGTTCCGGCTTGCCGCGGACGCGCCGGCCGCCCACGTGACGCAGCGGGTGGCGGTCCATGGCTGACACCTTCGCCCCGCCCCTGGACGCACCCGCCGACACGCGCGAGTTCGAGTTCGACGAGCGCGACTTCCGGCGCGTGGCGCGGCTGATCCACTCCCGCGCCGGGATCCACCTGAACCCGCACAAGCGCGACATGGTCTACAGCCGCCTGGCACGCCGCGTGCGGGCGCTCGGGCTCACGCGCTTCTGCGACTACCTGGACCGGCTCGAATCGGTCGGCGGCGCGGAGTGGGAGGCCTTCACCAACGCGCTGACCACCAACCTCACCTCGTTCTTCCGCGAGGCCCACCATTTCGACAACCTGGCCAGCCACCTGCAGGCGATGCACGCGCGCGATGGCGGGACCCTGGAGATCTGGTGCAACGCCGCCTCCACCGGCGAGGAACCCTGGTCGATCGCCATCACCGCCTGCGAGGCCTTCGGCACGCTATCGCCGCCGGTACGGATCCTGGCCACCGACATCGACACCAACGTGCTGCGCACCGCCGCCGCGGCCACCTATCCGCTGGAGCGCATCGAGCGGGTCTCGCCACAGCGCCGCCGCGCCTTCTTCCAGAAGGGCACCGGCCCCAACGACGGGCTGTGCCGGGTGCGCCCGCAGCTGCAGTCGCTGGTGCAGTTCCGTCCGCTCAACCTGCTCGACGACGACTACCGGCTGCGCGGCGGGTTCGCGGCGGTGTTCTGCCGCAACGTGATGATCTACTTCGACAAGCCGACCCAGCACCACGTGCTGGGCCGGATCGTCCCGCTGCTCGCGCCGGGCGGGCTGCTCTACGCCGGCCACTCGGAGACCTTCACCCACGCTGCCGACCTGGTGGTGCCCTGCGGCCAGACGACCTACCGCGCGGCCGGGAAGGCCGGGGCATGAGCAACCAGGCGACCGCCAGCCCGGTGAGCGAACCGGGCAGCTACTGGGACCGGGAGCTGGGCACGCATGCGCTGCGCCTGCTCCCGGCCGACTACCGGGTCAGCAACGAACCGCTGGCGCTGGTCACCCTGCTCGGCTCCTGCGTGGCGGCCTGCCTGTACGACCCCGCCGTCGGCGTGGGTGGCATGAACCACTTCCTGCTTCCCGGCGGGCACCTCGGCGACGACAGCGACCCCAGCGCCCGCTACGGGGTGCATGCGATGGAACTGCTGATCAACGACCTGCTCAAGCGCGGCGCCCGCCGCCAGCGGCTGCAGGCGAAGGTGTTTGGCGGCGGCAACGTGCTCAGCGGCTTCCAGCTGGACCCGGTCGGCACCCGCAACGCCCGCTTCGTGCTGCAGTACCTGGCGGCCGAGGGCATTCCCGTGGTCGCCCAGGACCTGGGCGACATCCAGGCACGCAAGGTGTGCTTCTTCGTCCAGACCGGGCGCACCCTGGTCAAGCGCCTGCCGCCGACGCGCGAGGACGAGGAGATCGTGCGCGCCGAGCGTGCCTACCTGGGCAACCTGAGCCGGGCCCCGGTGGCCGGCAGCGTGGAGCTGTTCTGATGGACACAACAACGGAACCTGCAGACGAAAGGGGCACCCGCCCGGTACGGGTACTGGTCGTCGACGACTCGGCGGTCATGCGCCAGCTGATGCCGGCGTTGCTGCGCGAGGACCCGCGCATCGAGGTGGTGGGTACGGCCGCCGATGCCTACATCGCCCGCAACAAGATCCAGCGCCTGGCCCCGGACGTACTCACCCTGGACGTGGAAATGCCGCGCATGGACGGGCTGAGCTTCCTGCGCAACCTGATGCGCCAGAGCCCGATGCCGGTGGTGATGGTGTCCTCGCTCACCGAGCAGGGCGCCAGCGTGACCCTGGACGCGCTCGCCTCCGGTGCGGTGGACTTCATCGGCAAGCCGCGTGCGGATGCGCCCGCGGTCCTGGCCGCCTACGCCACGGAGCTGCGCGCCAAGGTCCTGGCCGCCGCCCGGGCACGGGTCCGCTCGACCGGCCCCGCACGCCCGGTCGGCGCCCCGGCACCTGCCGTGGCCAGGCTGGCGTCGACGCGTGCCTCGGCACCGGGACTGGTCGTGATCGGTGCCTCCACCGGCGGCACCGAGGCGATCCGGCAGGTGCTCGCTCCGCTGCCGGCGGACATGCCGCCGGTGCTGATCGCCCAGCACATCCCGGCCACCTTCAGCGCCGCCTTCGCCGAACGGCTGGACCGGCATTGCGCGCTCACCGTCAGCCAGGCGGTCGACGGCGAGCCGCTGCAGCCGGGGCATGCCTATGTGGCCCCCGGGGGCCGGCATCTGCGCGTCCGCCGCCAGCACGGCACCCTGCGCTGTGCCATCAGCGACGAGCCGGCGCCGTTCCGGCCCAGCGTCGATGCGCTGTTCGAGTCGGCCGCCGAACACGTGGGCGGCGCCACCTGCGCCGCATTGCTGACCGGCATGGGCAGCGATGGTGCCCGCGGGATGCTCGCGCTGCGCCGCGCCGGTGCCCGGACCGTTGCCCAGGACCGGGCCAGCAGCGTGGTCTGGGGGATGCCGGGCGCGGCGGTCGCCCTGTCGGCGGCCACCGACGTGGTGCCGCTCGGCGAGGTGGCGGCACTGCTGCTGGCGCGTCCCGGTGGCGCTTCCGCGACCAGCACCGGCTAAAGCCCGGCTGCTCCCGGCCGTTACCTCAAGTACATCGCCCCCGACGAGAGCCATGATGGATTCCCGTGTAGTCATCCGCCTTGCAGCGCCCGTGGCGCTCACCCTCCTGGTGCTGCTCGCCCAGGTGCTCGACTGGCCCTATGCCGCCCGGCTGGGTGCCACCGTCGCGATGGCCGCGGCCTGGCTGGTGCTGGCCTGGTACGTGCACCGCCCAAGCGCGCAGTCCGCACTGGTACGCGAACAGAGCAAGCTGCTGGACGAACTGCGCAGCTTCGTCAGTGCCGAAGTGGATGGTTCCCGCACCGAGATCGACCGCACCCGCGACCTGATCCGCGAGTCGGTCGCCCGCCTCGGCGGCAGCTTCGATGCGATGAACCGCCAGTCCCGCCGCCAGAGCGAAGTGGTCACCCGCATCCTCGACCGCAGCGGCAACGAGGGCGGCATGGACGTGCACCAGTTCGCCGTCCAGGCCAGCCGGAAGATGGAGCAGCTGGTCGAGGCGCTGGAGGAGGTCGCGGGCCAGAGCGGCACCACCGTCGGCCACATCGACGCGATGGCCGACCACCTGGACGGGATCTTCG
Organism: Pseudomonadota bacterium; assembly: GCA_023388955.1. Classification (GTDB taxonomy): domain Bacteria; phylum Pseudomonadota; class Gammaproteobacteria; order Xanthomonadales; family Xanthomonadaceae; genus Novilysobacter. The sequence goes on from JAEWFH010000051.1 coordinate 5,805, forward strand.
CGCTCCTCGAGGACGTGAAGTCGATTGCCGACCAGACCAACCTGCTCGCGCTCAACGCCGCCATCGAGGCCGCGCGCGCCGGCGAGGCCGGCCGCGGCTTCGCGGTGGTCGCCGACGAAGTGCGCAACCTGTCGGAACGCTCGACCGCCTTCAACGAGCAGATCCGCAAGCTCGCCCACAGCTCCAAGGACGCGATCGCCAAGGTTCGCGACACCGTGACCACCATGGCGTCGCGCGACCTGGACCGCTCCCGCGGCGCCCGCGTCGAAGCAGCGGCCATGGTCGAGCGGGTGGAAGGCATGAACCGTGGCCTGGACGACGGCATGCGCGAGATCGCCGGCTGCGGCCAGTCGATCGACGGCTCGGTGGCCGAGGCGGTGCGGGCGCTGCAGTTCGAGGACATCGCCACCCAGGCCCTGGGTTCCGCCAACGTGCACCTGGAGCGCCTGCTGGAGATCAACCGCGAGGCCACCGCCCTGCACGAGCTGCTGCACCGCGGCATCGAGGATGGCGAGATGCAGCAGGCCCTGCGCAAGCTGCTCGGCCGGATCGGCCAGATGCGTGCCGAATGGGAGC
>JAEWFH010000068.1 GCA_023388955.1 Pseudomonadota bacterium
GACAACGCGGGCCTGCTGCTGCGCGGCACCAAGCGTGACGACGTGGAGCGTGGCCAGGTGCTGGCCAAGCCGGGTTCGATCACCCCGCACACCGGCTTCGAGGCCGAGGTGTACGTGCTGAGCAAGGACGAGGGTGGCCGTCATACCCCGTTCTTCAAGGGCTACCGTCCGCAGTTCTACTTCCGCACCACCGACATCACCGGTGCCGTGACCCTGCCCGAGGGCGTGGAGATGGTGATGCCGGGCGACAACGTGAAGATGGCGGTCGAGCTGATCAACCCGATCGCGATGGACGAAGGCCTGCGCTTCGCGATCCGCGAAGGTGGCCGCACCGTCGGCGCCGGCGTGGTGGCGAAGATCACCAAGTGACGCACCGGCGCGCCCGGGCCTGCCCGGGCGCCTTTGCCGGCGCGTCATCCCTGCGAAAGCGGGGATCCAGGCTCACCGGCCGATGCGCCACCCCCGCGAAAGCGGGACTACAATCGCCGTAAATGGCAAGGGCGGCGCAGGCCGCCATTGCCTTTTCCGGAACCCGTAATACGCCAGTAGCTCAATTGGCAGAGCAGCGGTCTCCAAAACCGCAGGTTGGGGGTTCGAGTCCCTCCTGGCGTGCCACCTGATGGCGCGGCCGCGCAAGCGGCACGCGTGGCCCGAATCGGATGAACAGCAAGGTCGAGCAGCCCAGCCCCCAGAGCACCGCCGACATCGCCAAGCACGTCGTCGCGGTACTGCTGGTCCTCGCCGGCGTGTTCGCCTTCTACTGGTTCGGCCAGTGGCCGGCCGGCGTCCGGGCCCTGGCCGTCCTCGCCGGAGTGGTTGCCGGCGTCGCCCTGTTCATGACCACCAGCCTCGGTGCCCGGACCCGCGAGTTCCTTTCCGAGTCGCGCTTCGAGCTGCGCAAGGTGGTCTGGCCGACCCGCCAGGAAGCCACCCGGACCACCTGGGTGGTGGCGCTCGCGGTGATCATCATCAGCCTGCTGCTGGCCGGCTTCGACGTGGTGATCCAGGCGGCGGTGAAGTGGCTGCTTGGCCAGTAAGGAGATGACCCAGGTGCAAGAGCAGAACCAGGACCAGGACCAGGCCGCCGGCAACCGCCGCTGGTACGTGGTGCACGCCTATTCGGGATTCGAGAAGTCCGTCGCCCAGGCGCTGCGCGACCGGATCGCCCGTGCCGGGATGGAGGATCGCTTCGGCGACGTGCTGGTGCCGACCGAGGAAGTGGTGGAGATGCGCTCCGGCCAGAAGCGCCGTTCCGAGCGCAAGTTCTTCCCCGGCTACGTGCTGGTGCAGATCGCCACCCACGACGAGGGCGGCATCCCGCGCATCGACAGCGAGTGCTGGCACCTGATCAAGGAAACCCCGAAGGTCATGGGCTTCATCGGCGGCACTGCCGACCGCCCGCTGCCGATCGCCGACCACGAGGCCGCGCAGATCCTCGACCGGGTCCAGGAAGGCGTCGAGAAGCCGCGCCCGAAGGTGTTGTTCGAGCCGGGCGAGATGGTCCGCGTCACCGACGGTCCGTTCAACGACTTCAACGGCGTGGTCGAGGAAATCAACTATGAGAAGAGCCGGCTCCGCGTCGCGGTGTCGATCTTCGGCCGCTCCACCCCGGTGGAGCTGGAGTTCGGGCAGGTCGAAAAGGCCTGAACCTTCCCCTGTGGCGCCCGCCGGGCGTCGCGCGAGGGTGCTATACTGCTCGGCTCGCTCCCCAAAAGGGGCGGGCCGGTCCGCTTTCCGCCCGGCCCAGCCGGCGGGGGCAAGCCACAACGTGATGCCGGGGCACGATCCCTCCCGGCCCGATGGGGAGCCCGCACAGGGCGTTCGCACCCGGAGAGACCATCCAGATGGCAAAGAAAGTAGTCGGCTACATCAAGCTGCAGGTCAAGGCCGGCCAGGCCAACCCGTCGCCGCCCGTCGGCCCGGCGCTGGGCCAGCGCGGCCTGAACATCATGGAGTTCTGCAAGGCGTTCAACGCCGCCACGCAGAAGATGGAGCCGGGCCTGCCGATCCCGACCGTGATCACGGCCTACTCGGACCGTACCTTCACCTTCATCACCAAGACTCCCCCCGCCACCATCCTGCTGAAGAAGGCGGCTGGCGTGCAGGGCGGCTCCAAGCGCCCGAACACCGAGAAGGTGGGCAAGGTCACCCGTGCCCAGCTCGAGGAGATCGCCAAGGCGAAGGAGCCCGACCTGACCGCGGCGGACCTGGAAGCAGCAGTGCGCACCATCGCGGGTACCGCCCGTTCGATGGGTCTGTCGGTGGAGGGCTGAGGACATGGCAATGAACAAGCGTGAGAAGGCCATCAAGGCCGCCGTGGTCCCGGGCAAGGCCTACGCCTTCGACGAAGCGATCGGCATCATCAAGAACACCGCGCGGGCCAAGTTCGTCGAGTCCGTCGACGTAGCCGTGCGTCTGGGCGTGGATGCGCGCAAGTCCGACCAGCAGGTGCGCGGCTCGACCGTTCTGCCAGCCGGTACCGGCAAGACCGTGCGCGTGGCCGTGTTCGCCCCGGCCGGTGCCAAGGCCGATGAGGCCCTGGCTGCCGGCGCCGACATCGTCGGCATGGACGACCTGGCCGAGAAGATGCAGGCCGGTGACCTGAACTACGACGTGGTGATCGCCACCCCGGACGCCATGCGCGTGGTCGGCAAGCTCGGCCAGCTGCTGGGTCCGCGTGGCCTGATGCCGAACCCGAAGGTCGGCACCGTGTCCCCGAACGCGGCCGAGGCGGTCAAGAACGCCAAGGGCGGCCAGGTGCGCTACCGCACCGACAAGGCCGGCATCATCCACTGCACCATCGGCAAGATCGATTTCGAGGACGGCAAGCTCAAGGAGAACCTGGAGGCGCTGCTGTCGGACCTGGTGAAGGCCAAGCCGGCCACCGCCAAGGGCACCTACCTGCAGAAGGTCTCGATCAGCTCCACCATGGGCCCCGGCGTGCCGGTGGACCAGTCGAGCCTCGCGCTCGCACGTTGATGCAACAGCGGTGGGCTGCGCCAGCGCGGCCCACCGGACGGTTTTGAGGGCGGTTGTCCCGGTTCGCCGGGGCGATGGCCGTCAAAGACCGCAGGCGCGGACAGCGCGTGGCGGGGGCGGGCAGGGAAGCTCCTACTGGCAGGGAATCGCCGCCGCCACAATCGGGTCCGCTTAATCCAGTCCCCCGGGGCCGGGCCTGCGCAGATGGTGCCGACCCTCCAGGTTTCCTGGAAACGGCCACCACCCGGACACCTCGCGGTGTCCCGGCACCGGGCCAGACGGTGCCGACCGGAGTACCACCGGCGTGCATGTCGCACCCGGTGGAGTTGAAGTACGGAGGAGTGCAATGGCTCTCAATCTGACCCAGAAGCAGGAAGTCGTTGCCGAACTGGCCGAGGTCGCCGCCAAGGCGCACTCGCTGGTCGCCGCGGAGTACGTGGGCCTCACGGTCAGCCAGCTGACCGACCTGCGCAAGAAGGCCCGTGAGTCGGGCGTGTATCTGAAGGTTGCCAAGAACACGCTGGTCTCCCGGGCGGTGGAAGACACCGATTACGCCGTCGTCCAGGACGAGCTGGTCGGTCCGCTGCTGTACGCCTTCTCGCAGGAGGATCCCGGTGCTGCCGGACGCCTGATCAAGGAGTTCGCCAAGGCGAACGACAAGCTGAAGCCGCGCCTGGTCTCGATCGGCGGGCAGAAGTACCCGGGCACCCACGTGGATGTCCTGGCTTCGCTGCCGACCCGCGATGAAGCGCTGTCGATGCTGCTCAGCGTCATGACCCAGCCCGCCACCCAGCTGGTGCGCCTGCTCAGTGAGCCGGCGTCGCAGGTCACCCGCGTCATCAACGCGGCTGGCCAGGCGAAGGCGGCCTGAAACCCCAGTTCGGTTCCGGTTTTCCCGTAACCAAAGTCGTTTCCAAAACACATAACCCGAGGTAATACGCAATGTCCCTGAGCAACGAGCAGATCATCGACGCGATCGCCGAGAAGACCCTCGTCGAGGTGATGGAGCTGGTCAAGGCGATGGAGGAGAAGTTCGGTGTCTCCGCCGCCGCCCCGGTCGCCGTCGCCGCTGCCCCCGCCGCCGGCGGTGCCGCCGCCGCCGAGGAGCAGACCGAGTTCACCGTCGTGCTGAAGGCCGCCGGTGACAAGAAGGTCGAGGTCATCAAGGTCGTCCGCGCCATCACCGGCCTGGGCCTGAAGGAAGCCAAGGACCTGGTCGAGAGCGCGCCGAAGGAAGTGAAGGAAGGCGTCTCGAAGGAAGATGCCGAGAAGCTGAAGAAGGACCTCGAGGCAGCCGGCGCTGCCGTCGAAGTCAAGTAAGCAGTAGTTGCGTCGCCAGGCAGCATCGGCGACCACCTGAGGCTGGGGGCGAAAGCCCCCGGCCTTTGGCCGTTGTAGAACGCAATGAGTTGACAGTCGGAAGTAGCGGGAGAGGGCGTGCTGGTGCCGGCAATACCAGCGACTTCCAACTGGCAATTCCCAATGTCCCCCGGGGCCGCCTTGCGGCGGCCCGCAGCAGACCCCCGAGGCGGTAGCTCACCATGACCACAGCTTCCACGACGCAGTACTCGTTCACCGAGAAGAAGCGCATCCGCAAGGACTTCGGCAAGCGCAAGTCGATCCTGGAGGTCCCCTTCCTGCTGGCGATCCAGGTCGATTCCTACCGCCAGTTCCTGCAGGAAGACGTCGACCCCGCCAAGCGCGCCGACCGCGGCCTGCACGCCGCGCTCAAGTCGGTGTTCCCGATCAGCAGCTACAACGGCAACGCCGCGCTGGAGTACGTCGGCTACAAGCTCGGCGAGCCGGCTTTCGACGAGCGCGAGTGCCGCACCCGCGGGATGAGCTACGGCGCCCCGCTGCGCGTGACCGTGCGCCTGGTCATCTATGACCGCGAGTCCTCGAGCAAGTCGATCAAGTACGTGAAGGAGCAGGAGGTCTACATGGGCGAGATCCCGCTCATGACCGACAACGGCACCTTCATCGTCAACGGCACCGAGCGCGTCATCGTCTCCCAGCTGCACCGCTCGCCGGGCGTGTTCTTCGACCATGACCG
>JAEWFH010000082.1 GCA_023388955.1 Pseudomonadota bacterium
GTGCCGGAAGGACGCGAGGGTGCGACCGGCATCGCCTTCAAGCACGCGCATTCGGGCGACAACCCCGAGGCGGACTGGGGGCGCCATGTCCGCCAGGCGGCGGAATACGGGCTGGACGTGCTGGGCCGGGCGTTCCCGGACCAGGCGCCGTTCCAGTGGGACGACACCCGGGTGATCGCGGTCGGCATCTCCAACGGTGGCGGTGCGGTGCTGCAGGCGGCGGGCCTGGAGGGCGGGTGGCTGGATGCGGTCGTCGCCGGCGAGCCCAACGTGCTGGTCGACGGCCATGGCAGCCGGGCGCTTTATGACTACACCACCGAGGCCGCGCTGGTGATGCCGTGCGCGCTGCTGAACCTGGACGAGCTGCCGCAGCCGCCGCTGGCCGCCCAGGTGCGCCCGTTCTCGGAGCAGCGCTGCGCTTCGCTCGCCGAGTCCGGGGTGATTGAGGGCGATGACATCGCCAGCCGGGCGCGTTCGGCCCACGAACTGCTGTCCTCGACCGGATGGACCGAAGAGGCGCTGCGCGCGGGCGTGCTGTCGGTTGGCTTCGACCTGTGGCGCGCGGTCGCGGCGACCTATGCCCCGGCCTATACCCGGGCGGGGCTGGATGCGCATCCCTGCGCCATGTCCTGGGCGGTGGTGGGCGAGGCCGGGCCGCGTCCGGCCACCGCGGCCGAGCGGGCGGCGTGGTGGTCCGATGCCAGCGGCATCCCGCCGGGCAACGGCATCATGCTGCTCGATGCCAGCCTGGCCGCGCCCGACCCCGGCCTGGGTGGCCTGCAATGCCTGCGCGGGCTGTGGACCGGCCAGGGTGAACAGGCGGAGGCGCTGCGCGCCGGCGTCGAGGCGACGAAGGCCGCGATGCCGCCCGCCGGGCTGCCGGTGGTCGTGGTCCACGGCACTGACGACGGCCTGATCCCGATGGCCTTCAGCAGCCGTCCCTACGTGGAAGCGGCCCGCGCATCGGGGGCGACCGTCGCGTACTGGCAGGTCGAGGACGCGCAGCATTTCGACGGCTTCCTGGTGCTGCCGGACTACGCCGCCCGCTACCGCCCGCTGCTGCCGCACGTATACGAAGCACTGGAACAGGTCGATCGCCACCTGGACGGGGCCGCGTTCCCCGCCGATGCCCGGCTGTAATCCCGGTCCCGGCGCGTAGCCGGGCGGCCCTCAGCGCCGGCTCAATAGGGCGCGCACTGCAGGAAGCGCACGCGGCCGCCGCCATCCGGCGGTTGCAGCTGCACGCGCTGGTCGCGGATGTCGGGGTGCGTGCGCAGCACCGAGCAGATGGCCTCGACCAGGGCGTCGTCGGCTTCGCGCTCCAGGCGCACCACCAGGGTGGAGCGGGTGGCCCAGCCGGCGTGGCGCACATCGGGCAGGGTGGCCAGCTCGTCCAGGGCGCGGCCACGCTGCTCCTCCTCGCTCAGCTCGACCGGTCGCAGCAGGTCCGCGGGCAGTGGCGGCGGCGCGGTGCCGGGAGCTTCGGTATCACGGCGGGTGTCCGGCGTGCCACCGGCCGGCGGTGCGCTGGCGGGTGCCGGCTCCGATGCCAGGTGGGGCACCAGCAGCCAGGCCAGGGCCATGCCCAGCAGGAAGGCCACCAGCCAGGCCAGCAGGCCACGGCGGTGGATCTCGCCGCCGGCCTTCGCGCGCACATCCTCCAGCAAGCTGTCCGGCAGTACCGGCTCGACGAGTTTCCACACCGCCGGCCCGTCCAGCAGCTCCACGCCTGAGTCGACCTTGTGCGCGGCCGGGGTGAATCCGCCCAGGGTCGCGAGCACGCCCCCGCGGGCGTCGGACATGCGGATGGAGCGGACCATGCGTTGGACTGCGTCCGGCCCGAGTTGCTTGTCCAGCCCCTGGCGGCAACCCAGCAGCCAGGTATGGCCGCCGCGCAGGAGCAGCAGGTCGGCTTCCTGGCCCCGGCTGGGGTCGGGCTGTTCGCGGCTGCGCTGGAACCCGGATTGCTCCAGGCCCTGGACCACGAAACCGGAGTATTCGCGCCAGCGCATCGCCGCCAGCGCCGCCAGCCCTGCCTTGCACTCGAGCACGCGGCGCTGGCGCCGCCGGATAACGAAGCTGGCAATGCCACCGATGACGACGGTGACCACCAGCGTGATGACGAGGAAACTCAACGTCGGCATGTACTGGGGGGGAAGTCTTGCGAGGCGCTCAAGGGTAGCGTGCGCCCGCGTGCACGGCGTGACCGTTGCGGTCAGCTGAAGCGTTCGCCCAGCACGCGGCGGACTTCCTGCTCGATCGGGCCGCGCATCGGCGCCAGCAGGAAGCCCAGCTGGGCGCTGAAGTGGAGTTCCGCAGGCAACAGCGCCAGGTGGCCTTCGACCCCGGGTGCGGTGAAACGCAGGATGTCCCCGTCCCAGGTGCTGCGCATGCCGTAGCGCTCGGCCAGGATCGTGGCCACGTCGTGCACGCGGTCGCGGGCATGTGCCGGCGGCAGGGTGTGGGGATGCCGGATGTCGATGCTGGACATGGACGCTACCGTCGTGGGGTGGGACATTGTGCCCCGCCCGGCGTGGGGTTCAAGCGCGCCGGTGGCCGTGCCCGCGGCGGGGTTGCGTGCTAGATTGCGGCCGCGTGGAAACCCTTCGATTCCGATTCGCCGACCGCAGCCGCGATGACCTCGTGCTCGGGCCGGGCGTGCATGCCGTGGGCACCGGCCCGGACGGCCCCCGGCTCGTGGGCCGCGCCGAGGACGCACGGCTGCAGGTGAGCGTCGATGGCCGTGGCAGCTGGCTGCAGTTGCGCGAAGGCGCCAGCCGGGTGCACGTCAACGGTCGCCCGGTGCGGCGCATGGCGCTGTTGCGGGCCGGGGACGCGGTCCATATCGACGGGGTCGAACTGGCACTGGCGGGGCCGGGACCGCGGCCGGTACGGTCCAGCCCGGATCCCGGCGAGGCGGGGGCGCGGCAGGTGCTGCGCGGACTGGGAGGCCACCACCACGGGCGCTGCTTTGCCCTGGACCGGCCGTTGAGCCTGGGAAGCGCGGCCGACTCGGACATCCGCATTGAAGGCCCCGGGATCCACGACCGCCACCTGCTGCTGTGGCCGCAGGGTGCGGACGTGGTGTTGCAGGTCGCCGACGAGCACGTCATGTGCGCGGTCAACGGCCATCCGGCCACTGAGGCCCTGCTGGGCCCGGGCGACCAGGTGGTGGTCGGCAATGGCCAGCGCTTCGTGGTCGAGTCGCCGCTGGTGCGCGCCCTGATGCCCGGGCCGGTCGTCCGCACGTACCCCGCCAGCGAAGACGGGGACGCTGCCACGACTGCGGCAGCCCGCCCCGCAGGGGGGAGTTCATGGAGGCACTTGCCCTGGGTGCTGCTGGCGGCGGCCCTGATCGCCGGCGCGCTGGCACTACTGCTGACCTGGGGAGGCTGAGCGCCGATGGCACGTGCATACAACTTCAGCGCCGGTCCGGCGACCCTGCCCATGGCGGTGCTGGAAGAGGCCCGCGAGGCGATGCTGGAATGGCGCGGTACCGGCGCCTCGGTGATGGAGCTCAGCCACCGCGGCAGTGAGTTCATGGACGTCGCCGCCCGGGCCGAGGCGGACCTGCGCCGCCTGCTGTCGATTCCCGACGGGCACGTGGTGCTGTTCCTCACCGGTGGGGCGACCACCCAGCAGGCGCTGCTCGCCTTGAATTTCGCCGCGCCCGGCCAGGCCGCGGACTACGTCGTGACCGGGCACTGGGGCCGTACCGCGGTGCGCCAGGCCGAGGCCACGGCCACGGTGAACATCGCCGCCGACGCCGGGCCGGACCGCTACGTGGACATCCCGCCGGTGGCGCGGTGGCGGCGCTCGCCGGACGCGGCCTACCTGCATTACACGGACAACGAGACCATCCACGGGGTCGAGTTCCCCGGCATCCCCGACATCGGGGACGTGCCGCTGGTGGCCGACTTCAGTTCCAGCATCGGTTCGCGGCCGCTGGACTTCCGCCGCTTCGGGATGGTGTATGCCGGGGCACAGAAGAACCTGGGACCCTCTGGCATCTCGATCGCGGTGCTCCGGCCGGACCTGCTGGAAAGGACGGGGCAGCCCCGTGCGCCGATCTTCGACTACCGCGAGCATGCGCGCGCCGGTTCGATGCTCAACACGCCGCCGACGTTCAACTGGTACCTCGCCGGCCTGGTGTTCCGGTGGATGCTGGACGAGGGCGGGGTGGAGGCGTTCGCGCGCCGCAACGCCGAAAAATCGGCGCTGCTGTATTCGGCGATCGACGGCTCCGGCGGCTTCTACCGCAACGAGGTGGCCGCGCCGGTGCGCTCGCGCATGAACGTCCCGTTCTTCCTGCACGACCCGGCGCTGGAACCACGGTTCCTTGAACAGGCACGCGAAGCCGGCCTGGTCGGGCTGAAGGGACATCGCGCACTGGGTGGCATGCGCGCTTCGATCTACAACGCCATGCCCCTGGAGGGGGTACAGGCGCTGGCCGGGTTCATGGACGCGTTCCGGCGCAGGCACGGCTGATGGACGCACGCCAGGACTGGTGGGCCCGGCCCGGGCAGCCCCTGCGTGGCCGCGTGCAGGTGCCGGGCGACAAGTCGGTCTCGCATCGCGCGCTGATGCTCGGCGCCCTCGCCGAGGGCGTGACCGCGGTGCGCGGCTTTCTGGAAAGCGCGGACACCATCGCCACCGCGCGGATCCTGGGACAGCTGGGCGTGCGCATCGAAGCACCCTCGGAAGGGGAGCGGCGCATCCATGGCGTCGGCCTGCATGGGTTGCGGGCGTCGGGCGCGCCACTGGACTGCGGCAACTCCGGAACCGGCATGCGCCTGCTCGCCGGCCTGCTCGCCGGCCAGGCCTTCGACAGCGAGCTGCTGGGGGATGCGTCCCTTTCGATGCGGCCGATGGGCCGGGTGGTCGAGCCGCTGGAGCGGATGGGGGCCTGCATTACCGCGGCGCCGGGCGGCGTGCCTCCGTTGCGGGTCCAGGGCGGTCGCCGCCTGCACGGTACCCGCCACGCGTTGCCGGTCGCCAGCGCGCAGGTGAAGTCGGCGCTGCTGCTGGCCGGGCTGTACGCCGAAGGTGCCACCGAAGTCGTGGAGCCGCGACCCACCCGCGATTACACCGAGCGCATGCTGGCCGCGTTTGGCTGGCCGGTGGAATACGCCGCGGGGCATGCCAGGCTCACCGGCGGACACCGGTTGCGCGCCACCGCGGTGGAGGTGCCGGGCGACTTCTCCTCGGCGGCGTTCTTCCTGGTGGCGGCTTCGGTGGTGCCGGGCTCCGACCTGTGGCTGGCCAACGTCGGCCTGGACCCGCGCCGTACCGGCCTGCTGCAGGCGCTACGGCTGATGGGGGCGGACATCGAGGTGCACGAGCGCCGCGAGCAGGGCGGCAGCGTGGTCGGTGACCTGCGCGTGCGCCACGCCCGGCTGTCCGGCATCGAGGTGCCGGAGGCGCTGGTGCCGGACATGATCGACGAGTTCCCGGCGCTGTTCGCCGCCGCCGCCTGCGCGGACGGGCCGACCGTGGTCCGCGGCGCCGCGGAGCTGCGGGTAAAGGAGTCGGACCGGATCGCCGCCATGGCCCGGGGCCTGCGGGTGCTGGGTGCGACGGTCGGGGAAACCCCGGATGGCGCCTGCATCCAGGGCCCGCTGTCGGCCGGCGGCACGGTGGAGGCCGTGGGCGACCACCGCATCGCGATGGCCCTGGCGGTGGCGGCCCAGTGCACCCCCGCGCCGGTGCGGGTACGGGACGTGGCCAACGTGGCGACCTCGTTCCCGGGCTTTGCCGCGCTGGCGGTGGAATGCGGGATGGGCCTGGACGCCGCGCTGGCGCCGTCCCGGCGGGACTAGCGCGCCGGGGTGAACTCGATCGGTACGCGCACCATGCCGCGTGCCGGCTGGCCGTCCACCAGCGCCGGCTCGAAGCGCCAGCCCCGCACCGCCTCCACCGCGGCACGGTCCAGTGCGCGCGAACGGCTGCTTTCGGCAACGGTGACGGAGGTGGGCGTGCCGTCCGGACCCACCTCCACGCGCACTATCACGGTGCCGCCGCGTCCCCGGCGCAGTTCGCCGGGCGGGTAGCGCGGGCTTGGCGTCATTCCCGCGAGGGGGCGGGGCGCGCGGCTCTCGCCACCCGTGGCCTGGGGCAGCGGCGCCGGCGTGCTGGCCTGGACAGGCTCGGTCGGGGCGGCGTCGGAAGGCTGCGCGGCGACGGCGTCCCCATCGGGAAGCTCCTGCTCCGGCGGCAGCCCCAGGTCCTGCCCCCGTTCGGAGGAAGGCGTGGGCAGCGGCTGGTAGATCGGCTGCGACGCCGTCGGCCGGGGGCCGTCGCTGCGGTAGAAGTCGAAGTCGTCGCGCTCGCTGTACCACAGCATGGCGAACGCGCCGATGCCCAGCGCGACCGCGAGCGCGACCAGCAACAGGGCGCCCGGCGTGGGAAGCAGGGCCTTGCGGCGGGAGGGGGTGTCCGGGTTTGGCATGGGCGGTCGGGGAACGGGATCGCCCCCATTTTGCATATTCGCGGCGTGGCTGCCCGTCGATGCCATGGGCGGGACGGGGGCGTCTCGGGCGATAATCCCCGCTTCGCTGCCACAAGGTGCCTTCCATGCTCGACCCCGCCCTGCTGCGCCAGCAGCCCGACGACCTTGCCCGCCGCCTGCGCGAGTCCCGTGGCCACGAGCTCGATGCCGCAGCGCTGGGTGCGCTGGAAGCCGAGCGCAAGCAGATCCAGGCCCGCACGCAGGAGTTGCAGAGCCTGCGCAATGCGAAGTCGAAGGAGATCGGTGGCCTCGTGGGGCAGGCGAAGAAGGCCGCTTCGACCGACCCGGTGAAGGCGGCGGAACTGGAAGGCCAGGTCGAGCGCATCAAGGCCGAGGTCGCCGGCTTCGGGGACGAGCTCAGGGACAGCGAGGCGCGGCTGGACGCCATCCGCGGCGAGCTGGAGGCGATCGCGCTGGGCATCCCCAACCTGCCGGACGAATCCGTGCCGGTCGGCAAGGACGAGGCCGACAACGTCGAACAGCACCGCTGGGGCGAGCCGCGCCAGTTTGATTTCGAAGTGCTCGACCACGTCGCCCTGGGGGCCCCGCACGGCTGGCTGGACGGGGAGGCGGCGGCCACCCTGAGCGGTGCCCGCTTCACCGTGCTGCGTGGCCCGGTGGCGCGGCTGCACCGGGCGCTGGCGCAATTCATGCTCGACCTGCACACCGGCGAGCACGGCTACCAGGAGACCAACGTCCCGGTGCTGGTCAACACCGATGCGATGCAGGGCACCGGCCAGCTGCCCAAATTCGAGGACGACCTGTTCGCCACCGAGATCGGCGACCCCGGCCAGCCCAGCAGCCGCCGCTACCTGGTCCCCACCGCCGAGGTGCCGTTGACCAACCTGGTCCGCGACGCGATCACCGACGCGGCGCTGCTGCCGCTACGCATGACCGCGCATTCGATGTGCTTCCGCGCCGAGGCCGGCAGCCACGGCCGCGACACCCGCGGCATGATCCGCCAGCACCAGTTCGAGAAGGTCGAGCTGGTCAGCATCACCCGTCCCGACCAGAGCGCGGACGAGCACGAGCGCATGACCCGCAACGCCGAAGTGGTGCTGGAGCGGCTCGGCCTGCCATATCGCCGGGTGCTGCTGTGCACGGGGGACATGGGCTTCTCGGCCACCAGGACCCACGACCTGGAGGTCTGGCTGCCGAGCCAGCAGACCTACCGCGAGATTTCCTCGGTCTCCAATTGCGGCGCGTTCCAGGCCCGTCGCATGCAGGCGCGCTGGCGCAATCCGGACACCGGCAAGCCGGAACTGGTGCACACGCTCAACGGTTCGGGCGTGGCGGTCGGGCGGGCCCTGATCGCGGTGATGGAGAACGGCCAGCAGGCCGATGGCTCCATCACCGTGCCCGAAGTCCTGCGTCCCTACATGGGCGGACTGGAGACGATCCGGCCGTAAGACGGTGACGGAGTGCCGTCAAAGGTGCTCCAATAGCCCAATTCGTTCCACGCAGGGAACAACGGATGCACGACCTCAACGACCTGTACTACTTCGCGGTTGTGGTGGAACACGCCGGCTTCGCCGCGGCGGAGCGGGCGCTCGGAATCCCGAAGTCGCGCCTGAGCCGTCGCATCAGCCAGCTGGAAGCCGAGCTCGGGGTGCGCCTGTTGCAGCGCTCCACGCGCCGCTTTGCCGTCACCGACGTCGGCCAGGCCGTCTACCGGCACGCCCAGACCATGCTGAGCGAGGCCCAGGCCGCGCGCGAGGTGGTCGACCGGCTCAGTGCCGAACCGCGTGGCCTGGTCCGGGTCAGCGTGCCGGTCAGCATGGCGCAGCAGAACATGCCGCGCCTGTTGCCGGAGTTCCTCGCCCGCTATCCCGAAGTTCGCGTGCACATGACGGTGAGTAACCGCCGTGTCGACATCATCAACGAAGGAATCGACGTCGCGCTGCGGGTGCGTACCCGCCTGGACGACGATGGCAGCCTGGTGATGCGCAGCTTCGGCATGATCCAGGAACTGCTGGTCGCCAGCCCCGACTACCTCAGGCGGATGGGCGAGCCGACCACGCCGGAGCAGCTTCAGGAAGAGCACGTGACCCTGGCCATGAGCGACGACGACGCCCGCCAGCGCTGGGAGCTGCACGGGCCCGACGCCGAGGTCAAGCGCATCGACCTGCGGCCGCGCGTCAGCGGCTTCGACTTCCCCATGCTGATGGCGCTGGCGGAGCAGGGCGTGGGCATCACGCTGCTGCCGGAGACGATCTGCTCGGACGCGGTGCGCAGCGGCAAGCTCAAGGTCGTGCTGCCGCAGTGGCGCCTGCCGCAGGGCATCTCCCACGCCGTATTCGCGTCCCGGCGCGGCATGCTGCCGGCGGTACGGGTGTTCATCGATTTCCTGGCCGAGAAGCTGCCGCCGTTGATCGAATCCGCCCGCCTCGGTTGCGGCGAGATCAACGGCAAGCCCTGCTCGGCGGAGGAAGAGGCGGCGTACCGGCGCCAGCCGGGCCGCGCCGTGACAGAATAGCCCCGTCGCAGGATGCGGCACGGGTAGGGGGGATCCAGTGGAAGCGTGGCCGAGTGGTTGAAGGCACCGGTCTTGAAAACCGGCAACGGGCAACCGTTCGTGGGTTCGAATCCCACCGCTTCCGCCAGCTACTCATCAGGGAGGAAGAGCTTTGGCCATCAGGATTTTCATCATCGACGATCACGCGCTGGTCCGCAGCGGACTCCGGCTGATCGTCTCCGGCCAGCCGGACATGGAGGTGGTCGGCGAGGCGTCCAGCGGGGAGTCGGCACTGCCGCAGGTCCGCTCGCTCAAACCGGACATCGTCCTGTGCGACCTGCACCTGCCGGGCATGAGCGGGCTCGAGATCACCGAGCGGATCGTGCGCGGGCAGCAGGACACGCGGGTCATCATGGTGTCCGTGCTGGAGGACGGGCCCATGCCGCGGCGCCTGCTGGAGGCGGGCGCCTCCGGTTACGTCGGCAAGGGTGGGGATGCGGAAGAGCTGCTGGATGCGATCCGCGAGGTTTCTCGGGGGCGGCGGTTCCTGGCCGGCAACGTCGCCCGCTACATGGCCCTGGCCGGGATCGACGGCGACGGCAATCCATTCGACACGCTCAGCGACCGTGAACTCGAGGTCGCGCTGATGCTTGCCCAGGGCCTGCGGCAGGGGCAGATCGCCGAGCGGCTCAGCCTGAGCCCGAAGACGGTGAACACCCACAAGAGCCGTCTGTTCGAGAAGCTGGCGATCGCCGATACCGTGGCGCTGGCGCGGCTGATGGGACAGCACGGCCTGGTCGAGGAAACTGCCGCGCCCTGACCCGGCACGCACGGGCTGCACGAGGCCCGGTCGGGGCGCAAAAAAACGGGCCGCATGTGCGGCCCGTCTTCGTTTCCGTCCCGGCGCGGCTCAGCTTGCGTCGCGCTTGCCGTCCTCGGGTGCCGGTGCGTCGTCGTCAGCGGTTGCGGCGCCTTCGTCCTGGCCGGCCTCTTCCTCGCCCTCGACCGCCGCCTCGGCAGGTGCGGGTGCGGGTGCGGGCTCGGCGTCGAACAGGTTGCCGGTGCGCGGCTCGACTGCGGTCTCCGTGCTGCCGGTGCCCAGCGAGTCGGGTGCCGCTGCATCGTCGGAGGGAGTCCCGGCGATGGCGTCCGGTGCAGGCGTGGCCACCGGCGAGGTGTCCGCGACCGCGTCGGGGGCGGGAGCCTGGACCGGTTCCACGACTGCCGGGGCTACGTTGTCGGCCTCGCCAGCGGGCACGGGGGCGGGCACGATCTGCGTAGCGTCGCCGGCGGGGATGTCCTCCACCACGGCAGCCGGAGCCGATGCCTCGCTGCCCTGGCTTTCGGTGGCCGCGGTCGCCGGCGATTCTACTTCCGGAGTCGCGGCAGTGGCGGCGCGCTTGGCGGCGGACTTGCGCGGACGGCGGCTGCGGCCCGGCGACTTGGCCGGTGCCCCGGCCGCGTCGGCTTCATCCGTCGTCCCGGTGTCCGCCTGCTGTCC
>JAEWFH010000147.1 GCA_023388955.1 Pseudomonadota bacterium
CGGGGCCGTCCCTACGGTTCCCGCTGTACAACCCGGCGGGTACCTTGGTCGGTTCCGCAGTCTCTGACGTCGCCTATGCCGGCTATGTCACCCGCACCAGCGACTTGGAGGGGCGGCGCCGCGCAACACTGCTCGCAGCCACCCTGCGCAGCGCCGGCATCGGGGCGGAGCGAGCCGAAAGCGCCGTGCAGGAATCCTCGCTGCGAAACCCATACAACGACGCGCCGTTCGAGTGGGATCCGGCCAGTGGTGCAGTGGTGTTCAACGGCCTGGAGGAAGGGGAGCGCGGGCGCCATGCCGTGCTGCTCTAGCACCGTATCCGGGCTGATGCGCGCGGAGTGACCGCTGGAGCCGCGGCGGAGTATCGTTCCCGGCAGGCCGGATGTCCGGCCACTCCGCGATGCCTACGCCCGACAACGCCCGCCTGGACCGCATCGTCGCCGAAGCGCGCCGCGCGGCCGCCGAGCGTGAGCAGGGCTACCGCGAGCGGGCGCAACCACGTCGACAACCCGCCCGACGGCAGCAACTGGGAGCTGCTGTGCGTGTACTGCCACGACAACGAGCATTCGCGGCAGCTCGATCACACCGGCGTCAGTGCGCTGGATGCGGAAGATGCGGCTGCGCCCGGGACATCAAATCCGTTTGCCGACTTGAAGGCACGGCTACAGAAGCGTGGTTCCTGACCGGGAAGGACGAATACATGAAAAGTCGCGCTCCACTCGCTTCAAGTCGCTCCCCAATCCCGGGTGCCGGCTGGTCGCTCATTGCAGCGGCGCTGCTCGCCACGGCCTGTACGACGGCGGGAGATGCCGCGGTGACGACGGACACGGCGCGCGACGCTGTTCGCTCCACGGGGACCGTTGCCTCCATCGATACCCAGCCTTGGACCTACGACGGCAACGCCACCGTGCAGGTCGACACCGCCGACCGCGGCCGTATCGAAGTGCAGCTCCCCGCGCGCTGGAACCTGTGCCAGGCAGCGCCCGTTGATGTGGAGGCACTGGAGATCGGCATGCAGGTGGAGGTGGTGGGCGCGTCGGCAGGCGAGGGCACGCTGGTGGTCTGCGAGGATCCGTCCCACCGCCTGGTTCCGGTGGAGCCTCCCCGGCCGTCGGCGACGAATGCCACGGGCGACACGGTCGGTGGCGACGGTTCGGCGATCGAGCTGCTGCCCCTCAGCGACGCGGATATCGAAGGCGCCATGCTGGAAGGCGAGCTGGCCTGCGCCTTCTCCATCGATGGCGGCGGGACGCTCCTGTTGGCGAAGGGGAACGTCGCCTCGAACGAACCCAGCCGTGGAGTCGTCAACGTCGCCGGGTACGTGGAACCGGTCGCGGCACCTGGCGGCTTCGACGCCATGTTGCGCGGCACGTGCTTCTCCGGCGCCGGCAAGGTGGTCCAGGTCGAGCTCACCAGTCATGCCATCGGGGGCGGCGAGTCGCCGCTCTATCCGGCGACGCTGACCTACCAGCGTGCCGACGGGGCGGAACGGGCGTTCTCTGGCCGATGGGATTGCGGTCCCTGAAGGGCAACCGGAGGACGCGGCTATAACGACTTGCGTTATATGACGGGAGCCGTTATGGTCTCCCCGTGATCCGGGACTTTGTCGACAGGGAAGCTGAAAAGGTCTGGCGCGGGACGCCCTCCCGGCGGCTGCCGTCAGGTATTCAATCCGTTGCGAGGCGCAAGCTGCGAATGCTCAACAGCGCAGTCACCCTCGACGATCTGCGGATTCCTCCGGGCAATCGCCTGGAGGCGCTCAAGGGTAGCCGGCGCGGTCAGTACAGCATCCGGATCAACGAGCAATGGCGTATTTGCTTCCATTGGAAGGACGGCGATGCCCACGAGGTCGAGATCGTCGATTACCACTGAACCAGGAAGCGCTGGAATGAAAAAGACACTGCCCAATATCCACCCTGGCGAAGTGCTCAAGGAGGAGTTCCTCGACCCGATGGGGATCAGCCAGAATGCGCTTGCGCGCGCGGCGGGCGTGCCCCCGCGGCGGATCAACGAGATCGTGCTCGGCAAGCGGGGTATCAGTGCCGATACGGCACTTCGCCTGGCCGCTGTGTTCGGGACCAGCGAGCATTTCTGGCTGGGTTTACAGGCTGACTACGACCTGGAAGAGGCGCGTAGGGCGCTGGGCGATACAGCTTCGCGGATCCAGCGTCTCGCGGCTTAGGCCAGGGAGGCCGCTTCACGGGCTCACGATTTGGCAATCTCGCTCCCTGCAGCCTCTGACGCAGTGGATGAATGGTTCATGCGCCGTCTCACCGCCTGAGACCGGCGGTCGCCACCCTCGCGCGATGAATGTCACCGAGAAGCTGGCGATCCTGGCCGACGCCGCCAAGTACGACGCCTCGTGCGCGTCCAGCGGCGCGGCCAAGCGGGATTCCTCGAAGACCGGCGGCATCGGCAGCACCGGCGGCATGGGCATCTGCCATTCCTACACGCCGGACGGCCGCTGCGTATCGCTGCTGAAGATCCTGCTGACCAACTTCTGCATCTTCGACTGCGTCTATTGCGTCAACCGGGTCTCCAGCAACGTGCGTCGCGCGCGCTTCAGTACCGACGAGGTGGTCCGGCTGACGCTCGACTTCTACCGACGCAACTACATCGAGGGGCTGTTCCTCTCCAGCGGCATCATCCGCAACGGCGACTACACCATGGAGCAGCTGGTGGAGGTCGCGCGCAGCCTGCGCGAGGACCACCGGTTCGGCGGGTACATCCACCTCAAGACCATCCCCGATGCCGCGCCGGAGCTGCTGGCGGCGGCAGGAAAGTACGCGGACCGGCTCAGCATCAACGTCGAGTTGCCGACCCAGGCCGGGCTGGACGCGCTGGCGCCGGAGAAGAACCTGGGCAAGATCCGCGGCGCCATGG
Organism: Pseudomonadota bacterium; assembly: GCA_023388955.1. Lineage (GTDB taxonomy): Bacteria > Pseudomonadota > Gammaproteobacteria > Xanthomonadales > Xanthomonadaceae > Novilysobacter. Next base: position 2,884 of record JAEWFH010000147.1, read on the forward strand.
GCGAGGTCCGCTGGCGGATCGAGGACGGCAAAGCGGCACGCAAGGCGGCGCGTCGCGGGTCGGCGAAGCCTCCGCGGTTCGCGCCGGCCGGGCAGAGCACGCAGATGATCATCGGCGCCGACGCGGCCGACGACCGCAGCGTGCTGCAGTCCAGCGCCAATCTGTACGGCAACTACCAGCTGCGGCGTGTGTACTACTCGGCCTTCAGCCCCATTCCGGACGCCTCGTCGCGCCTGCCACTGGTGGCGCCGCCGCTCGCCCGCGAGCACCGCCTGTACCAGGCCGACTGGCTGCTGCGCTTCTACGGGTTCGGGGTGGACGAGATCGCGCCGGCGGGCACCGGGGGCGGAATGCTGGACCTGGACATCGATCCCAAGCTTGCTTGGGCGCTGCGGCATCCGGAGCAGTTCCCGGTGGACGTGAACCACGCGCCGCGCGAGATGCTGCTGCGGGTGCCGGGGCTGGGCACCCGCAACGTCGCGCGGATCGTGCAGTCGCGCCGGACCGGCGGCCTGCGGGTCGCCGACCTGGCCCGGCTGCGCGCGCCGATGGCCAAGGTGCTGCCGTTCGTGCAACTGCTCGACCACCACCCGGGCCGCCACCTCGACGATCCGGTGCGCCTGCGCGCGCGCCTGGCACCGCCGCCGCGCCAGGCCGGGCTGTTCGACTGAGGGGCGCGGGCATGCACCTCGCCGTGGTCGAGCCGGGCTGGAGCCTGCAGGCGTGGCGGGAGCGCGCCCGTGCGGCGCTCCTGGCCGGCGTCGCGCCCGAGCACCTGCAATGGGATGGCGATGCCCAGCGGGGCCTGGCGCTGGCGTCGCCATTGCCCGGGGCACCGGAGGCGCAGGGCCGCTTCACTGTTCCCGGGGCACTGCTCGAGCTGGCCGGCGCGGTCGTGTGCCATCGCGACCCGGGGCGCCACGCGTTGCTGTACCGGCTGTTGTGGCGCATCGCACGGGGGGAACGCCGCCTGCTGGAGCGCGCCACCGATCCGGACGTGGTCGCCGCCAGGGCGCTGGCCGCCGCGGTGCGGCGCGACTGCCACAAGATGAAGGCGTTCGTGCGGTTCCGCCACGGCGGCGAAGGAGAGGGCGCGTACGTCGCGTGGTTCGAGCCGGACCACTGGATCGTCGACCGCATCGCGCCGTTCTTCGCCAAGCGCTTCGCAGGAATGCGCTGGGCGATCCTGACCCCGTACCGCAGCGTGCGGTGGGATGGCGAGGCGCTGGCCTTCGGGCCCGGCGCGGTGCGCGCCGATGCGCCCGCGGACGACGCCCAGGAGGACCTGTGGCGGACCTACTACGCCAGCATCTTCAATCCGGCGCGGCTCAACCCGACGATGATGCGGCAGGAGATGCCGCAGAAGTACTGGAAGGGCCTGCCGGAGGCGGAGCTGCTGCCGTCGCTGTTGCGCGACGCAGGCCGCCGCGTCCGCGACATGGCCGAGCGCGAGGCCCAGGCCCCGCGTCGGCGGATCCCCGCCAGGCCCGCGGAGGCGCTGCCGACGGACGACGGCAGCCTGGCGGCCGCGCGCGCACTGGCGGCGGGTTGCCGACGTTGTCCGCTGTGGGAGCCGGCGACGCAGACGGTCTGGGGCGAGGGCCCGGAGGACGCGCGGCTGATGTTCGTCGGCGAGCAGCCCGGCGACGCCGAGGACCTGACTGGCCGGCCCTTCGTGGGCCCGGCAGGCGCGTTGCTGGACCGCGCGTTCGCCGACGCGGGCATCGACCGCTCCGCGGCGTACATGACCAATGCCGTCAAGCACTTCCGCTTCGAGCAGCGCGGCAAGGTCCGCCTGCACCAGCGACCCACCGCCGCCCATGTCGCCGCCTGCCATGCGTGGTTGCAGCGGGAGCTGGCGACCGTCCGTCCCGAGGTGGTCGTGTGCCTGGGCGCGACCGCCGCCACGGCGGTACTGGGGGCCGGCTTCAGCCTGGCAGGGCAGCGGGGGACCTGGCACCCGCTCGGCAACGGCGTACGCGCCATGGCCACCGTACATCCGGCGTGGGTGCTGCGGCAGCCGGCCGCGGCGCAGTCGGCCGCCTACCGCGGACTGGTCGAGGATCTTCGCCGAGCGTGCGGCGAGGCGGTCGAGTAGGAAGCGGCGCGCCGCCTCGCGGCGGCAGGCGCGCGCAGCCGGGCGCTGGCACCATGGGTGGCCAGCTGCCCCGGCTTCGCGCCGGCAACTTCCACTGTCATCCAACGGACCGCGCGTTGGCCGTGCAGGCGGACGTGACCGACCCGGAGGCCGTCGCCGGCATGCTGACGACGGCCCAGGCCCACTTTGGGACTGACGTGACCACGGTCGTCAACAGCGCATTGATCGACTTCGCCTTCGACGGCGATGCGCGCCCGCAGGGCGAGGCAATTGGCTGGGAGCGCTTTGAACGCCAGTTCGAGGGCAGCGTGCGAGGCGCCCTGAACACCCTCAAGGCCGCAGTGCCCGGCATGCGCGCGCAGGGCTTCGGCCGCGTGATCAACATCGGGACCAACCTGGTGCAGAACCCGGTGGTGCCGTACCACGACTACACCGCGGCCAAGGCAGCGCTGCTGTCGCTGACCCGCACCATGGCGGCCGACCTCGGCCCGGACGGGATCACCGTCAACATGGTGTCCGGCGGCCTGCTGCGCACCACCGACGCCAGTGCCGCGACGCCGGAGGCGGTGTTCGACCTGATCGCCCGGTCCACCCCGCTGCGGCGGGTGACCACGCCGGAAGAGTTCGCCGATGCGATCTTGTTCTTCGCTTCGCCATGGGCGCGGGCGATCACCGGGCAGAACCTGGTGGTGGATGGCGGGCTGGTGAAGGACTGAAGCGCTCGCCTGCCGCTCACAAATCTCCCATGCCGGCCCGGGCACCCTGTCGGGCCCTGCGGCCCCGCGCCGCGAGTCCACCAGGAGAGCCGG
>JAEWFH010000140.1 GCA_023388955.1 Pseudomonadota bacterium
GCCGGGCTGGAGGAGGTCCGCGCTGCCTGCCCGGGCTACCAGGTGGTGGTCGAACCGGGTCGTTACCTGGTCGCCGAGGCCGGCGTGCTGCTGCTGTCGGTGACCCAGGTGGTGGAAAAGGACGGGGTGCACCGCATCGGCGCGGATGCCGGCATGAACGCGCTGATGCGACCGTCGATCTATGACGCCTGGCACGGCATCCACAACCTGTCGCGGCCGGCGGAGGCGGCGACCCGTGTATTCGACGTGGTCGGCCCCATCTGCGAGAGCGGCGACGTGCTCGGCCATGCCCGCGCGCTGCCGGTCGATACCGCCGAGGACGACGTGCTGCTGGTCGCCGACGCCGGTGCCTACGGCATGGTGATGGCCAATACCTACAACCTGCGGCAGTTGCCGGCAGAGGATGTGATCGAATGAAACCCGAGTTGCCGCGTCGTTCCGGACACGACGCGCCCCAACACTTCCGCTTCGAGCGCGACGCGATCCGCCGCTTCCGCTTCGTACGCTGCAGCCTGGACCACGACACCGGCGAGGCGCGGCTGGTCTATGCCTTCGACGACGGGCCGGAGCTGGTGGAGACGGTGCGCTTCCCCGGCGCGCCGTTCGCCATGGACGCCGCCCGCGCCCAGGCGGTGGAGCGCGCACTGCGGCTGCTGCACCTGATCGCCGGCATCAGCTACTACAAGGCCGCGGTGCCGGAGCGGATCGAGGTCGAAAGCTACCCGGTCGACACCGACACCGCCGCGCTGCTGGAGTCGATCTACCTCAATGGCCTGGGCGAGTTCGCCTACCGCAACGGGCTGGACCTGGCCGGGCGGATCCGCTTCCCGCGCGTGCAGGCGCCGTCCACCCGCATCCCGGCCATCGGCCTGCGCTCGCATGCGCTGGTGGCGATCGGCGGCGGCAAGGACTCGCTGGTCAGCATCGAGGCACTGCGCGGCGCCGGGGTCGGGCAGACCGTGGCCTGGGTCGGCGGCTCGCAGCTGATCGCCGCCTGCGCGGCGCGCACCGGCCTGCCGACGATGAACATCGGCCGCGAGCTGGCGCCGGAGCTGTTCGAGTACAACCGCCAGGGGGCCTGGAACGGCCATATCCCGGTGACCGCGGTGAACTCGGCGATCCTTGTGGTCGCCGCGCTGCTGCACGGGGTCGACCAGGTGGTGTTCTCCAACGAGCGCTCGGCCAGCTACGGCTCGCTGATCGAGGGCACCGGCGAGGTCAACCACCAGTGGTCGAAGGGCTGGGAGTTCGAGTCGATGTTCGGCGACCATGTGTCCCGCCACGTCGCCGCCGACCTGCACTACTACTCGCTGCTGCGGCCGCTTAGCGAGCTGGCGGTGGCCCGGCAGTTCGCCCGCAGCCAGCACTACGACGCGCACTTCTCCAGCTGCAACCGCAACTTCCACCTGCTGGGGGAACGGCCGGTCAGCCGCTGGTGCGGGGTCTGCCCGAAATGCCACTTCGTGTTTCTGGCGCTGGCGCCGTTCATGAGCAAGCCGCGGCTGATGGGCATTCTCGGGCGCAACCTGCTCGACGACCCGGAGCAGCAGGCCGGCTACGACGCGCTGCTGGAGTACCGCGACCACAAGCCCTTCGAGTGCGTGGGCGAGGCGCGCGAGTCGCGCGCGGCGCTGGCGGCGCTGGCGGCCCGGCCGGAGTGGCGCGAGGACACGCTGGTCAAGCGCTTCGCCGAGGAGATCGCGCCGCAGCTGGATCCGGCCGAGCTGGCCATCGAGCCGCTGCTGGCCCCGGAAGGGTCGCACCGGATCCCGGAGGCCTTGTGGGAGCGGCTGGGTGCGCATTTCGCAGCTTGAGGACCGCAAGGTTGCGCTCTGGGGTTGGGGGCGCGAGGGCCGGGCAGCGTGGCGGGCGATCCGCGGGGCGCTGCCGGGACTGCCGCTGACCCTGTTCTGCCGCGCCGGCGAGGTCGACGACGCGCGCGGGGCGGACCCTGGGCTGGTCGTGGAGACGGAGGCCACGGGCGAGCGACTGGCTGTCTTCGACGTAGTGGTGAAGTCACCTGGCATCAGCCCGTACGGCGAGGCCGCGGCCTTCGCGGCCGCGCGCGGCACCCGTTTCCTTGGTGGTACGGCGCTGTGGTTCGCAGGCCAGGCCGGCGTCGATGGCGTGGTCGCGCGTACCGCGTGCATCACCGGCACCAAGGGCAAGAGCACCACCAGCGCGCTGATGGCGCACCTGCTGCGCGCCGGCGGCCATCGCACCGCGTTGGCCGGCAACATCGGCCTGCCGTTGCTGGAGCTTGGCGATGCCCCGGCCGACTACCGGGTGATCGAACTGTCCAGCTACCAGACCGGTGATGTCGCCGACAGCGGCGCCCGGCCCGAAGTCGCGGTGGTGCTCAACCTGTTCCCCGAACACCTGGACTGGCACGGCTCGCATGAGCGCTACCTGGCCGACAAGCTGCGCCTGGTCACCGATGCCCCCCCGCGGGTGGCAGTGCTCAACGCCGCCGACCCGCGACTGGCGGCCCTGGAACTGCCGCGCAGCCAGGTGCGCTGGTTCGGCAACGCGGAGGGCTGGCACCTGCGCGGCGACGTCCTGTTCCGCGGTACCCGCGAGGTGATGGATACCGCCGCGCTGCCGCTACCCGGCCGGCACAACCGCGGCAACCTGTGCGCGGTGCTGACCGCGATCGAGGCGCTGGGGCTGGATGCCGCCGCGCTGGCGCCGCGTGCAATGGACTTCGCGCCACTGCCGCACCGGCTGCAGCTGCTTGGCGGGCGCGACGGGCTGGCCTGGGTCAATGACTCCATCAGCACCACCCCGCAGGCGACGCTGGCGGCACTGGACTGCTTCCGCGACC
>JAEWFH010000069.1 GCA_023388955.1 Pseudomonadota bacterium
CTGGTCGCCCGCTACGTCGAGCGCCTGCTGGGAGAACGTGCATGAGCTTCGCCACCATCCCCGAACTGCTCGAGGAAATCCGCGCCGGCCGCATGGTCGTCATCGTCGACGACGAGGACCGCGAGAACGAGGGCGACCTGATCATGGCCGCCGAACTGGTCAAGCCCTCGGACATCAACTTCATGGTCACCCACGCCCGCGGGCTGGTGTGCCTGTCGTTGACCCGCGAGCGGGTGGGCCAGCTCGGCCTGCCGCCGATGGTCCGCGACAACACCTCGCCGCACCACACCAACTTCACCGTCAGCATCGAGGCCGCCGAGGGCGTCACCACCGGCATCAGCGCCTACGACCGTGCCCATACCGTGCGCACCGCCGTGCGCCCGGACGCCTCGCCGGCGCACGTGGTCCAGCCCGGGCACATCTTCCCGTTGCAGGCGCAGCCCGGCGGGGTGCTCAACCGCGCCGGCCATACCGAGGCCGCCGCCGACCTGGCCATGCTCGCCGGGATGGAACCGGCCGGCGTGCTGGTGGAGATCCTCAACCCCGACGGCACCATGGCGCGGCGCCCGGAACTGGAGAAGTTCGCCGCCGAGCACGGGCTGAAGATCGGCTCGATCGAGCAGTTGATCCGCTACCGGCTGGAGACAGAGCACACGGTCGAGCGCATCGACGAGCGTGAAATCGAGACCGACCATGGTCCGTTCAAACTCGTCACCTACCGCGACCTGCTGCGCCACGGCCTGCACTTCGCCCTGCTGCGCGGCGAGCCGGATCCGGCCCACCCGACCCTGGTGCGCGTGCACGTGCACAACCCGCTGGCCGATGCGCTGCACTGGCGGCGGCCGGATTTCGGTCCGGCGGTGGGCGACGTGCTGGCGCAGATCGCCGCCGAAGGGCAGGGCGCGCTGGTGCTGCTGGCCGACCATGCCGACGCCGACGCACTGCTGGCACGCATCCGCCGCGACCCGGCCGAAGCCGAGGGCGCCGGTCCGGAGCTCACCCCCGGCGCCGGCCAGGGCCTGACCGAGTGGCGCCGCAATGGCGCCGGCAGCCAGATCCTCGCCGAGCTGGGGCTGGGCAAGCTCAAGGTGATGGGCACCCCGCGCAAGCAGGTGGGCCTTGCCGGGTTCGGGCTGGAGGTCGTCGAGTACGTCGACGCCGGGCCCGCACGCTAAACTGACCGCTTCCCCCGCAACGACCGACTCCATGGCCCACCTCGAAGGCGACCTGCGCAGCCTGCCCGGCGCGCGCTACGCGATCATCGCCAGCCGCTGGAACCCGCGCATCACCGACACCCTGGTGGCCGGTGCGCGGCAGACCCTCGCCGACAACGGCATCGACGAAGAAGCCGTGGACGTGGTCCGCGTGCCCGGCGCCTGGGAGATCCCGGTCACCGCGCGCGCGCTGGCGGTTGCCGGCGGGCACGCGGCGATCATCGCCCTGGGCTGCGTGGTGCGCGGCGACACCCGCCATTACGAGCAGGTCGCCGATGGCTGCAGCGAGGGCCTGATGCGGGTTGCGCTCGACCACGGCGTTCCGGTGATGAACGGCGTGCTCGCGGTGGAGTGCCACGAGGATGCCGAGGCGCGTGCCGGCGGCAGCCACGGCAACAAGGGCGAGGAGGCCGCGCTGGCGGCGATCGAGATGGCGCACCTGCTCTCGCAGGGCGCTTTCCGTGGAGAAGGCGCATGAACCGCAGGCGCAACGACGGCATCGACCCGGTCACCCGTTCGCGGGCCCGCAAGCGGGCGCTGCAGGCGATGTACGCCTGGGGCATGTCCGGCGGTACCGCCCGCGAGGTCCTTGCCCAGTTCGCCCACGAGCAGGCGCGCGAGCTCGCCGACCTGGCCTACTTCGAGGACCTGGTGCACGGCGTCCTCCAGCACCACCGCGAACTGGACGCCGGCCTGGCCCCGTACCTGGACCGCGACATCGCCCAGGTCGACGCAGTCGAACTGGCTGCGCTGCGCATCGCCGCCTACGAACTGGTCCACCGCATGGACGTGCCGTACCGGGTGGTGATCAACGAGGCCATCGAGGGCGTCAAGCGCTTTGGTGCCGAGCACGGCCACACCTACGTCAACGGCGTACTCGACCGCGCCGCCGCGCAGTGGCGCCAGCCCGAGGTCGAGGCCGCGCGCCGGCGTTGACCGCCGTGGCGGAGTTCGACCTGATCGAGCGCATCCGCCAGCGCACGCCCGCGCGGGCCGACGTGGTGCTGGGCATCGGCGACGATGCCGCGCTGGTCCAGGTCCCCGCCGGCCGGCAGCTGGTGGTCTGCGCCGACACCCTCAACGAGGGCGTGCATTTTCCCGTCGGCACCGCGGCCGCCGACATCGGCTGGAAGGCATTGGCGGTGAACCTGTCCGACCTGGCCGCGATGGGCGCCGAGCCAGCGTGGTGCACGCTTTCGCTGTCCCTGCCGTCGCCGGACGCCGCCTGGCTGGATGGCTTCCTCGACGGCTTCCTGGCGCTGGCCATGCAGCACGGCGTCGCCCTCGTCGGCGGCGACACCACCCGCGGTCCGCTGTCGGTCAGCGTGACCGCGCACGGCCTTGTCGAACCGGGTCGCGCGTTGCGGCGCGGAGGTGCGCGCGCCGGTGAAGACCTCTGGGTCAGCGGCACCCTGGGTGATGCCGCTGCCGCCCTGGCGCTGCTGGAGCGGGGCGCCCCCGCCGCACTGCGCGCCCGTCTGGATCGCCCCACGCCCCGTGTCACCCTCGGCCGTGCCCTGTCCGGCCTCGCCACCGCCGCCGTGGACGTCTCCGACGGCCTGCTCGCCGACCTCGGCCACGTCTGCCGCGCCAGCGGCGTCGGCGCCGAAGTCGAACTGGACCTGCTCCCGACCTCCGACGCACTCCGTGATCCATTTGCGCCGGAGCATCGCCCTGCGTTGCAGGCAACCGGCGGCGATGACTATGAGCTGTGCTTCACCGCGCCCCCCGATCGCGCCGATGCCATCCGGGCCGCCGCCGACGCGGCCGCGACCCCGGTGACCTGCGTAGGAAGAATCGTTCCCGGGCACGCGGTGACCGCGCGCGGGGCGGACG
>JAEWFH010000114.1 GCA_023388955.1 Pseudomonadota bacterium
AGGTCAAGCCGGTGGCCGCGACCGTCCGCGGTGCCGGATACAAAAAAGGCGCGCCGTTGCCGACGCGCCTTTTCCGAACCGTTTTGCAGCCCGGCTCAGAACTCCTGCCAGTGCTGCTCGTTGCCGGTCACCGCAGCGGGGCGGGCGATGGGGCGGGCACCCGTTGCGTTGCCTGCGGTGGCGGGCGCCGCCGGGGTCGCGGCCACGGGAGCACGCGGCTTCGTGGGCGGCACTGGCACGGGCACCGGCACCATCCCGGCTGCCTCGGCCTCGATCCGCTCCAAGTCGTCGTCCAGCGAGCTGTCCAGGCGGAATGCGGCCACGGTCTCCACCAGCACCGAGGACTGCTGCTCCAGCGAGCGGGCGGCGGCGGAGGCCTGCTCCACCAGTGCGGCGTTCTGCTGGGTACCTTCGTCCATGTGGGTGATGGCCTGGCTGACCTGCTCGATGCCGCTGCTCTGTTCGGCCGAGGCGGCGCTGATCTCGGCGATGATCTCGGCCACCCGGTTCACGCTCGCCACGATCTCGTCCATGGTCTTGCCGGCGCGGTTGACCAGGGTGCTGCCGTCGTCGACCTTGGCGACCGAGTCGTCGATCAGGACCTTGATCTCCTTGGCGGCCGCCGCGGAACGCTGGGCAAGCGAGCGCACTTCCGAGGCGACCACGGCGAAGCCGCGGCCCTGCTCGCCGGCACGGGCGGCTTCCACCGCGGCGTTGAGCGCCAGGATGTTGGTCTGGAAGGCGATGCCGTCGATCACCCCGATGATGTCGACGATCTTGCGCGACGCGGTGTTGATGCCTTCCATGGTCTGGACGACCTGGCCGACGACCTCGCCACCCTGGGTAGCGACGCCGGCGGCGCCGATCGCCAGCTGGTTGGCCTGGCGGGCGTTGTCGGCGTTGTGCTGCACGGTGGAGGTGAGCTCCTCCATCGAGGAGGCGGTTTCCTCCAGCGAGGCGGCCTGCTGCTCGGTGCGGCGCGAGAGGTCCTCGTTGCCCGAGGAGATCTCGCCGGCGGCGGCGCTGATCGAGTCGCTGCCCTTCCGGATGCGGCCGACGATCCCGGCCAGGCGCTCGACGGTGTGGTTGGCATCGCCGACCAGGGCGCCGAAGCGGCCCGGCAGGGTGGCATCGGCCCGGCGGGTGAGATCGCCGTCGGCCATGGCCGCCAGCAGCTGCCCGACCTCGTCCAGGCCGCGGTCGGCACTGGCCATCAGCGCGTTGAGGTCCTCGATCATCTCGCGGTAGATGAACTCGAAGCGCTCGGCGTCGCCACGCTTGCTGAAGTCACCGGCCACGGCCGCCTCCACCAGCATGCGGATCTCGGCGGTGACCGCCTGGTTGCCGGCCTTGACCGCGTCCACCGCGGCGGTGACCTCGGCCTTGGTGCCGGGCAGGCGGGCGATGTCGCGCGAAAGGTCGCCGCGGGCGTAGGAGCCGACGATGTCGATGGTCTGGCGGGTCAGGTCGATGTGCGACTCGACCAGGGTGTTGATCTCGCCGGCCATGGCGCCGTACGCACCCGGGAACGCGGTGGTGTCCAGGCGTTCCTCGATGTCGCCGGCCTCATGGGCCTCGTAGACCTTGCGCTGGGCCGCGGCGAAGGAGCGCAGCGAGACCACCGCGCGCTGCAGGCCGCGGGCGATGTCGCGCAGCTCGTCCTGGCTGCCGGTGCGCACCTCGTCCGGGAACTCGCCGGAGGCGATCGCCTCCGCGGCGCCCTGGATGGTGTGCAGCGAGCGCCGGGTGCTGCGGGTGAAGCCCAGGAACAGGTAGCCGGCCACCAGCAGCACCAGCACCACCACCAGCGCGGTCAGCCAGGCGGTGGTGCGCAGCGAGGACAGCTGCGCGGCGGCGGCGGCGTCCAGGGCGTTGATGCTGCCCAGCATCGCCGCGGTCATCGCCAGATGGGTGGCGTGCTCGCGGGCGGCCAGGGTTTCCACCGGCAGCTCCGGGATGTCGGCGTCGAGGATGTGGGTGGTGATGGCCTGGTTCTGCTTGCCCATCGCCTCCAGCGCGGTGCGGATCGGCGTGCCGCCGGTACCGGCCAGGGCCGGCATGCGCTGCTCGGCGTTGGCCAGCTCCAGCTCGATGCGCCCGCGCAGGAACTCCTGCATGGTGCGCGAGATCGCAAGCCCGGTGCGGTCCTCCACCCAGATCGCGCCCTCGCCCAGCACCCGCAGCCCGACCACGCCCTGCTGGGCGGTGTACTCGGCCAGGGTCGGCAGCCAGTCGCTGGCGGCGCGGCCCATGTAAAGCACGGTGGGCTCCTGCGAATGCGAAAGGCCGGTGCGCTCTGCGACCAGGTTCATCAGGCCGTTGACCTGTGCGATCGCGTCATCGGATGCCGCGGTGCTGGAGTCGCTCGAGGCGCTCGCCCAGGCCTGGACAGCCGCGTCCATCGCCTGCGCCAGGGTGGGGTCGTTGACCTGCGCGGCGGCCCAGCGGGAGGCCGATTCCAGGTGGCGGCGGGCATTGGCTGCATCGTTCGCCATCTCGGAGGCGACCGCGCTGCTGCCGGCCGCGACGCGGACCTGCTTCTGGCGGTGGGCCTGCATCGACAGCATCGACTGCTGCAGGTGCGACAGGCCCTGCACGGCGCTGCGCTGGCGCTCGACGGCGCGGATCTCGGCGTTCGAGCGCACCATCAGGATGCCTGCCAGCACACCGCAGGTGACCATGAAGGCGGCGCCGATCACCAGTGCCTTGTGGCCGAAGCGCAGGCCGGCCATGAGCCGGACCGCGGGAGCGAGCAGCCGGTCGGAAAGGGAGGTGGAGGGACGTGCGGACATCGTGGCCTCGAATGGGGGTGGGTCTTCCGCGGCAACGGCAGGGGGGCGGCGATCTTTAATCGCCCATGAACCCCGATGTGACCGCAATCACATCTTGGCGGCAGCGACTAAAGAACCCGCGTCCGGGGCCGATCGGAGGGACAGGAGGCGCACCCCCCGCGCCCCCGGCACTTCCCGGCACACACCGGCCGAAAACCCCAGGAGCTCCTCCCCATGTCCCGATCCCGCATCCTCGTTCCCGCCCTGCTGGCCCTGGCGATCGCCTTCCCGGCCCACGCCAGCCTGAGCCCCACCAAGCGTGTCGAGCCGCAGTACCCCGCCGATGCCGCCCGCAATGGCACCGAGGGCTTCGTCGAGGTGGAATTCACCGTCTCCGCCGACGGCAAGGTCGACACCGTCTCCGTCGTCAACGCCCGTCCCTCCCGCGTGTTCGAGTCGGCCGCGGTGCGCGCCGTCAAGCAGTGGGAGTTCGCCCCGGGCGGCGGCCGCGGCAAGGTGCGGCTGGATTTCACGCTGTAGGATCGGCTGCGTTGCGACGCAAAACGCGCCCTCCGGGGCGCGTTTTTTGTTTCGGGTTTGCGGCCATCCGCTTGGGCGTTGGCTGTATGGCGGGGATGAGGAACGAGTGGAGACGAGGAGTGAGTGAAGAGGAGTGAGGAGTGAGTAGAAGCGGCGACCCCTTTGCTCTTGCCCTTACTCGTTCTTCGTTCCTCTCCACTCGTTCCTGGCTCCAGGTCCATGGATCCCCGCGTTCGCGGGGATGACGGGACTCAGTGGATCCCCGCGTTGTTCGCGGGGATGACGGGACTCAGGCAGCGGCTGCGACGGCTTCCGCCACCAGCCCCATCTCCGAGCTGGTCATCAGCCGCTCGATGTCGAGCAGGATCAGCATGCGCTCGTCCAGCGTGCCGATGCCGGTCAGGAACTGGCGGTCGATGGTGGCGCCGATCTCGGGGACCGCGCGCATCTGCTCGGCGCTCAGGCGGACCACGTCGGACACGCTGTCCACGACCATGCCGACCACGCGCTCGCCGACGTTGAGGACGATCATCACCGTGACCTCCGTGTACTCGGCCTTGGCCAAGCGGAACTTCAGGCGCATGTCGACCACCGGCACGATGGTGCCGCGCAGGTTGATCACGCCCTTGATGTAGTCGGGGGCGTCGGGCAGGCGGGTGACCGAGTCGTAGCCGCGGATCTCCTGCACCTTGAGGATGTCCACGCCGTACTCCTCCTCGCCCAGGGCGAAGGTCAGGAACTCGGCGCTGCCGGCCAGGGTGGCCTCGGTACCGGTCAGGGCGGGGGTGGTGTCGTGGGCGGGGGTGTTCATGGTTGCTCTCGGAGGCAGGTGGGGTCAGGCCGCGGCCGCGGGCACCGGGACGGTGCTGCCGAGGCTGCCGGCGTCGACGATCAGCGCGACCCGGCCATCGCCGAGGATGGTCGCGCCGGAGATGCCGGGGATGCGGCGGTAATTGGATTCCAGGTTCTTCACCACGACCTGCTGCTGGCCGAGCAGGTCGTCGACCTCGAGCGCCAGGCGGCGCCCGTCGGCCTCGACCACCACGGCGATCGGCGTGCCGGTGGTGTTGGCGGCCGATGGCAGGCGGAACTGCTCGCGCAGGTTGACCAGCGGCACGTAGTCCTCGCGCATGCGCAGCACGCGGGTCTCGCCGGCAATGGTGCGCACCTGGGCAGGTTCGGGCTGCAGCGACTCGATGACCATGTTGAGCGGGACGATGAAGACTTCCTCCCCCACCGCCACGCTCATGCCGTCCAGGATTGCCAGGGTCAGCGGCAGGCGCACCACCACGGTGGTGCCGGTGCCCTTGGCGCTGCGCACCTCGACCTGGCCACCCAGGGCCAGGATGTTGCTCTTGACCACGTCCATGCCCACGCCGCGGCCGGACACGTCGGTCAGCGCGTCGGCAGTGGAGAAGCCGGGGTGGAACACCAGGTCCCAGACCTGCGCGTCGCTGGGATTGTCGGGTACCTGCAGGCCGCGCTCGGCGGCCTTGGCGAGGATCCGCTCGCGGTCCATGCCGCGGCCGTCATCGCCGACCTCGATCACGATGTGTCCGCCCTGGTGGGCGGCGCTGAGGGTGACCGTGCCGGTCTCGTCCTTGCCCGCCGCGCGGCGCTCGGCCGGGCTCTCCAGGCCGTGGTCGATGGAGTTGCGGACCAGGTGCACCAGCGGGTCGACGATCTTCTCGATCACGCCCTTGTCCAGCTCGGTGGCTTCGCCGCTGGTGCGCAGGCGCACCTTCTTGTCCAGGCGCGCGGCCAGGTCGCGCACCATCCGCGGGAAGCGGCTGAAGGCGAACTCGACTGGCAGCATGCGCACGCTCATCACCGCTTCCTGCAGGTCGCGGGTGTTGCGCTCCAGCTGCGCCAGGCCGGACAGCAGCGACTCGTGCGCCACCGGATCCAGGTTTTCGGAACGCTGGGTCAGCATCGCCTGGGTGATCACCAGCTCGCCGACCAGGTTGATCAGCGCATCGACCTTGGCGACGGCGACGCGGATCGAGCTGTCGGCTTCGGCGTGGCGGGTGGCGTCGTTGCCGGCAGCGGGAGTGGCCGCAGCGGCGGGAACGTCGGGAGAGGCGGCGGCGGGTGCGGGCGCGTGGATGGCCTCCACCTCCAGCCGGCACTGGTCCTCGACCCAGGCGAAGGCATCGTCGATCGCCGCGCGCGGGACCGAGCCGGGCAGCATCAGGTCCCAGGCCAGGTGCGCCTCGAACGGATCGAGCTGGCTGAAGGGCGGCAGCCGCTCGTCGTTGCAGGACACTTCCAGTTCGCCGTGCTCGGCCAGGTCGCGGAAGATCCGGAGCGGATCGTTGCCGCTCATGAACAGGGAGGACTCCGGTGCGAACGCAATCTTCCACTTGTCCGGCGCGCCGCTTTTCGCCGGCGCCGACGCCTCGCCAGCCGCCAGGACGGCCTGGCCGTCGAGCAGGGATTGCAGGCTCGCCTGCACGTGCGACAGGGCGGCTGCGTCGACCTCGCCCCCGTGCTCGGCGACCTGCAGCAGGCCACCCAGCACATCGACCGCTTCCAGCAGCGCGTCCACCGAAGGGCCATCGAGCTGGCGGGTGCCCGCGCGGGCCTCCTCCAGCAGCGTCTCCAGCAGGTGGGTCAGGTCACTGACCGCGCGGAAACCGAAGGTCGCCGCGCCGCCCTTGATGGAATGGGCCGCGCGGAAGACCACGTTGATGGTCTCCAGGTCGGGTTCCGCCGATTCCAGGCGCAGCAGGCCCGCCTCCATGGCCTGCAGGCCTTCCCGGCTTTCCTCGAAGAACGCGGCATGGAAGCGGCTGATGTCCATTTATCGGGTCCTCAGCCCAGCACCTTGCCCACGGTGGCGACCAGCTGGGCCGGCTCGAACGGCTTGACCAGCCAGCCGGTGGCACCGGCGGCACGGCCTTCCTGCTTCTTGTCGGTGCCCGACTCGGTGGTCAGCATCAGTAGCGGGGTGAACTTGTAGTCCGGCAGCTGGCGCAGCTGGCGGATCAGCTCGATGCCATCCATGCGCGGCATGTTGACGTCGGTGACCACGGCGTCGAATTTCTGCCCGCGGGCCTTGTCCAGCGCCGCCTGGCCGTCCTCGGCCTCGTGCACGGCATAGCCGGCGGAGGACAGGGCGAAGGCGACCATCTGCCGCATGGAGGTGGAATCGTCGACGATCAACAGCTGTGCGCTCACGCGGGTTCTCCGGTAGTGCTGGCGTGTGTCTGTGGGGCGGGGGTGGCGGCCGCCAGGGTGCCGTCCAGCGCCAGCAGGCGGGCGGCGTCGGCCAGGGCGGGGGAGGGGGCCAGGACCGTGGTGCCATGGCCGGCCCCGGCCCGCTCGCGCACGAAGGCATGCAGCAGCTGCAGCCCGGCGCTGTGTACTCGTCGCACCTGGGAACCGTCCAGCACCAGCGTCGCCTCGGCGGCCAGGTGCGGTGCCAGGGCGGCCTGCAGCTCGGCTACGTGCTCGATGCCCAGGTCGGCCTGGAGCGTGAGGGAGGGGGTGGAATCAGCCATGGGTGCCAGTGTCTGGGGCCTCGGGGACCGTCGAACCCGGTAACGGCGGGGGCGGCGCGGACTTGAGGCCTCAGCCGAACAGCGCGGTTGCATCCAGCAGTACCGTCGGGGTGGTGGCCGAGCGGGCGATGCCCAGCACGGCGCCCGGCCCGGTCGCCGCGAACGGCTGCTCGATGTCCTCCCCGGCGATGCTGGCGACGTCATCGAGTGTGCTGACCAGTACCCCCATCAGCTCGTCTTCGTGCTCGAGCACGATGATCCGCGAGTGCTCGTCGGGCTCGACCCGGCCGGTACCCAGCCACATGGCCAGATCGGTGACCGGGACGATGCGGCCACGCAGGTTCATCACCCCCAGCACGTGCGGCCGGGCGCCACGCATGGCGACGACCGGGGACACCCGCACCACCTCCTGGACCCGCAGCAGCTGGAAGGCATAGCTGTCCGGGCCCAGCCGGGCACGCAGCCAGCGCGCCTTTGCCGGCGCCGGGGAGGGTGGGGGAGAGGGTGCCTCCTCCCTGGAGGAGCGGTTGGGCCGGGCGACAGGAGCGGGCACCGGAGCCAGGGCGGGAGCCGGGGCTGGCGCCGGAGTCGGCATTGGAGCGGCGGCCGGCAGCGTTGCTGCAGCGGGCGTGGTCCCGGAGCCGTCGTCCTCCGGCCCGGACTCGTTCGCAGCGTCGCGCCCGGGCGCGGCGGCCTGTGCGACCGGCGCCAGCAATTCGTCCAGGTAGCTGTCGACGGCGGGGTGGTTCATGCCGCCTCCTGCTGCCGCGGCAGCACCGACAGCAGCCAGCGCAGCGCGGAGGCATAGGCCTCGGCGCCGCGACCGGTCGGTGCCTCCTCGGCCACCAGCGTGGGTGCTTCGCGCAGCCTGGTGTCCATGGGGATGGCCTTGGGCCAGACGATCCCTTCGTACATGTCCTTCAACTGCCCGAGCACCTGGACGCCCGCACGGGTGCGGCGGTCGTAGAGGGTCGGGATGACGTGCCGGGGCAGCGGGCGGCGGCGCGAGCGTTCGACCATTTCCGCGGTGCGCAGCATGTCGGCCAGGCCGTGCATGGCGAGCGGGTCGGTCTGGCTGGGCACGACCAGCCGGTCGGCGGCGGCCAGCGCGTTGACCATCAACAACCCCAGCGTCGGGGGGCAGTCCAGCAGCACGTAGTCATAGCGGCCGCGCACCGCATGCAGTGCCCGCCCCAGTGCCAGGCCCAGCCCGGGCTGGGTGGCGCCGCGGCGTTCCAGGGTTGCCAGTGCCGGTTGCGCCGGCACCATCAGCAGGCCGGGGACCGCGGTGCGCCGCGCCAGGCTGCCCAGGTCCGCTCCGCCCAGGTCGGAGAACAGGTCATGGGTGCCCGGCGGGGGCGGATCGGTGGGGATGCCGAAGGCGCGGGTCAGCGAGGCGTGCGGGTCCAGGTCGACCAGCAGCACGCGCTGGTCCATCGCGGCCAGTCCGCGCGCCAGCAGCAACGAGGTGGTGGTCTTGCCAACGCCGCCCTTCTGGTTGGCGATTGCCCAGATCTGCATGCTCAGCCAGCTCCTTCCAGGACCGGGGCGGTGGACACGACGGCGTCGCCCGGGGCGGGTTCAATGGGTTCGGTCGGGGTGCCGGGTGCGATGAGCGCATCCGGTCCCTGCGGGGCGGCCAGGATCACCAGCAGCACCCGCCGGTTCGAGTTGCGGCCTTCGGCGGTGGTGTTGTCGGCGATCGGCTGGTATTCGCCATAGCCGACCATCGCCATCCGTCCCGGGGCCACGCCGGCACCGGCCAGCTCATGCACCACGCTGGCCGCGCGCGCGGCCGACAGTTCCCAGTTGGACGGGAAGCGTGCGTTGGCGATCGGCACGTCGTCGGTGTAGCCCTCGACCCGCAGGGCGTTGGGCTCCTCGCGCAGCACCCCGGCAACGCGGTGGATGGTCTCGACCGCCAGTGGACTGGGCACGGCGGAGCCGCTGGCGAACAGGATGTCGCTCTGGATCTCGACCTCCAGGAAGTCCGGGCCGCGGCGCACCTTCACCAGCTGCTCGCGGACCAGCTCTGCAAGTGAGTCCTGGATGCGCCGGCCCAGCACCCGGAGCTCCGCATGGCGCCTTGCCTCGGCCTGTACGCGGACCATGTCGGCTTCGGCGATGGTCGGCTGGCGGCCCAGGGTGGGCATGTCGAGCACCTGCAGCATCCGCGGCGCGTTGATGGGGGTGGCGGCGGCCGGGCCGGCCTTGGCCGCGGCGGTCTGGATCGACGGGCGGTCGAACGCCGAGCCGCGCAGCTGGGTCTGGCCCAGCTGGATCGGGCTGATGGTGCGCGGCGGGCCGCCGAAGGCGGACGACAGCGAGTCGGCCAGGACCCGGTACTTGCCCTCGTTGAGCGAGGAAATCGCGTACATCACCACGAAGAAGGCGAGCAGCAACGTCATCAGGTCGGCATAGGGAATCGCCCAGGCCTCGGCGTTGGTGTGCTCCTCGTGGTGCTTGCGGCGTGCCATCTCAGTCGCCAAAGCCCTGCAGGCGGGTTTCGATGTTGCGTGGGTTCTCGCCCTGGGCGATGGCCGCCAGGCCCTCGATGATCATTTCCCGGTCGGTGCCCTGGCGGTGGATGATGCCCTTGAGCTTCACCGCCGCCGGCAGCAGCGCGAGGTTGGCGCTGCCGATGCCGTAGACGGTCGCGGTGAAGGCGGCGGCGATGCCGTGGCCCAGCTTGCTGGGGTCGGCCAGGTTCTTCATCACCGCCATCAGGCCCAGCACCGCGCCGACGATGCCCAGGGTGGGCGCGTAGATGCCGGCGCCTTCGAACATCTTCGCTGCCGCCAGGTCGCGCTGCTGCTGGCCTTCCAGGTCGATTTCCAGCATCTGCCGGATGGTCTCCGGCTCCACGCCGTCCACGACCATCTGCAGGCCCTTGCGCAGGAACGGGTCCTCGATCGATTCGACCTCCGCTTCCAGGCCGAGCAGGCCCTGACGGCGTGCGGTGCCGCTCCATTCCACGATGCGCTCGATCAGCACTGCCCGGTCCGTGGCCGGGGGCTGGAAGACCCAGCGCACGATCTTCAGGCCACGCCGGAATGTCTCCATCGGCGTCTGGATGAGCACCGCAGCGATGGTGCCCAGGATCACGATCACGAAGGCGGCCGGCGACCACAGCCCGGACAGGCCGGCGCCCTTGAGCAGGCTGCCGCCGACCAGTGCCACGAGCGCCAGGGCGCTGCCGATTGCGGTGAGCTTGTCCATTGCCTTGGTTATCGGTCCGTGCAGGGGGTACTTGAATCGGGATCAGGCGGCGCGCTGGGGTGCCAGGCCGCTGCGGTACAGGCTGTCGACGTCCAGGATCAGCGCCATCCGGCCATCGCCGATCAGGCTGGCACCGGCGTATCCGTCCAGTCCGCGCAGGCTCCGTGGGAGCGCCTTGATCACCACTTCCTCGCGCCCACGCACGCGGTCGACGACGAGGCAGAAGCGCTGTTCGCCGGTCTGCAGCACCACCGCGGTGCGCTCGGTCGCCTCGCCGGGCAGGCCGAGCCAGCCGCGCAGGTCCAGCAGGGGAAGGGGCTGCTGGCGCAGGTCGAGCACCGGCTGGCCATCGATGGTCATCGGCGCGCCGGCCGGCGTGTAGGGCATCACCTCCACCACGCGCACCAGCGGCAGCGCATAGACGTCGCCGGCGATTTCCACCAGCAGCGTCGGCAGGATCGCCAGGGTGAGCGGGACGCGGATGATGAAGCGGCTGCCCGCGCCGGGCTCGGACTGGATCTGGACCAGCCCGGACAGCTCGCGGATGCGGCTTTGCACCACGTCCATGCCGACGCCGCGGCCGGACAGGTCGCTGACCTCGCTGCGGGTGGAGAAGCCAGGCAGGAACAGCAGCTGCAGCGACTCCTCCGGGGACATCCGGGCGGCCGCGTCGGGTTCCACCAGGCCCTTGCGGATCGCGCTGTCGCGGATCCGCTCGGCATCGATGCCGGCGCCGTCGTCGCGCACCTCGATGGCGACGTGGTCGCCCTCCTGCTGGGCGGACAGGCGGACCTGGCCGCGTTCGGGCTTACCGGCGCGGCGGCGCTGCTCCGGCGCCTCGATGCCGTGGTCGATGGCGTTGCGCACCAGGTGCACGAGCGGGTCGGCCAATGCCTCGACCAGGTTGCGGTCCAGCTCGGTGTCGGCGCCGACCACCTCCAGGTCCACCTGCTTCTGCAGCTGGCGGGCGACGTCGCGGGCGAGCTTGGGGAAGCGCGCGAACACGCGGCCGACCGGCTGCATGCGGGCGGTCATCACCGCCGACTGCAGGCGCGAGGTGGTGGCATCCAGCGCGGCCACGGCGCGGTCGAGTTCCTCGTCGCGCAGGCGCGGACGGATCGTCTTCAGCCGGTTCCGCGCCAGGACCATCTCCCCGACCAGGTTGACCATCGCATCCAGGCGGCGGACATCGACGCGGACCGTCTGCTCCTCGGCCGCCGCGGGGCGGGCTGCGGGCCTGGCGGCGGGTGCCGGTTTCTTCGGCGCAGCGGGCGGGGGCGCCGGTGCGGGTGCAGGCGCCGCCGTGGCCGCGCCCGGGACGCCGCCGGAACCGTGCAGGCTGTCCAGCAGCGCGTCGAAATCCAGGTCGTCCAGGTCGCCCTCCAGCAGTTCGGCAGGGACCTGTGGTGGTGCCGGGGCCGGGGCCGGGGCTGCGGTCGCGGTCGCGGCGTCCGGATGCAGGCTGTCGATAAGGGCCTGCGGGGCGTCCGGCAACGGCTCGCCCGCGGCCACCGCGTCCAGCATGTCCACCAGCAGGTCGATGGCCTGCTGGGCGCCGTCGAAGGCCACCGGATCCAGCGGCAGCTCGCCGCTGCGGGCCAGGTTCAGGCGGTCCTCGAAGGCATGGCACAGCTGCACCATCGGGGTGAAATGCAGGAAGCCGGCGCCGCCCTTGATGGTATGGAAGCCGCGGAAGACGGCGTTCAGGCCTTCGCTGTCGTCGGGCGCGTGTTCCAGCACGACCATCTGCTCGCCGAGCTGGTCGAGGATCTCGCGGGCCTCCACCAGGAAGTCGGCGCAGATGTCGCTGTTGGTGTCCACGGGCGTCAGATCCCCAGCGAGGACAGCAGCTGGTTGGCCTCGTCCTGGGAGGTCGGCTCGGCATCCACGCCGGCCACGGCCGGCCCTTGGCCACGGTGGTCCGGGGCCAGCCGCAGCGGCGGGTCGGCCTCGCCGATCATCTCGCCCAGGCCTTCGTGCACGGTACGCACCAGGGCCACCACGCGCAGGATGATCTGGCCGGTGAGGTCCTGGTAGCCCTGGGTGGCGGTGAGCTCGGACAGGCGCCTGCGGATGCCGTCCACCAGCGCCGCCTGCTCCTGCCCCGAGGGCTCCAGGCCGCGCAGCAGGGTGCCGCATTCGTCGATCAGGTCGAGGCTGCGCATGCTGGCGTTCTCGGTGAGCGCCACCACGTGCTCCAGCCGCGCGCAGGCTTCCGGCAGCGAGGTGCCGGAAACCGCCGGGCCGGTGGTGTCGCCAAGCGCCTGCTCCAGCTCCCGGGCCAGGCGGGTGATGCCCTGCACCAGCGGCTGGGTACGCCACTGGATCAGCTCGTCGACGTTGCGGCGCCAGCCGGTCTCGTCTTCCTGCTCCAGCGCCGCCAGTGCCGCCAGCAGGTGGCGGCTGAGGGCTTCGCGGTCCAGGCTCGCGTTCACGCCGGCGCTCCCAGCCGCTCGAAGACCTTGGTGAGCTTGTCATTGAGCGTGGCCGCGGTGAACGGCTTGATCACGTAGCCGTTCACCCCGGCCTGGGCGGCTTCGATGATCTGCTCGCGCTTGGCTTCGGCGGTGACCATCAGCACCGGCATGGTCGACATCGACGCATCGGCGCGGATCGCCTTGAGCAGGTCGATGCCAGGCATGCCGGGCATGTTCCAGTCGGTGATCACCAGATCGAAACTGGCCTTCTTCAGTTCGGCCAGCGCGGTGGTGCCGTCGTCGGCCTCGGCGGTATTGGTGAAACCGAGGTCGTTGAGCAGGTTCTTGACGATGCGGCGCATCGTCGAGAAGTCGTCGACGATGAGGATGCGGATGTTCTTGTCCATGGGGTGGAGGGGGCCTCAGTCCTGGTCGTGCATGATGGTTCCGCGCCATTCGCCCAGCCGCGCCCGCAGCCGGAGCATGGCCTGGCCGTGGATCTGGCAGACGCGCGATTCGCTGACCGACAGCACGGCGCCGATCTCGCGAAGGTTCATTTCCTGTTCGTAGTACAGCGACATCACCAGCTGCTCGCGCTCGGGAAGGAGTCCGATGGCTTCGGCGAGGCTGTCGCGGAAGGCGTCGTGCTCGACCGAGCGCAGCGGCGTGGCGGTGTCCTGGTCGGCGACCCGCGGTTCGCCCTCGTGCTCGTCGACCAGCGCCTCCAGGCTCACCAGCTGGCCGCGGGCGGACTCCTCGAGCATGCGGTGGTACTCGTCGAGGGAGACTTCCAGCTCGGCGGCGACCTGCGGCGCGGTGGCGGCGCGGCCGGTGCGCTGCTCGACGGCGCGGGTGGCGGCGACCACGTCGCGGTACTTGCGGTGCACCGAGCGTGGCACCCAGTCGCCGCGGCGGATCTCGTCGATCATCGACCCGCGGATGCGGATCGAGGCGTAGGTCTCGAAGCTGGCGCCCTGGTCGTCCTGGAAGTTCCGGGCGGCGTCGAGCAGGCCAAGCATCCCGGCCTGCACCAGGTCGTCGATCTCGACGCTGGACGGCAGCCGCGCGGCCAGGTGGTGGGCGATGCGGCGGACCAGCTCGGCGTGGCGCTCGACCACGGTGGCGGCATCCTCGCGGGGCTGGCTGGCGCGGTAGGCGGCGGTCGCGGTGCTCATGCCAGCGCGCTCCCCGGCTGTGCGACCAGCCGCTCCGCGAAGAATTCGATGTGCCCGCGCTGCCCGGCCGGCGACTGCCACTGCCGGGCGCGCCGGGCAATGTCGGCGAAGGCACGCGCGGACGGGCTGGAGGGGAAGGCCTCGACCACCGCCTCCTGGCGCTGCACCGCCCGGCGCAGCCACTCATCGCGCGGCACCGCGCCCAGGTAGTTCAGGGTGACGTCGAGGAAGCGGGCGGTGACCCGCTCGAGCTTGGCGAACAGCGCCTTGCCCTCGTTGGGATGGTGGACCTGGTTGGCCAGGACCTGGATGCGGCGCACGCCGCGGTCGCGGTTCAGGACCTTGATCAGTGCGTAGGCGTCGGTGACCGAGGCAGGCTCGTCGCACACCACCACCACCACGTCCTGCGCGGCCTGGCAGAAGGTCAGCACGCCGTCGGCGATGCCCGCGGCGGTGTCGATGACCATCGCCTCCAGCGGCACGTCCAGCTGGCTGAAGGCGTGGACCAGGCCGACGTGCTCGCCGGGGCTGAGCTCGGTCATGTGGCGCTTGCCGGAGGCGGCCGGGACCACCCACAGCCCGGCCGGGCCCTTGATCAGGGTGTCGCGCAGCTCGCAGCGGCCGGCGAACACGTCGGCCAGGGTGAAGCGCGGCGACAGGCCCAGCAGCACGTCGATGTTGGCCAGGCCCAGGTCGGTGTCCAGCAGCAGCGTGCGCTGGCCGGCATTGCACAGCGACAGGGCGAGGTTGACCGACACGTTGGTCTTGCCCACGCCTCCCTTGCCGCTGGCAACGGCGATCACGCGCACCGGCGGATTGCCGGGCTCGTGGCCGGAAGTGGCGATGCGGGGATCAGGCGCTGACATGACGGTCCTCGGTGACAAAGGGGTTATCGGCAGCACGGCGCAGTTTCTCCAGTTGCAGGACCAGCGCCGAGGCGCTGGCGGCGTCCAGGTCGCCCGGGACCCGCTGGCCACAGGCGGTGTAGGCAAGGCCCAGCCCGTTGCGCACCAGCGTCGACACCGCCGCGCCCAGGCGGCCGGTCTCGTCGGTCTTGGTCAGCACCACGCCCTCGGGGCCGGCCATGCGGTAGCGGCGCACGACCTCGTTCATGTCATGCGGGTGGGCGTTGGCGGGAAGGACCAGCAGGCTGCGCAGGTTGCCGGTGGCACGCAGCCAGGTGACCTGGCCGAGCAGGTCGCGGTCGCGCGGGCCGTAGCCGGCGGTATCGACCAGGACCAGCGGGTAGTCCTTGAGTTGCTCCAGGGTCTGCGACAGCCCTTCCGGGCCGTCGGCCTCGCAGACGGTGATGCCCAGCCGGCGGCCGTGGGCGTGCAGCTGCTCGCGGGCGCCGATGCGCTCGGCGTCGGTGGTGACCATGGCCACGTCGCGGGCGCGGTGGCGGGCGGCGAAGCGCGCGGCCAGCTTGGCGACGGTGGTGGTCTTGCCGGCGCCGGTGGGTCCGACCAGGGCAATGACCCCGCCGTCGTCGATCGGCTCGCTGCGGATCACCGTCAGCGTACGGGCCAGTTCGGCCAGCATCGGGGGATGGATGCGCTCCGGCTCCAGCGCCGCATCCAGTCGCGAGGCGACCTGCTGCGCCAGCTGCTCGTCGCAGCCGTAGCCGATGAGCACGTCGTAGGCCGCGGCGCGCGCCGGCGAGCCGCGCAGGCGTTCCAGCGCGAGCTGGCCGACCTGTTGCTCGATCAGCTGGCGCATGCCCGACAGCTCGGCGCGCAGGGCGACGATTTCCGGATCGGGGTCCGGGACCGCGCGCAGGTGTGGTTCACGGGGGGGCGGTGCCGGTGCCGGTGCCGGGGCTTCGCTGGCCGGGGGCTCGGCGGCCTTCGGTGCCTCCACCGGCGTGGTGGGTTCCACCGCCGCGGCAGCCGGCGCGGCCACGCCGTTGGCGGCCGCGATCAGGCGCTCGGACGCGGCCGGATCGGCCAGGGCGGACATCATCGCCTCGAAGTAGGCGGGAACGGCCTTGGGGGTCGGGGCGGAGGCAACGGCGGGGGCGTCGGCGTGCGGCGTGGCCCCGGGCTGCACCACCGTGACGGCCTTCTGCACGGCCTCGGCGGCGGCCGGCGCGGTGAGCTCGGCCAGGGTGGGGTCGTTCTCGCGGCTGCGGGCCTCGCCGAGGCGGAACACGGCGCGGGCGCGGGTGGCAAGGGTCTCGCGTACCGAAGGCGCTGCCGCCGCCGGGGCTTCCTGCGTGCCGGGGGAGGCCGGCAGGGCCGGAGTCGTGTCCGCGACCGGTGTAGCCGCTGCCGGTGCCGCCGGCTCCGGCGCGGCGGCCGAGCGCAGCGCCTGCTGGACCAGCACTTCGTCGTAGTCGGTGGCAGCCACCACCTCGATGCCCTGGGACACCGCGCGGTTGGACAGGATCACCGCGTCGGCACCCTGTTCCTCGCGCACCATGCGCAGGGCGGTCCGCATGTCGGGGGCAATGAAGCGCTTGATTCTCATGCCTGGCTGCTCGTCTGTTCGTGGGGCCCGTCACCGGGCCGCGGATGAATCGGGAACCGGGGCCTATCCAACCGACCCCACCAGCCGCAGGCGCTTGTCCTCAGGGACTTCGCCGTAGGCCAGTACCGAAAGGGCGGGAACGCTGTGCCGGACCAGTCGCGAAAGCGTGGGGCGGATCGCCCCGGGGACCAGCAGCACCGCCGGCTCGCCGCGGCCTTCCTGCTGGGTGACGCAGTCGCTCAGGTTGGTGTGCAGGCGTTCGGCCAGTCCCGGTTCCAGCGCGGCACCATTGCCGCTGACTGACTCCTGCAATACCCGTTCCAAAGCCGGCGCCAAGGTGTAGACCGGCAGTTCCGGCTCCATGCCGTTGATCTCCTGGACGATGAACCGGCCCAGTGCGGTGCGGACGGCCGCGGTGAGCGCGGCGGCATCCTGGGTGTGGGCGCCGTGCTCCAGCAGGGCCTCGACGATCTGGCGCATCTGCCGCAGCGGGACCTTCTCGGCCAGCAGCGACTGCAGCACCCGCACGACCGTGGACAGCGGCAGCAGCTTGGGTGTCAAATCCTCGACGAGCTTCGGCGTCGCCTTGCCGACGCTGTCGAGCAGGTGCTGGACCTCGTCATGGCCCAGCAGCTCGGTGGAGCGCTCGCGGACTACGTGGGACAGGTGGGTGGCCACCACGGTCGCGGCATCGACCACGGTGTAGCCCAACGACTCGGCGTGCGCGCGCTGGGACGGTGCGATCCACACCGCGTCCAGGCCGAAGGCCGGGTCCTTGCCGGGAATGCCGTCCAGCGGGCCGAACACCTGGCCCGGGTCCAGCGCCAGGTCGCGGTCCGGGTACAGCTCGCCGGTGGCGACGGGCACGCCGTGCACCAGCAGCCGGTACTGGCCGGGGGCCAGTTCCAGGTTGTCGCGCACGTGCACGGCGGGGATCAGGAAGCCCAGGTCCTGGGTCAGCTTGCGGCGGATGCCCTTGAGCCGGGCCAGCA
>JAEWFH010000184.1 GCA_023388955.1 Pseudomonadota bacterium
TAGGCCGCCGCTTCCCGGGCGGTGGGCACGACGAACGAGCGGCGCGTGGTCATGCGCATCATCGCGTGTGAGTACGCCCAGGCCTGCGCGCGCGCCTGGTCGGGGTCGTCGCCCGCCAGGACGCCCACGCCGCAGTGCGGCGGCGGTGTTCATGTCGGTCCCCGGTGCCCGGCCGATGCCCAGGTCGATGCGCCCGGGCGCCATCGAGGCCAGCATCCCGAACTGCTCGGCAACCCAGTAGCGGTGGAAGCCACGGCGGTCGACCAGGCGCGCCAGCTCGATGCTGGCGGCCAGGGCTTCACTGGCGGTACTTGGGCAATATGCCCGGGAGGGTTGACCTTCCCACCATGGCAAGCCCGACACTGTCCGCCTGCCGGGATTTCCCCGATCGGAGAAGAGCGATGCAACTGAAAGTCGAAGGCATGACCTGCGCCCATTGCGAGCGCGCCGTGCAGAAGGCGGTGGCCGCCCTCGGCGGCACCGCCGAGGTCGACCTGGCCGCCGGGACCGTCCGGGTGAGCGGTACCGACGACGCCGCTGCGGTGCGGCGTGTCATTGAAGAGGAAGGCTACAAGGTCGTCGACGCACCCGCCGCGTAGCCATCAGGGGCGCCGGGGATTCCTTCCGGCGCCCTGCCCCGTCAGTCCCCGTCGTCATCGGCGCCCGCCTTCCAGTAGCCGGTCGAGCGGATCCACTCCTTGGGTACGCCGCGGCCGCCCTCGATGGACTTGCGTATCCCGCGCACCCGGCGCGCCTCGCAGGCCACCCACCAGAACGTGTCGCCCTCGGGCGCCAACGCATCCAGGGCGTTCTCCAGCAGGTCGCTCTGCGCGGCCGGGACGCCGTTGCGCGGCAGCCAGGTGACCTGGGCGTCGGCCCGGGTTTCCAGCCGCTGGCGGTCGGCGTCCTCCGGGATCTCGACCAGCACGCTGGCCTTGCGCCCGGCGGGCATCTCCTCCAGCCAGCGGGCGATCGCCGGCAATGCGCTCTCATCGCCGGCCAGGACGTAGTGGTCGAAATCATCAGCGACCACGAACGAGCCGCGCGGACCACCAAAGGCGATGCGGTCGCCGGCGCTGGCGTTCTCCGCCCAGGTGCTGGCCGGCCCTTCGCCGTGCACGACGAAGTCGATGGCCAGCGTGCCGGCGGCCGCGTCGTGGTGGCGCGGGGTGTAGTCGCGCATCGGCGAGGGCGCCTTGTCGGCCGGGTACTCGGGCCCGTGCTCGCCCATCTTCGGGGTGATGAACTCACCGTCCGGGTTGGGGAAGAACATCTTGATGTGGTCGTCCGGCGCGCCGCTGTGGAAGCCTTCCAGCTCGGGTCCGCCAACGACGATGCGGCGCATGTGCGGGGTCAGCTCGACCACCTCGCGGACCTCGACGCGGCGGAAGACGGTGTCGTGCCGCACCCGGCGGCTTTCATGCAGGGTCATGGGGCGTTCTCCAATCGAAAGACAGTGCGGGCCGGGCACTCCGTCATGCCCGGCCCGGGTGATGTCGGCGGCGGCGCGCTGCAGGATGGCGGCGACCTACCGGAGATCGACGCATGCTGTGCCCCGTCTGCAAGAACGTGAACCTCGCCATGACCGACCGCCAGGGCATCGAGGTGGACTACTGCCCCACCTGCCGCGGGATCTGGCTGGACCGTGGCGAACTCGACCGGTTGATCGAGCGCACGGAGCAGGCCCAGGCCGCTCCCCCTGCACCACCCCGCGGCCCCGCCCCGCCGCCGCAGTACGACCGCTACCCACCGCAAGCCTACGGGCATCCGGGGTACTACAAGCACAAGAAGAAGAAGTCGCTGCTCGGGGAATTGTTCGATTTCTGAGCCCTGCCGGCACGGCAGGGACGCCGCCTTTCGACCGGGCGCGCCGCGCGCCTTCAGTCGTCAGCGTTGCGCCGTCGCGCTGGTTCCCGCGAACTCCGGGAAGGTCTCGGCCATCGAGGCCTCGTCCGGCAGGACGTAGAACACCCCGCCGCGCTGGAACACCGGGCTGACGACCTGCTCGTAGAACCCGGGCTCGACGTTGATGCAGCCGTGCGTGACGCGGTTGTCGTCCGGCGTGGGCGATGCCAGGCGCTCGGGGCGCTTCTCGGACGGGACGCCGGTGGCGGTCGGGTGGATGGAAACCGCGGAATCGTAGTCCACCCACAGCACCCGCCCGGCGTCGAGCGAGGGACCAAAGCCGCCCACGAAACGACCGGCGGGCGTGGTGCGGTCCCGGCCCGGGATTTCGCGCAGCGCGAGACCGGCAACACCGGGCGCGGTGTGATCACCGACCGCCGACCCGAACAATCCGGGTGCCGCGCCGCGAAGCCGGCCGTCCCCGCCGAACACGAAGACCTGCGCGGCGACCTTGTCGATGACCGCGAACGGATAGCCCTGGTTGTCGTTGGCTGCAACGACCCAGCCTGCAAGATCCGTCACCCGGTCGGACACCTCCTGGTCTGGCGGAAGCTGGTCGAGGGCGACCACCGGTTGCGTGGAGGCTTCATCGGCGCTCGCCACGCCGGAGCAGGCGAACGCCAGGGTCAGCGCCAGCGCGCCGTGAACGGCTCGGGTCGCAAGGTGTGCAGGCATACGGCAGGAAGGTTCCCGGGAAAACTGGAAAGACATAAAACTGGAAAGACACGGACCCGGTGGCCGGCAAGGGCCACCGGGTCCGGGACGACTAGCCGCGCGGCACGCGGCCCGGCGCCGTTTCAAGCTGCTGGACGCGGCTTTCCATCTGGTCCAGCCGCTGGTTGGCACGCTGCGCGGACTGGTTGGCCGATTCGGCGCTCTGGGCCGCGCTCTGCACCCTGGTGTCGAGCTGGTCGAGGCGCGAGTTGATCCCGGCAAACTCCTCGTCATACGTGGCGCAAGCACCCAGGCCCACGCTGACCACGATCGCCAGGCCAAGTGCCCGCGCGATCCCCAGATGCTTCCTGGTCAGATTCATTTCGTTCTCCTTACGTCGGGGGAAGCCGGAATATAGCGGCGTTTTCGCCGGTACCCCGATCCGCCTTCAGCTGACAGTCGCGTGCGTGCAGGAACTGTGAAACAGACCTCCCTCCTGCCGATCTCGCGCTTGGGGAGCAGGCGCGTGGTTGGCGGGTCATCGTTGTGCACATCCCAAATGGGATGGGTTTGTTGCTTTTGATCCCGATCGGGACTATGTTGTGGCCATGGGAGTTGCCGCCGCCAATCCGCGATCGGCTCCGCGCCGCGACCTGACGGGTCCGGCTTTGCGGGCGTTCTTCAACATCACCGGGCTGTGGGGGCTGGGTGCGGAGCAGGAACGCATCCTGCTGGGCCGGCCGGGGCGCTCGACCTTCTTCCGCTGGAAGCGCGACCTCGACGGGGCCCTGCCCCACGACGCGCTGGAGCGGATCAGTTACCTGCTGGGCATCTACAAGGCGCTGGAGATCCTGTTCCCGGACCCGGCGCAGGCCGATGGCTGGGTGAAGCGACCCAACGAGGCGCCGGTGTTCGGCGGGCAGAGCGCGCTGGAGCGGATGCTCGGCGGCCAGGTGGCCGACCTGTTCGTGGTGCGGCAGTACCTGGACGCGCAACGCGGATGAGCGTGGCCCGGGCGATCCCGCGCAGGCAGCTCGCCTGGCGGCCCAGCTACCGGATCGTCCCCAGCCGTTTCCCGCCGGTGGGCCTGTTCGACCGCATCGCCTCGCCGGAGGACCTGGATGCACTGTTCGAGCTGGAGGGCCTGACCAACCCGCGGCTGCGCCAGGAAGCAGGCGACATCTCGATGGTCCCGCCGGGACGCCGGATCAGCGGCCCGGGCACCACGCCCATCATGGCCGCCTTCACCCATACCCCGCCGGGCGGCTCGCGCTTCTCCGACGGCAGCTGGGGCGTCTACTACGCCGCCCGCGAGCGCGACACTGCCATCGCCGAGACCGTCTTCCACCGCGAGAACTTCCTGCGCCACACCCGCGAGCCGGCCTTCGTGCTGCAGATGCGCTGCTACCTGGCCGACGTGTCCGGGCGCCTGCACGACCTCCGCGGCGGCTGGCCGGAGCTGCATGATCCCGACAGCTACGCCGCCAGCCAG
>JAEWFH010000174.1 GCA_023388955.1 Pseudomonadota bacterium
CAGGACGAGGCGCTGGAGGAAACCTTCCCCGCCAGCGATCCCGTTTCCCCGTTCGTGCCCGCGCAGCCCCCCGGCAAGGGCTGATGCCCGGCTAGCCTGACACCAGGGGCAGGGAAACCTCCAGTCGCGCGCGCCCGTCCTCCGACTCACGGGCCTGCACGTCACCGCCGTGGGCGCGCACGACCTCTTTCGCCACCAGCAGCCCCATCCCCAGCCCGGAGTCGTGCGGGGCGGGGTGCGGCGCGGCGAATACCAGGCCCTGCTCTCCCTCTTCCCAGGGGCCCGCGGCCTCGAGCGCGAGCAGCAGGGTGCCGGGCACGCAGCTGGCGCGCAGGCTCCCGACCCCTCCGTGGGCCTGCAGGAAGGCGACCAGCGTGCCGAGCATCTGCACCATGCGCTGCAGGTCGACATGGACGCTGCTGTCCTCCGGTACGGCTTCGCACTCCCAGGCGGGCAACTGCTCCGCCGTCCCGGCCACCAGGTCCAGCAACAACGCCACCGGCGCCGACTCGGGTCTCCCGACCAGGCGGCCGTCATGGACCCGCACCCAGTCGGAGATCTCCTGGATCATCCCGCCGAGCCGGTCGGCCTGGCGATCGATGATGTCGAGCAGTTCCGCGCGCCGCGCGTCCTCCAGGCCGCCCTGGCGCAGCAACCAGGTGGCGGTCTGGATCGGGGAGAGCGGCCCGCGCAGGTCATGGGCCAGGCGTTCCAGCAGTGCTCCTGGTGGATCCGGTGGCGATCCCTCAGCCATCGGTCGCATCCATCATCCGGGCCGGCAAGGGGCCGTTGCAGAGCCGCTCGATCTCCGCCAGCGGCGGCGGCTTGACCAGATGCACGTCGAAGCCCGCCTCACGGGTACGGCGGCGGTCCTCCGGTTGCCCCCAGCCCGTCACCGCGACGATCTCCAGTGATTCCCCTCCCGGCAGGCCACGCAGCTGCGGCGCAAGGCCGCAACCATCCAGCCCGGGCATGCCCACGTCGAGGAACACCAGGTGGGGACGGAACACCCTGGCCTGTTCCAGCACAGCGTGCGGGTCGTACAGCCGGCGCACCTCATGGCCAAGCATTTCGACCATCATCGCCAGGGTGTCGGCGGCGTCGTGGTTGTCATCCACCACCAGCACGCGCCGCGCGCCTCCCGCGGCGGCGCTGCGGGAAGGTTCCGGGGCCACGGCCGGCATCTGTTCCACGCCAGCCGGAATCGCGGGTCGCTGGCCTGCCTCCAGCGGCAGCGTGACCTCGAAGGCCGCGCCCTGCCCCAGCCCCGCGCTGTCCACCGTGATCGTCCCGCCATGCATCTCCACCAGGTGGCGCACGAGGGTCAGGCCGATGCCGAGTCCGCCCTGGGCGCGGTCGGTGGACGCATCCACCTGGGAGAACATCTCGAAGATGCTGCCGGCCTGCTCGGGCGTCAGCCCGACTCCGGCGTCCTCCACCCTCACCCGCACCGTTCCGTCGTCGGGGTCGATCCCGGCCCAGAGCCGGATCGGGGCACCGGGGTCGGAATACTTCGCCGCGTTGTTGAGCAGGTTCGCGAATACCTGCGACAGGCGCGCGTGGTCGACCTCCAGCGTGAACGGCTCGTCCGGAAGGACCACCTGCAGCGGGTGGGCGCCCTGGTCGATGACCGGCCGCGCGAGCTCGATCGCCGAATCGACCAGTTCGCACAGCCCCGTGGGTGCGCGCCGGAGCGCCAGTTTCCCCTGGCTGATCCGGCTGATGTCCAGCAGGTCGTCGATCAGGCGCACCAGCAGCGCCAGCTGGCGCTCCATGGTGCCCTGCAGCTGCTCGTCACCCGCCGCACCGGACAGGCGCCGGATGCCCAGTGCGTTCTGCAGCGGCGCCAGAGGATTGCGCAGCTCGTGCGCGAGGGTGGCGAGGAACTCGTCCTTGCGCCGGTCCGCGGTGCGCAGCAGCTGCTCGATGCGGCGGCGCTCGGCGACCTCCCCGTGCAGTTCCACGTTCTGTACCTCCAGCGCCGCATTGGCGGTGCGCAGCGAGGCGTTGAGTGCCTCCAGCTCGCGCTCCTGACGCGCCTGCAGGGCCCGGTTGGCCTCCTCCAGCGCGCTGTTGGCGGCCCGCAGTTCGCGACGCTTGCGGTACAGCTCGACCAGTACCGCGACCTTGCCACGCAGGATCTCCGGGATCACCGGGACCATCACGTAATCGACCGCCCCGAGCTTGTAGCCGCGCAGGCGGTCCATGTCGGTGACGTTGACCGCGGTGACGAAGATGATCGGCGTCTGCTCGTACCGCGGGTGCTGGTGGATCATCGAGGCGGTCTCGAAACCATCCATGCCGGGCATGTTCACGTCCAGCAGGATGACCGCGAACTCGTCCTCCATCAGCCGCTCCAGGGCCTCCACGCCGGACCGGGCCTCGACCAGCGCCTCGCCCAGGGGCTCCAGGACCGTCCGGTAGGTGAGCAGCCGCGCCGGCTGGTCGTCCACCAGCAGGATCCTGGCCGGCGCGGTGCCGGGAGCGGGGGTCAGGCGGACAGCCACTGCCGCAGCACCTCCAGCAGCTCGTCGGTGACCACCGGCTTGGCCAGGTAGTCGGACGCACCGGCTTCCAGGCACTTCTCCCGGTCGCCCTTCATCGCCTTGGCGGTCAGGGCGATGATCGGCAGGCGCCCGGTTGCGCCGTCGCGCCGGATCGCCCCGATCGTCTCGTAGCCGTCCATCCCCGGCATCATGATGTCCATCAGCACCAGGTCGATGCGCAGGTCGCCGCCGACCCGTTCGACCGCCTCGCCGCCGGTCGCCGCGGTGACCACCTCCATGCCATGCCGCTCCAGCACGCTGGAGAGGGCGAAGATGTTGCGCACGTCGTCGTCCACGACCAGCACCCGCCGCCCCCGCAGGACGGACTCGTCGCCCGGGGCGCTGGTCCCGCCGGGCCTGGCATCCGGCGCCGGCGGCGGCGCACTTCCGCCACGGGTCGCAGCGCGGTTGCGCATCCAGTCGCGGGAGGGTTGCCGCAGGGGCAGGTAGAGGGTGAAGCGGCTGCCCTCCCCCGGAGCGCTGTCCAGGCGCAGCTCGCCACCCAGCAGGCCGGCGATCTCGCGGCTGATGGCCAGGCCGAGGCCGGTGCCACCGTACTTGCGCGAGGTGCCGGCATCGGCCTGCTGGAAGGCCTCGAAGACGATCTTCTGCTTGTCCGCGGAGATGCCGATGCCGGTGTCGGCCACCTCCATCGCGATCACGGCCGGTGCCCTGTCCAGGCTCGGATGGCCTTCGCTCCAGCCGCGCGTGGGAAGGTGGGCGCGCAGGGTCACGCTGCCCTCGTCGGTGAACTTGAACGCGTTCGACAGCAGGTTCTTGAGGATCTGCTGCAAGCGCTTGGGGTCGGTGTTCATCGCCTCGCCCAGCTCGGGCGGGAAATCGACCGAGAACTCCAGCTCGTGGCGCTCGGCCTCGTGGCGGAAGGAGCGCTCCATGTTCGCGCGCAGGTGGTCGAAGAACAGCACCTCCTCCTCGATCGTGACCGTGCCGGACTCGATCTTGGACAGGTCCAGGATGTCGCTGATCAGGTGCAGCAGGTCGGTGCCGGCACCATGGATGGTCTGCGCGAACTCGACCTGCCGCTCGCTGAGGTTGGCGTCGGCATTTTCCGCCAGCTGCTGGCCCAGGATCAGGATCGAATTCAGCGGCGTGCGCAGCTCGTGCGACATGTTGGCCAGGAACTCGGACTTGTAGCGCGAGGTCAGCGCCAGCTCCGCGGCCTTCTCCTCCAGAGCCCTGCGCGCGTGCTCGATCTGCTGGTTCTTGTGCTCCACCTCCGCCTTCTGCTCGGCCAGCAGCGCCGCCTTGAGGGCGATGTCCTCGTTGGTCTGCTGCAGCTCGTCCTGCTGCGTCTGCAGCTCGCCCGCCAGCTGCTGGGACTGCGAAAGCAGGCGCTCGGTGCGCATGGTCGACTCGATGGTGTTGAGCACGATGCCGATGCTTCCCGACAGCTGCTCCAGGAACACCCGCTGGGAGACGGTGAACTCCGACAGCGAGGCCAGTTCGATGACCGCCTTGACCTGGTCCTCGAACAGCACCGGGAGCACGATCACGCTGCGCGGCACCATCTCCACCATGCCGGAGCGGATCCGCACCGCGCCCGGGTCGACGTTCTCCACGAGGATGATCTCCGCGCCGGCGGCACACTGGCCGACCAGGCCCTCCCCCAGCTCCAGCACCGTGCGCCCGTTGGCGCTGCCGGTGTCGGCGTAGCCCGCGAGCTGGCGTAGGTGCGGGCTTCGACCGGGTTCATTGGCGTCGGCTACGTAGTACATCAGGCCCTGGTGGGCGCCGACCAGCGGCGCCAGCTCGCCCAGCAGCATGCTGCCCAGGGTCACCAGGTCGCGCTGGCCCTGCATCATGTTGCTGAAGGTGGCCATGTTGGTCTTCAGCCAGTCCTGCTCGCGCCCGCTCTCGGTGGTCGCGCGCAGGGTGCCGATCATGACGTTGATGTTGTCCTTCAGGTCGGCCAGCTCGCCGCGCACGTCGACCTGGATCTCCCGGGTCAGGTCGCCCTGGGTCACCGCGGTGGCGACCTCGGCGATGGCCCGTACCTGGGTGGTCAGGTTGGCCGCCAGCTGGTTCACGTTGGCTGTCAGGTTCTCCCAGATTCCGGCGGTCCCCGGGACCTTGGCCTGGCCGCCCAGCCGGCCCTCCACGCCGACCTCGCGGGCCACGGTGGTGACCTGGTCGGCGAAGATCGCCAGGGTGTCGGTCATCGAGTTGATGGTGTCGGCCAGCTCGGCGATCTCGCCCTTGGCTTCCACCGTCAGCTTGCGGCTGAGGTCGCCGGTGGCCACCGCGGTCACCACCTGGGCGATGCCGCGCACCTGGGTGGTGAGGTTGGTGGCCATGGAGTTGACGTTGTCGGTCAGGTCGGCCCAGGTGCCGGCCACGCCGGGCACGGTCGCCTGGCCGCCCAGCTTGCCCTCGGTGCCGACCTCGCGGGCCACGCGGGTGACCTCGGCGGCAAACGAGTTGAGCTGGTCCACCATCGTGTTGAGGGTGTCCTTGAGCTGCAGGATCTCGCCCTGGGCGTCGACGTCGATCTTGCGCGACAGGTCGCCCTTGGCCACCGCGGTGGCGACCTCGGCGATGTTGCGCACCTGGCTGGTCAGGTTCGATGCCATCGAGTTGACGTTGTCGGTCAGGTCGGCCCAGGTGCCGGCCACGCCGGGCACGGTCGCCTGCCCGCCCAACTTGCCCTCGGTGCCGACCTCGCGCGCCACGCGGGTCACCTCGGCGGCGAAGGAGTTGAGCTGGTCCACCATCGTGTTGATGGTGTCCTTGAGCTCGAGCATCTCGCCCTTCACGTCGACTGCGATCTTGCGCGACAGGTCGCCGTTGGCGACCGCGGTGGTGACCTCGGCGATGTTGCGCACCTGGCTGGTCAAGTTGGACGCCATCGCGTTGACGTTGTCGGTCAGGTCGGCCCAGGTGCCGTCCACGCCGGGCACCGTCGCCTGCCCGCCCAGCTTGCCCTCGGTGCCCACCTCGCGGGCCACCCGGGTGACCTCGGCGGCGAAGGAGTTGAGCTGGTCCACCATCGTGTTGATGGTGTCCTTGAGCTGCAGGATCTCGCCCTGGGCATCGACCGCGATCTTGCGCGACAGGTCGCCCTTGGCCACCGCGGTGGTCACCTCGGCGATGTTGCGCACCTGGCTGGTCAGGTTGGAGGCCATCGCGTTGACCGAGTCGGTCAGGTCGGCCCAGGTCCCGTCCACGCCGGGCACCGTGGCCTGGCCGCCCAGCTTGCCCTCGGTGCCGACCTCGCGCGCCACGCGGGTGACCTCGGCGGCGAAGGAGTTGAGCTGGTCCACCATCGTGTTGAGGGTGTTCTTCAGCTCCAGCAGCTCGCCGCGCACGTCCACGGTGATCTTGCGCGACAGGTCGCCCTTGGCCACCGCGGTGGTCACCTCGGCGATGTTGCGCACCTGGCTGGTCAGGTTCGAGGCCATCGAATTCACGTGGTCGGTCAGGTCCTTCCAGGTCCCGGCCACGTCGGGGACGATCGCCTGCCCGCCCAGCTTGCCCTCGGTTCCGACCTCGCGCGCCACGCGGGTGACCTCGGCGGCGAAGGAGTTGAGCTGGTCCACCATCGTGTTGAGGGTGTTCTTCAGCTCCAGCAGCTCGCCGCGCACGTCCACGGTGATCTTGCG
>JAEWFH010000032.1 GCA_023388955.1 Pseudomonadota bacterium
CAGCATGAACAGCACGCCGTAGATCGCGCCCGACAGGTGCGCGCTGTGGTTGACGTTGTCGGTGCCCTGGCGATCCATCCAGAACGAATAGCCAACGTAGAACACGCCGTAGAGGATCGCCGGGACCGGCAGGAAGAACACGAAGATCAGCCCCCACGGGTTGACCAGGATGAAGGCGAACAGCACCGCCGACACCGCCCCGGAAGCACCCAGGCTGCGGTAGCGCGCGTCATGCCGGTGGCGCAGCCAGGTCGGCAGGATCGCGACCACAATCGCCGACAGGTAGAACAGCACGAACCCGACCGGCCCGATCATCCGGGTGATCAGCTGTTCGGCGAACCGGCCGAAGAAGAACAGCGTGATCATGTTGAACAGCAGGTGCTGCCAGTCGGCGTGGATGAAGCCGTGGGTCAGCAAGCGGTCGTACTGGCGCTGGCGGTCGATCGCCGGCGGCCACAGCATCAGCCGGTCCAGCAGGCGCGGCTTCTGCCAGGCCATCCAGGAGACCAGCACGGTGACGCCGACGAGCAGCAGGGTCAGCATCGGTCAGGCCTCCCGGTAGTTGTCGGCCATGCGGTAGCGCCGTGCGTAGAGCCCGAACGCCAGCGCCGCCACCAGGGCGAAGGCCGCGAAGAAGAACATCTGGAACGCCGCGGTACTGAGCCCCGTCGTGGCGATGGACCCGGTCACCGAATCATTGCGCACCGCCGCGTTGGCCAGCAGCACCCACAGGTTGCCGATGGTGGTGGTCAGGTTCCAGAAGCTCATGACCACGCCCTTCATCGCCTGCGGCGCCTGGCTGTAGGCGAACTCCAGGCCGGTGGCCGAGACCAGCACCTCGCCGAAGGTCAGCAGCGCGTACGGCAGCACCTGCCACACGATCGACATCGCGTTGCCGGTATCCATCGCCACCTGGATGCCACCGACCACGATCCACGCCAGCCCGCTGAAGGCAATGCCGGCGGTCATCCGCCGCAGCGCGGTGGGCTCCCAGCCGAACCGCCGCAGCGCCGGGTACAGCACCATGTTGTTGAACGGGATCAGGATCATCACCAGCGCCGGGTTCAGCGCCTGCATCTGCGAGGCGACGAACCAGTCCGGCTTGGT
Source organism: Pseudomonadota bacterium (assembly GCA_023388955.1). Classification (GTDB taxonomy): domain Bacteria; phylum Pseudomonadota; class Gammaproteobacteria; order Xanthomonadales; family Xanthomonadaceae; genus Novilysobacter. The sequence continues at coordinate 1,108 of JAEWFH010000032.1, forward strand.
CATGGCCGTTCCCTGGATCACCCAGGTCGAGGCCTTCTGGTCGAACAGCGAGTAGAACGGCGTGGTCAGGGCGAAGATCACCAGCACCCGCAGCACGTTGCGGACGCCGTCGACCGCCTCCGGCGGGTGCACGCCGCGCGCGCGGTCGAGCTGGATCCACGCTCCGCCACCGACGCCCGCCAGCAGCGCCACCAGCGCCACGCAGAAAGCGATCACGAAGCCCAGCGACGGGATCAGAGCGGTCGAGGCCGCTGCCAGCACCAGGCCGGCGATCGCCACCCACAGGCCCGGGCGCCCTTTGCCCGGCACCTCGCGCATCAGCGCGGTGCGGATCACGTTGGAGAAGGAATTCGGATCGGCGGTAGTCGCCGGCGGCACCATCACGTAGTGCTTGCAGCCCAGCCAGAACACGAAGGTGGCGATGAACATCAGCAGCCCCGGGATGCCGAACGCCACGCTGGGCCCGAAGTTCTTCAGGAACAGCGGCATCAGCAGCGAGGCGAACAGCGAGCCGAAGTTGATGATCCAGTAGAAGCCGTCGAACACCACCTTGGCCAGGTGCTTGTTGGACTGGTCGAACTGGTCGCCCACGAACGACGCCACCAGCGGCTTGATGCCGCCGGCCCCCAGCGCGATCAGCCCAAGGCCGGCGAAGAAGCCGGTGCGGTTGTCCTCGAACAGCGCCAGGCAGGCATGGCCGGCGCAGTAGATCAGGCTGAACCACAGGATGGTGTTGTACTTGCCGAAGAAACGGTCGGCCAGGTAGCCGCCCAGCAGCGGGAAGAAATACACCCCGATCATGAAGGAGTGCATCAGGTCCTTGGCCGCCAGCTCCCGCTCGCCCGCGTCCAGGATGTGCTGGAGCAGCGTGGAGGTGATCAGGAACTGCACCAGGATGTTGCGCATCCCGTAGAAGCTGAAGCGCTCGCAGCCCTCGTTGCCGATGATGAAGGGGATCTGGCGCGGGAAACGGCCCTTGCGGGCGGGCGCGGCGGGAATCGAGGACATCGTGGCGCGGTTCCGGGGCGAAAGCGTGCAAGGGTACCGGAAGAAGTACGGGGTACCATCCCCGGTTCCCAACGCACCCTGGACAGGATCCGGATGACCCTTTCCCGCCTCGCCGCCCCCGCCCTCCTCTGCCTGGCCATCGCCGCCGTCCTGCCGGGCACCGCCCACGCCCAGGAGCCGATCAGCACCCATGCCGAGCGCAGCGGCTTCCTGGAAACCGGGCGCTACCCGGAGGTGATCGAGCTGTGCGATGCCTTTGCCGCGCGCCATGCCGATACGGTGCGCTGCATCGATTTCGGCACCACTCCGCAGGGCCGGCCGATGAAGGCGCTGGTGGTCAGCCAGTCCGGCGCCTTCACCCCGGAGCAGGCGCGCGAGCAGGGCCTGCCGGTGACGCTGGTCCAGGGCGGCATCCATGCCGGCGAGATCGACGGCAAGGACGCCGGCTTCCTGGCCCTGCGCCAGCTGCTGGAGGGCGAGGTGTCGCCGGGCGTGCTGCAGATGCAGGTGTTCGTGTTCGTGCCGGTGTTCAACGTCGACGGCCACGAGCGCTTCAAGGCCTGGAACCGCCCCAACCAGCGCGGCCCGAAGGAGATGGGCTGGCGCACCACCGCGCAGAACCTCAACCTCAACCGCGACTACCTCAAGGCCGAGGCGCCGGAGATGCAGGCGATGCTGGGCCTGATGGAGGCCTGGGACCCGCTGGTCTACGTCGACCTGCACGCCACCAACGGGGCGCAGTTCGAGCACGACATCTCGATCCAGGTCGAGCCGGTCAACAGCGGCGACCCGGGCCTGCGCGAGGCCGGCCTGGCACTGCGCGACGGCACCATCGCCGCGCTGGAGGAAGCCGGCTCGCTGCCGCTGCCGTTCTATCCGTCCTTCGTGCAGCACGACAACCCCGCCTCGGGCTTCGAGGACGGCGTTTCGCCGCCGCGCTTCTCCCACGGCTACATGCCCTACCGCAACCGCTTCGGGATGCTGGTGGAGACGCATTCGTGGAAGGAATACCCCCAGCGCGTGCAGGCCACCCGCAACACCATCGTGGCCGTGCTCGACCTGGTCGCCGCCAACGGCGCCCGCTGGCTGGGCCTGGCCCGGGAGGCGGACGCGCGCGCGGCACGGATCGGCGGCAACCCGGTGGAGCTGGACTACGCGGCCAGCGACGAGTGCCGGCGGGTCGACTTCCGCGGCTACGAATACACCCGCACCCCGTCCGAGGTCTCCGGCGGGATCATGACCCGCTACGACGAGACCAGCCCGGAAACCTGGAACGTGCCGCTGTGCGACGACCTCGTCGCGTCGCTGGTGGTTGACGCGCCCAAGGCCGGCTACCTGGTCCCGGCCGAGCAGGCTGGGCGCGTGGCGGCGAAGCTGGACCTGCACGGCGTGCAATACCAGCGCCTGGAGCAGCCGCTGTCGCGCGCGAAGGTGGAGGCCTTCCGCGCCGACGAGGCCACCCTGGCCGCGCGCTCGATGGAAGGCCTGCAGCGCATCACCCTGGAGGGCGACTGGGAGGCGGAGACCCACGACCTGGTTGCGGGCGCGCTGTTCGTGCCGGTCGCCCAGGCCCGCTCGCGCATGGCGATGGCGCTGCTGGAGCCGGAGGCGCCGGACTCGCTGGCGGCCTGGGGCTGGTTCAACAATGCCTTCGAGCGCAAGGAATACATGGAGGCCTACGTCGCCGAGCAGGTCGCCCGCGAAATGCTGGACGACCGCAGGGTCAAGGCGGAATTCGAACGCCGGCTGCGCGCGGACGAGGAGTTCGCCGCCAGCACCCAGGCCCGGCTGGACTGGTTCTACCAGCGCCACGATGCCTGGGATGACCGCTTGAACCTGTACCCGGTGCTTCGGACCGACCGCGCTCCCCGTTAAGGCCTACCGGACGCCGGCCGGGTTTCCGCGGGCCTGCGCGCAGCCTCCACCGCACGCAGGCCCAGCGCCGGATCGTCGGCAAAGAA
>JAEWFH010000077.1 GCA_023388955.1 Pseudomonadota bacterium
TCCTCGCCGGGCACGTCGCCCAGCGCGGCGACCTCGGCCGGATACAGCCGCTGCCCGCTCTGGGTGTCGGCGATCTGGTAGCCGGTGCCCCAGGCGATGCCCCAGTCGCCAAAGGCATTGGCCAGCCGCCGGTGACGCGGTTGCTGGGAGCGCTTGCGCAGGCGCGCCCCGATGACGATGTGGCGCGGATACCGGCGCGCCGCGTCGAGCATGCGCGGGATGTCGGCGGCCGAGTGCTGGCCGTCGCCGTCCATGGTCAGTACGCCGGAAAAGCCCTGCCGCAGCGCCTCGGCGAAACCGTCGCGCAGGCTGGCGCCCTTGCCCAGGCGTTCGGCGTGCCGCAGCAGGGTGATCGGCAGGTCGCGGAGCTGCTCGACGGTGTCGTCGTCGGAGCCGTCGTCGACCACGATGACGTTGCGGCATTCGGCCAGCGCGCCCTGCACCACCTCGCGGATGCGCAGCGATTCATTCAGCGCGGGGATCACCACCGCGATGGAGTCACGATTCATGCGCGGCACCTTGCCCGGAGGGATGTTCATCGAGGGTGATGCGCAGTTGCCGGCCGGCACCGGCGTCCAGCACCGCATCCGTGGAGCCGTCGGCGAGGGCGTCGAACAGGCCCAGCATCGGCGTGCTTGCGTTCCCGGCCGCGTGCCGGCCCAGGGGGCCGGAGGAAGGCGCGCTTCCGGCATCGACCAGCTCGACCTGCATCCGCAACGCACCGGGTTGCGGTGCACGTGCGAGCACCAGCGCGCCACCCAGCAGCCCGGCACTTTGCACGACCTTGCCCAGTGGGCCGACCGCGGCGCCGTCGTAGCCCGCCAGCAGTACCGCCTCGCTGCCGCAGGCCAGTTGCGCCAGCGTTTCCAGCAGGCCCTGCGCGAAGCTCGCGCTGCCGGCGCTGAGCGCCATGGTGGGGTGCATCGCGCCGGTGCCGATGGTCCAGTAGCCGGCCGCGGCGTTGTGCACCGAGTTGTGGAAGCGGGTGGGCGAGACCGCGGCCGGGCTGTCGGCCAGCGTCGCGCACATGTAGTCGGCGATCACCAGGTCGCCCTGGCTGGAGGCGAACACCGAGGGCAGGCTGGCCGGATCGCGCCCGGCGGCCTGGCAGGCGGCCAGCGCGACTTCCAGCGCGACCGCGACGGTCTCCGGCGCACGGCGGCGCTCGTTGGCGGCGAGCAGCCGGGGCGAGGGCCTGCGCGGGGCATCGTCGACGCATACGCCTTTGTGCACGAAGCGCAGGGCGGCCTCCCAGGACGGCAGGCCGGGTGCCCAGAAACCGACGCCCTCGATGCTGCAGGCAAGCGTGCGGGCAAGCGCCGTCATCGGCCGAACACCAGCGAACAGTTGTTGCCGCCGAAGCCGAAGGAATTGTTCATCGCGTAGTCGATCCGGTCGTTGGCGGGGTGCGTGCGCACCTGTGGCCCGCAGGCTGGGTCGGGCGTGGTGCAGCCCAGCGTGCCCGGCAGAAGTCCCTCGCGCAGCGCGAGCAGGGCGAAGACCGACTCCACGATCCCGGCCGCCCCCAGGGTGTGGCCGGTCCAGCCCTTGGTCGAGGAGGCATGCAGGCCGGCCGGGAACATCGCGGCCACCGCCGCCGCCTCCACCCGGTCGTTGGCCGGGGTCGAAGTGCCGTGCAGGTTGAGGTAGCCCAGCTGCCCTGCCTCGATGCCGGCCCGCGCCAGCGCATCGCGCATCGCCAGCCGCGCCCCGGCGCCTTCCGGGTGCGGGTGCGACATGTGATGGGCATCGCTGGACTCGCCGTAGCCGCGCAGCTTCAGTGCCCCGTCCCCGGGTCCGGCGCGCTCAAGCAGGGCGAAACCGCCGGCCTCGCCGAGCGACAGGCCATCACGGTCCACGTCGAATGGCCGGCAGCGCTCGCGCGCCACCAGCTGAAGTGAGTTGAAGCCGTACAGCACGCTGCCGCACAGCGTGTCCACGCCGCCGACCAGGACCGCATCGGCCAGGCCTGCGTGCAGCAGCCGCGTGGCCTGGGCGAATACCTTGGCGCTGGACGAGCAGGCCGTGGCCACGGTCATGCACGGACCCTGCAGGGCGGTCGCCTCCTGCACGAAGGCACCCAGCGAATGCACGGTATGGATCGCCGGTCGCGCGAGGTCGCCGGGAAAGGCCGGATCCCCGTCCACACCGGGCCGTAGCCGGGTGTAGGCCTCCTCGGTCGCGCCGATCGCCGCGGTGGACGTACCCACCACCACCGCGATCCGGCCGGCACCATGGCGCCGCACGGCATCGGCCAGCGCCGCGGGCATCCCGTCGGCCTGCAGCGCCAGCCAGGCGAGGCGGTTGTTGCGGCATTCCCAGTGCGCGAGCGCCGGCGGCAGCGGGGCGTCCTCGACGCCGTCCACCCGGCCGACCCAGCAGGGCAGCGGAGCGCCGTCGGCGTGCGGACCAAAGTCGTTGCGGCGAAGCCCGCTGCGGCCAGAGAGCAGGCCGTCCCGCTGTGCTTCCACGCCGTGCCCCAGCGCGGTGGTCGCCGTCCAGGCACGCACCGCGACCGGCTCCATCGCGGTCGGCGGCGGGGCGCAGCGCGTGGAATCAACGGCGGCAGGACGGGTGGAGTCTGGCAACGCGGGCGGCACGGGTTTCCCTGGACAACGGGCGGGTTCCCCACCCGCGCAGTGACGGCAGTATGCCAGCGGCACCCGCCCATCGCGGCAACGCATTCAGGGTGGCGGGGCGGTCCGGTACCGGTTCGTTCCGGGTAAGGTTGGATGGATGCGTCCTGCTCCATGTTCCCGGGGAACCCGATGACCACGACCCACGCCGGCCTGCTCGGTGCCGCCCTTGGCTGCCTGGTGGCCACCTCGGCCGTCGCCGCACCCGCCCAGACCCACGCGCCCACGATGCTGACCGAAGACGACTACGCCCGTGCCGAGGCCTTCCTCGGCCACAACA
>JAEWFH010000150.1 GCA_023388955.1 Pseudomonadota bacterium
ACTCGTATTCCACGTGCGAGGTCGAGATCGTGATGCCACGCGCCTTCTCTTCCGGCGCACGGTCGATCGCGTCGTAGGCGCTGAACTCGCCGCCAAAACGCTCCGCGCCCACCTTGGTCAGCGCCGCCGTCAGCGTGGTCTTACCGTGGTCGACGTGACCGATGGTGCCGACGTTCACGTGCGGCTTGGTGCGCTCGAACTTACCCTTGGCCATGGCTTTGTCTCGATGAAGTCGTACAGGGGTACGGTTGAGTTGGTGCTCACGACTGGAATCGAACCAGCGACCTCCTCCTTACCAAGGAGGTGCTCTACCGACTGAGCTACGTGAGCGTGTTGTGCCAGGCAGGCGGATCGTCGCGGCATATCAATGGAGCGGGAGACGGGAATCGAACCCGCACCATCAGCTTGGAAGGCTGAGGTTCTACCATTGAACTACTCCCGCGCCGGACACGCCTGCTTGGGTACTACTACCGGAAGCTGGTAAGGCATCCGGGTAAAGCTGGTGGAGGGAGGTGGATTCGAACCACCGAAGGCGTAAGCCAGCAGATTTACAGTCTGCCCCCGTTGGCCGCTTGGGTATCCCTCCAGCGAGCCCGCAATTCTGGCGATCCCGAATCTGGAAGTCAACGGTTTTTCTACACGTTGAAGCGAAAATGCAGGATATCGCCTTCCTGCACCCGGTACTCCTTGCCTTCCAGGCGCAGCTTGCCGGCCTCGCGGGCCCCGGCCTCGCCGCGGAAGTGGATGAAATCGTCGTAACCGACGGTCTCGGCGCGGATGAAGCCCTTCTCGAAGTCGGTGTGGATCACCGCCGCCGCCTGGGGCGCGGTGGAGCCGGCCTTCACGGTCCAGGCGCGGACCTCCTTCACCCCGGCGGTGAAGTAGGTCTGCAGGCCCAGCAGCGTGTAGGCGGCGCGGATGACGCGGTTCAGGCCCGGCTCGTCCAGGCCCAGGTCGGCCAGGAACGCATCGCGGTCCTCGTCCTCGAGCTGGCTGAGCTCCTCCTCGATGGCCGCCGAGACCGGCACCACCTCGGCCCCCTCGCCGGCCGCGCGCGCGCGCACGGCATCCAGGTGGGGATTGTCTTCGAAGCCGTCCTCGAGCACGTTGGCCACGTACATCACCGGCTTCAGGGTCAGCAGGAACAGGTCGCGGATGGCGGCGCGATCGTCCTCCGACAGCTCCAGCGCGCGCACCGGCCGGCCCTCGGCCAGCCCGTCGCGTACCCTTCCGAGCACCTCCACGCGCACCTTCGCGTCCTTGTCGCCGGACTTGGCATTGCGCTCGGCGCGCTGCAGGGCGCGCTCGACCGAATCCAGGTCGGCCAGGGCCAGCTCGGTGTCGATGGTCTCGATGTCGGAGATCGGATCCACCCGGCCGGAGACATGGACGATGTCACCGTGCTCGAAGCAACGCACCACGTGGCAGATCGCATCGACCTCGCGGATGTGGGCGAGGAACTTGTTGCCCAGCCCCTCGCCGCTGGCCGCGCCGGCGACCAGGCCGGCGATGTCGACGAACTCGACCGCGGTCGGGATCACCTTTTGCGGGTTGATGATCTCCGCCAGCGCGTTCAGTCGCGGATCCGGCACCGGCACCACCCCCACGTTGGGCTCGATGGTGCAGAACGGGAAGTTGGCCGCGGCGATGCCGGCCTTGGTCAACGCATTGAAAAGGGTCGATTTGCCGACGTTCGGCAGGCCGACGATGCCGCACTTGATGCCCATCAGTTCTTGCCCGTGTGGAGGCGCTTCATGGCCTCGTTGAAGTCACCCTCGATCGCCAGCGGGAGCACGTCCAAGGCGTCGTCGATGGCGCGGTGGATGAGGGTTTCGTCCTCACCCGAGGGCCGGCCGAGCACCCAGGGGGTGACGCGGTCCTTGTGGCCGGGGTGGCCGATGCCGATGCGCAGGCGGTGGAAGCGCCCGTGCCCGAGCAGCTTCATGGCGTCGCGCAGCCCGTTCTGGCCGCCATGGCCGCCGTCGAACTTGAGCCGCGCGGTACCCGGAGGCAGGTCCAGCTCGTCATGGGCGAGCAGGGCCTGTTCCGGCTCCAGCTTCCAGTACCGCAGCGCGGCGGTGACCGACTTGCCGGAGAGGTTCATGAACGTGGCCGGCTTGAGCAGGCGCACGGTGCGCCCGTGCACGCTGGCCTGCGCGGTCTCGCCGAACAGCTTGGCGTCCACGCTGAAGCGTGCGCCCAGCGCGTCCGCCAGGGTATCGATGAACCAGAACCCGGCATTGTGCCGGGTCCTGGCGTAGTCGGCACCGGGATTGCCCAGGCCGACGATCAGGCCGAGGCCGTCGTTGCCGGTCACTCCCCGGCCGACTCGCCTTCGGTGCCCTCGGCGCCCTCGGCACCCTCTTCGTCCTCGGCACCGCCACCGGTGCGGCCCTTGCGGGCGACGACGACGGCGATGTCCTGGTCCGGCCCCAAGGCCAGCGCCGGGATCTCGACGCCTTCCGGCAGCTGGATCTGCGACAGGTGGATGGTGTCACCCAGGTCCAGTCCGGACAGGTCGACGACGATGTTCTCGGGCAGGTCCTTCGGCAGGCAGCTGACCTCGACCTGGTTGAGCTCCTTCATCACGATGACCTCGGCGTTCTTGCCGGCCGGCGAGGTTTCCTCGTTGACGAAGTGCAGCGGCACCGTGGTGCGCAGCGCCTGCGACTGGTCGATGCGCTGGAAGTCCAGGTGCATGATCAGCTGCTTGTACGGATGGCGCTGGATGTCGCGCAGCAGGACGTTGACGACCTTGCCGTCGATGTCCAGGTCGAGGATCGAGGAGTAGAACCACTCGTTCTGCTGGGCCAGCCAGATCTTTTCCTGGTCGAGCTGGATGAGCTGCGGCTCGGCCTTGCCACCGTAGACGATGCCGGGGATGGCACCGTCGCGACGCAGGCGGCGGCTCGCACCCTTACCCTCGACGCTACGGCTGGTGGCCTTGATGGTGTTGTCGGACATTTCGTTGTACCCGTTTGCTACAGCGTTGTGCCGCCTCGCGGCGGCGGAAGGGGTTCGCCCGCGACCAGGCGAACCGGAAAGGAATCAGTCGACGTAGAGCGAACTGACCGATTCGCCAAAGGCAATCCGGCGGATGGTCTCGGCCAGCAGCTCGGCGACGCTCAGCTGGCGGACCCGGCCGCACTCGCGGGCCGCGCCGGTCAGCGGAATGGTGTCGGTGACCACCAGTTCGTCAAGCTGGGAGTTGCTGATATTGCTGATCGCCGCGCCCGACAGCACCGGATGGGTGCAGTAGGCGACGACCTTGGTGGCGCCGTTGGCCTTGAGCGCGGCGGCGGCGGCGCACAGGGTGCCGGCGGTGTCGACGATGTCGTCGACCAGCACGCAGGTCTTGCCCGACACGTCGCCGATGATGTTCATCACCGTCGCCACGTTGGCGCGCGGACGACGCTTGTCGATGATGGCCAGGTCGGCATCATCCAGGCGCTTGGCGATCGCGCGGGCGCGGACCACGCCGCCCACGTCCGGGCTGACCACCACCATGTTGTCGGTGCCGTGGGCGCGCCAGATATCGGCCAGCAGCAGCGGCGAGGCGTAGACGTTGTCGACCGGGATGTCGAAGAAACCCTGGATCTGGTCGGCGTGCAGGTCGATGGTCAGCACCCGGTCGCAGCCCACCGCGCTGAACATGGTGGCCGCCACCTTGGCGGTGATGGGCACCCGCGAGGAGCGCGGACGGCGGTCCTGGCGGGCATAGCCGAAGTACGGCACGACCGCGGTGACCGAGCTGACCGAGGCGCGCTTGAGGGCGTCGATCAGGACCAGCAACTCGACCAGGTTCTCCGCGCTGGGCGCGCAGGTGGGCTGGATGACGAAGACTTCCTGGCGGCGGACGTTCTCCTCGATCTCCACCTGGACTTCGCCGTCGGAGAAGCGGCCCACCAGGGCTTTGCCCAGGCGCACGCCGAGTTCGCGGCACACGGACTCGGCCAGTCGGCGGTTGGCGTTCCCGCTGAATACGAGGAGGTTGCGGTCGGTGTGCATGGCGGCTGCTGGGTTGGGCAATCTGGCAGGGGCGGCAGGATTCGAACCTGCGAATGCCGGGATCAAAACCCGGTGCCTTGGGCCACTTGGCGACGCCCCTTCTGACGTCAGGCCGGCCCCTGGCAGGCAGGAACCGGGAAACCTCGTGCTTCGAGCGAATCCAGCAGCGGCGAGCGCGGCGCGCCTGCCGCCACCCGGGCCCTGGAGCCCGGCGGCAGCTGCGCCAGCGCCGCTTCGGCATCCGCCTGCGTGGCGAACTCGACGAAGCAGCCGCTGCCGGACCCGGTCAGGCGGGGCCTGCCGAAGCGCGCCAGGAGCACGAACATGGCGTCCACCGCCGGTTCGCGCCCGCGCAGCACCGGCTCGAAGGCATTCCCGAGCTGTTGGCCCGAAGCGAAGTCGGATATTGTCACGGGCGGCGCATCGCGCGTCAATTCGGGGGCCTGGAACAGCGCCGCGGTCGGCACCTGGACGCCGGGATCGGCCAACAGGTACCAGGCCGGGGGCAGCGTGACCGGCCGCAGCCGCTCCCCCACCCCTTCCGCCCAGGCGTTGGCGCCATGGACGAACACCGGCACGTCCGCGCCCAGGCCGAGCCCGATGGCGGCCAGCCGCTCCACGCCCAGGCCGGTGTCCCACAGCACGTCCAGCGCACGCAGCACCGTGGCCGCGTCCGAGGAGCCACCACCAAAGCCGCCGCCGGCGGGGATCCGCTTGTCGACCCGGATGTCCACGCCCAGCGTGGTGCCCGATGCGCCTTGCAGGGCGCGCGCGGCCCGGACCACCAGGTCGTCGCCCGGCGCCACCCCGGCCACGGTGGTGCCGTGCCGCTCGACCTTGCCGTCGCCGCGCACCCGCAGGTGCACGGTGTCGCCCCAGTCCAGCATCCGGAACACGGTCTGCAGCAGGTGGTAGCCGTCTTCGCGGCGCCCGGGGATGCGCAGGAACAGGTTCAGCTTCGCCGGCGCCGGCCAGGCAGTCCAGCCATCCACGCCGGGCGTCATCCGTCGACGCCCACCCACTCGTCCACCACCAGCCGCACCCGGGCCTCGCCGCGGCTGGCCTCCACGCGCCGCGGCAGGACCGGGCCGGACGCCGCCGGGCCGGCACCCTCGCCGGCCAGGGGCCAGTGGTACTGGACCCGCCAGCCATCCTGCTCCATGTACAGCGGCAGCCCGTCGGTCCCGTACTCGATCCGCGCCGGGCCCAGCGCGGGTTCGCGCAGCCCCCGGATCCAGGCCGGAAGCGCCTGCAGCGGGACGTCCCAACCGGTCGCCTCCAGCAACAGCAGCCGGGCATCGAAGCCCCGGCGCGGGCCGCCCTCCACGCCCTCCAGCACGGCGCCGCCGACACCGCCGCCCGCCAGCCGCCAGCCCTGGCCGGTCACCGGGGCGCGGATGGAGACCTGGAAGGCATCCCCGTGCTGCTGCCAGTCGAGCCTGCCGCTGCCACCCCGCCCGGCATTGGAGGCGGCGATGCGACCGCTGATCGACCACTCCGCATCGGCACGCAGCACCTGCTCGCGCTGCTGTTGCGCGGCCTCGTAGCTGGCGCGGAGCGCGGGATCCTGGACCGCCGGCGGGCGCGGCGGCACGCTGGCGCAGGCCGCGAGCACCAGGGTGGCACACAGCGTGGTCAGCAAACGCGTGGTCTTCATGCGCCGGTCTTCTCCAGGGCGCGCAGCAGCGCGCGGTTTTCGGGGTCGATGTCGCGGGCCTGTTCGAACCATTCGCGGGCCTCCCCGTGGCGGCCCAGCACCCATAGCACTTCGGCGACGTGCGCCGCGATCTCGGCATCCTTCTGCATCGAGAACGCCCGCCGCAACTCCACCAGCGCCTCCTCGTGGCGCCCCAGCCGGTGCAGCACCCAGCCGTAGCTGTCGATGATGGCGGCGTTGTCGGGCTCGGCGGCGCGTGCGCGGTTGATCAGCTCCAGCGCCTCCTGGTGGCGGTCGGTGCGGTCGGTCAGGGTGTAGCCCAGCGCATTGAGCGCGGCCACCGAGTCGGGGTCGATCACCAGCACGCGGCGCAGGTCGGCCTCGGCCCGGGCGATGTCGTCGCGCCGCTCCCAGGCCAGGGCGCGCGCATAGAGGATCTCCAGCTCGTCCGGGAACGCGGCCAGGCCGCGCGCATAGGCGGCCGACTCGGCCTCCAGCGCTTCGTCGCGGGCATGCAGGGCGGCCTCCATCAGGTAGGCATCGCGGCGGACCTCGTCCGGAGCCTCGGCGTCGGACTGGATCCCGTGCAGTCGTGCCACCGCCTCCCCGCCGCGCCCCAGTTCATGCAGGACGCTGGTGCTGCGCAGGCGCGCGGTCCAGCGCTGGGGGCCCCCGGGCACGCCCTGGTACCAGTCCAGCGCCTCCTCGTGCAGCTCGAGGTATTCGGCGATCTGGCCCAGCAGCAGGCGCCGGCGAGGGTCCGGATCGGCAGCCCCCTCGCGCAGCTCCGCGTACAGCGCAGCCAGCGCGGCCCCGTCCTCGGCCCGGGCCAGCAGCGAGGCCCGCACGGCGTAACTGTGTTCGTCCTGGGGGCCGTGCGAGAGCACGTCGGCGGCCTCGCGAAGGTCGCCCAGGGCGTCGTACTCCCAGGCCAGGGCAAGCCGCAGCGACGCATCCCCGCGCACGCGCGCGGCGACCTGCTGCAGGACCGCCCGGGCCTCGTCGTCGCGGCCGGACTCGCGCAGCTGGCTGGCGTGGAGCAGCGCGACCCGCGGCTCCTCCGGGAAGCGTTCCACCACGCCGGCGACGATCCGCCCGGCGAGCTCCTGCTGTCCCAGCCGCTGCGCCAGCCCGCCCATTGCCAGCCACGCCTGCAGCGAGTCCGGGATCGCCCCCTTGTCGACCAGCCGGGCCAGCAGCGGGGCCCCCGCATCCGGTCCGGCATCGGCCAGCACGCCCAGTGCACGGCGCCAGCCGGCGTCACCGGGGCTTTCCATCAACCGGTCCAGGTGTTCCATCGCGGTGCGTTCATCGCCCTCGCGCATCGCCACCGTTGCCTCGGCAGCGGCCAGGTCCAGGCCGTCGTCGCCATGGGCCCGCCACAACGCGAGGGCTTCCGCGGCGACCGCATCGTCGCGTGCCAGCAGGGCGATCGCGGTGGCGCGACGGGCCAGGTCGAGTTCGCCGGTCGCCCGGGCCGCCTCCAGATAGCCCCGGCCGGCCTCCTCCAGGCGCCCTGCCTGCAACGCGAACTCGGCGGCGAGCAGGGGTTCCAGTGCTTCCACCACCGGGTCCGGGACCGCCACCTGCGGGCCGCATGCCCCCGCAGGTGTCGCCGCCAGGGCAGCGGCCAGCACGGCCGCCAGGATGAACAGGCGCGCGAACACGTGCGCCCGGGCGCGCGGGCACGGCGGGAGGGCCGGTAGAATGTCCGCTTTCATCGCGCGCAGCTTAGCGCAAGGACCCCAGCCGGCCGCGCCGGCCATCGCCGCATGAAACTGTTCGTCCTCGGCATCAACCACCAGACTGCGCCGGTCAGCCTGCGCGAGCGCGTGTCGTTCCCCGACACCGCGTTGCCGCGTGCGCTGGACGAGCTGCGCAGCCTGGACCCGGTGCGCGAGGCCGCGGTGCTGTCGACCTGCAACCGCACCGAGGTCTACGCCGTCGCCGAGGACGAGGACGGTGGCGAGGCGGTGGCACGCTGGCTGGCGTCGCAGGCCGGCGAGGAAGGCCCGGCGTTGCAGGACTACCTCTACCGCCACTTCGATGCCGATGCCGCCCGGCACCTGTTCCGGGTCGCCACCGGGCTGGACTCGCTGGTGCTGGGGGAACCGCAGATCCTCGGCCAGGTGAAGCAGGCCTGGGCCGGGGCACGCGGTGCCGGCAGCCTGGGAGGCCAGCTGGACCGGCTGTTCCAGCACGCCTTCACCACCGCCAAGCGTGCACGCACCGACACCCTGATCGGTGCCAATCCGGTCTCGGTGGCCTCCGCGGCCGTGCGCCTGGCGCAGGAATCCTTCGCGCCCCTCGACGACTCCACCGTGCTGCTGGTCGGCGCCGGCGAGACCATCGAACTGGCGGCGCGGCACCTGGCCCAGGCCCGGGTCAAGCGCCTGCTGGTCGCGAACCGCACCCTCGCCCACGCCCAGGAACTGGCCAGCCGCCATGGCGGGGTCGCCCTGCCGCTGTCGGAAATCGGCCAGCACCTGGCCGAGGCCGACGTGGTGATCTCGGCCACCGCCGCACGCACGCCGGTGCTGGACGGCGCCCATTTCACCCGCGCGCTCGCGCAGCGCCGGCACCGGCCGATGCTGGCGCTGGACCTCGCGGTCCCGCGCGACATCGCACCGGACGTCGGGACGCTGCGCGACGTCTACCTGTATACCGTCGACGACCTGGAGCGCTCGGTCGAGGGCAACCGCCGCAGCCGCCGCGATGCGGCCGAGGCCGCGGAGGCGATCATCGACCTGCAGGTGGGCCGCTTCATGGAAGGCCAGGCCGTTCGCGCCGGCAGTGTCCCGCTGCGCCAGCTGCGCGCCCACGGCGAGGCCGCGCGCGAGCACGCGCTGGAGCGCGCCCGGGCCCGGCTGGCCGCCGGCGAGGCGCCCGACGAGGTCCTCGGCTGGCTTGCCCACACCCTAACCAACCGGATGCTCCACGCCCCCACCGTGGCCCTGCGCGAGGCGGCCGCCAGCGGCGACGGCGAGCTGCTGCGCGCGGCGGGACGGCTGTTCGGCGGCGCCGGCGGACCCGACCAATGAACCCGAACCTGCGTTACAAGCTCGAGGCCCTCGCCGAGCGCCGCGAAGAACTGGAGCGCCTGCTGGCCGAGCCGGACGTGATCGCCGATGCGAACCGGTTCCGGCAGCTCTCGCGTGAGTTTTCCCAGCTGGAGCCGCTGGCCACCGCGCTCGCCGCCGAGGCCGCGGCCCGCGCCGACCTGGACACCGCCCGCGCCATGCGCGAGGACCCGGAGCTGCGCGAACTGGCCGAGGAGGAAATCGAGGCCGCCACCGCACGCCTGGAGGAGCTGGACGCCGAACTGCTCGCCCACCTGGTGCCGAAGGACGCCCGCGACGAGGGCGACCTGTACCTGGAGGTACGCGCCGGCACCGGCGGCGACGAGGCGGCGATCTTCGCCGGCGACCTGTTCCGCATGTACTCGCGCTATGCCGAACGCCAGGGCTGGCGCGTCGAGGTGGAGTCCGCCAACCCGGGTGAACACGGCGGTTTCAAGGAAGTCATCGCCCGGGTCGAAGGCCGTGGCGCCTACTCGAAGCTCAAGTTCGAGTCCGGCACCCACCGCGTCCAGCGCGTGCCCGAGACCGAATCCCAGGGCCGGATCCACACCTCGGCGGCGACGGTGGCGATCATCGCCGTGGAGCCCGAGGGCGAACCGGTCGAGGTCAACCCGGCGGACCTGAAGGTGGACACCTTCCGCTCCTCCGGTGCCGGCGGCCAGCACGTCAACAAGACCGACTCGGCGATCCGCATCACCCACCTGCCCTCGGGCATCGTGGTCGAGTGCCAGACCGAACGCAGCCAGCACGCCAACCGCGACAAGGCGATGAAGCGCCTGGCCGCGACCTTGGCCGAGCAGCAGGCCGCGAAGACTGCCGCCGCCGTGGCCGCCGACCGCAAGCTCCAGGTCGGCTCCGGTGACCGCAGCCAGCGCATCCGCACCTACAACTACCCGCAGGGCCGGATCACCGACCACCGGGTCGAGGGGCTGACGCTGTACGACCTGCCCAACGTGGTCGAGGGCGGACTGGATGCGCTGGTCGAGCGGCTGCAGGCCGAGCACCAGGCCGACGAGCTGGCCCGGCTCACCGGGGAAGGCTGAGGCGGTGGTGGCCGGGCCCGATCCACGGCTGCAGGCGCGCGAGCTGGTCCAGCGCAACCCCGGCCATCCAGGTGCCTGGATCATGCTGGCCGAAGCCGAACTCGACGCGGGCGACACCCGTGCCGGCGAAGCCGCGTGCCTCCGTGCGCTGGCACTCGCGCCGGGCCATCCCGAGGCGCTGGCCCGGCTTGGCCGGGCCCAGTGGATGGCAGGTCGCCACGACGAGGCGGCCAAGAGCCTGCGCGGCGCGGCCGCTGCCGCGCCGCGGCATCCCGGCATCGCCTTGTGGCTGGGCCACGCCCTGGAGGATGCAGGTGAGCCGGAAGGCGCCGCCGATGCCTATGCCCGTGCCCATGCACTGGCACCAGGCGAGCCGCAGATTGCCGCGCACCTGCTCGCCTGGCGACGGCGACTGTGCGACTGGCAGGGGCTGGACGCACTTTCCGGGCAGGTGCGCGCTGCAGTGCGGAGTGGTCATGCGGCGGTCGAGCCGTTCGCCTTCCTCGCCGAAGAGGCAACTGCTGCGGAGCAGCTGCAATGTGCACGGCGGTGGGCTGCATCGCTTGCAGCCACCGTGCGGCCCCTTCCGCGACGCACGCGGGCCACGGCCACCCCGCTGCGGCTGGGCTTCCTGTCCAACGGCTTCGGTGCGCATCCGACCGGCTTGCTGGTGGTGGCGCTGATGGAAGCGATCAAGGCCGCCGGCGAAGCCGAAGCACACCTGTTCGCCCTGAACCCCGACGACGGCAGCCGGGTCCGGCAGCGGCTCGCGGCGGCATCGCGCCTGCACGCCCTCGAGGGCCGCGACGACGGCCAGGTCGCCGACGCCATCCGGCAGGCCGGCATCGACGTGCTGTTCGACCTGCGTGGCTGGGGCGGGGGTGGAAGGCCGCGGGTGCTGGCGCTGCGGCCGGCACCGGTGCAGGTGAACTGGCTGGCCTACCCGGGCACCTCCGGTGCTCCCTGGATCGACTACGTGCTCGCCGACGCATTCGTGCTGCCGGCCTCGATGACCGCGCATTTCAGCGAACAGGTGGTGCGGCTGCCACGCTGCTTCCAGCCCTCGGACACGACACGCGCGCTTCCCCCGCCGCCGTCACGCGAATCCTGCGGATTGCCGCCATCGGGCGTGGTCTTCTGTTGCTTCAACAACAGTTACAAGCTCACCTCCCGCAGCATGTACCGGGCCTTCCGGGTGCTGGAAGGCGTCCCCGGCAGCGTCCTCTGGCTGCTGTCAGGGCCGGGCCGCGCCGACCAGCGGCTGCGGGAGCAGGCCGGCGCACGCGGCATCGACCCGGCGCGCCTGGTGTTCATGGACAAACAACCGCACACGCAGTACCTGGCGCGGCTGCAGCTGGCCGACCTGTTCCTGGACACCCATCCCTACAACGCGCATACCACCGCGTCGGATGCACTCTGGGCCGGGTGCCCGGTGCTCACCTGCCCCGGCGACACCTTCGCCGCGCGGGTGGCCGGCAGCCTCAACCACCACCTGGGCCTGCCGGGCATGAATGCCCGCGACGACGCGGAGTTCATCGGCCGCGCCGTCGCATTGGGGAACGACCAGGCCGCGCTGGCCGCCCTCCGCGACACAGTGGCGGCCGCACGACGCGACGGCGGCCTGTTCGACACGGAAAGGTTCGCTGCCGACTTCGTGGCAGCCGCCGCATGGATGGCGGGCGTCAGACCCGTTGCGTCACAGCACCTCGAAACCTGACCCCGCCTCGACCGCTTCGGCATCGGTTCGCTCCAGTGCGTCCACCCGCGCCTGCGGCGGGCCGGTACGCAGCCAGGCGGCGAGCTCGTCGATCGCCGCAGCCTCGCCTGCGACCAGCACCTCCACGCCGCCCCCCGGCAGGTTGCGGGCGAAGCCACGCAGCCCCAGGCGACGGGCCTGCTCGCGGGTGGAGGCACGGAAGAACACTCCCTGTACCCGCCCTTCCACCAGGAACCGCGCGGCGCCGCTCATGCCTCTCCTCCCGGCGCCGGGCCACCGGCGGCCTGGATCGCTTCCTCCAGCACGGTGGCGGTGACCGGCCCCAGGAACTCCTTCGCCACGCGCCCATCCGGCCCCACCAGCCAGGTCATCGGCAACCCGCGCGGGG
>JAEWFH010000149.1 GCA_023388955.1 Pseudomonadota bacterium
GCCCAGTCGCCGGTATGGCGCGGCCATTCGAAGTTGTCCTCGTCGCCACCGAACTTGCCGATCGCATTGGGCGGCGCGTAGACCAGCCGCACGTCGCGGATCTCCAGCTGGCGGATCAGCGAGAACTCCAGCCCGCCGTGGAAGTTGTAGACGTTGCAGCGCAGCCCGCCCGGGGCCTCGCATTCGGCCACCAGCGCCTTGCTGCGCGCCTCGATGGCGTCATAGCGCGCCTTGCCGTCCATGGACTCCAGGCCTTCGGTGACCTGGCCGGTTACGTCGCGGATGTCCTGGGTCACGTAGATCCGGGCGTTGGGCTCGGCGGCCAGCTCCGCACCGAGGTCGGCAGCGACGAAGCCATCCTCGAGCAGGTTGCGCTCGGGGCTGGAGTTGTACTGGATCGCGCCGTACGCGCAGTGGTGGTTGGTGACCACCAGGCCCTGCGGCGACACGAAGCTGGCCGTGCAGCCGCCCAGGCTGATCACCGCATCCAGCGGCTTGGCCGCCAGGTCCGACAGCGAGGCCGGGTCCATCCGCAGGCCCAGCGCACGCAGCCGCTCGGACAGTTCCGGCATCTGCGAGGGTTGCCACATGCCTTCGTCGGCATGGGCGGCGGGGGTGTTCAGCAGGGCGGCGGGCAGCAGCGAAAGCGCCAGCGCGGCCGGAAGGAGGCGGATCTTCATTGGGTTCCCCAAGGGAGCGACAGGCCAGGAGTCGACCGCCCAACATAGACAGGCCCGCACGCACACCGCAAGGCCCGTCGGTCACTCCCGGCCAGGTCCGGCATTCACCGGTGCGCCGTTACAATCGGCGGCCACGTTTTGCTTCCTTCCTGCAGGCCACCCGATGCCCCACGCGAGCACCACCCCCGAGCTGCCCACCACCATGCGCGCACTGGTCAAGCGCGAAGCCACCAAGGGCATCTGGATGGAGGAGGTCCCCGTCCCCTCCCCCGGCGCCAACGAGGTGCTGGTCAAGGTCGAGAAGACCGCCATCTGCGGTACCGACCTGCACATCTACCTGTGGGACGAGTGGAGCCAGCGCACCATCAAGCCGGGGCTGGTGATCGGCCACGAGTTCGTCGGCCGGGTCGTCCAGGTCGGCCCCGGCGTGACCGGCTACCAGGTCGGCCAGCGGGTTTCCGCCGAGGGCCACATCGTCTGCGGCCACTGCCGCAACTGCCGCGCCGGCCGCCAGCACCTGTGCCCGAACACCGTGGGCATCGGCGTGAACCGCGACGGCGCGTTCGCCGAGTACATCGTCATGCCGGCCACCAACCTGTGGCCGATCCCGGACCAGATCCCTTCCGAGCTGGCGGCGTTCTTCGACCCCTACGGCAATGCCGCCCACTGTGCGCTGGAGTTCGACGTGGTCGGCGAGGACGTGCTGATCACCGGCGCCGGTCCGATCGGCATCATCGCCGCCGGCATCTGCAAGCACATCGGCGCGCGCAACGTGGTGGTCACCGACGTCAACGACTACCGCCTCAAGCTCGCCGCCGATATGGGCGCCACGCGCGTGGTCAACGTCGCCAACACCTCGGTCAAGGACGTCATGGCCGAGCTGCACATGGAAGGCTTCGACGTCGGCCTGGAGATGAGCGGCAACACCCACGCCTTCAACGACATGCTCGACTGCATGTACCACGGCGGCAAGGTGGCGCTGCTTGGCATCCTGCCCAAGGGCGCCGGCATCGACTGGGACCGGATCATCTTCAAGGGCCTGACCGTGCAGGGCATCTACGGCCGGAAGATGTACGAGACCTGGTACAAGATGACCCAGCTGGTGCAGGGCGGGTTCCCGCTGGGCAAGGTGCTGACCCACCAGCTGCCGGTGGAGGAGTTCCAGCAGGGCTTCGAGCTGATGGAGTCGGGCAAGGCCGGGAAGGTCGTGCTGGGCTGGTGACCACCCGTCATTCCCGCGTTCGCGGGAATCCACGCCGACCATCCGGCCGTATTCCACGGGGCTGCCGCCACGGGCAACCCGGGCAAGAACCAACGTCCATGGATCCCCGCGTTCGCGGGGATGACGACCGAAACGAACGAGGAACGACATGTCCCTGACCGAACGCTACGAACACACCCTCGACGAAATCCGCGGGCAGGGGCTGTTCAAGTCCGAGCGGATCATCACCAGCCCGCAGGCGGCGGAGATCACGCTGGAGGACGGGCGCACGGTGCTCAACTTCTGCGCCAACAACTACCTCGGCCTGGCCGACCACCCGGAAATGATCCGGGCCGCCCGCGAGGCGCTGGATACCCATGGCTTCGGCATGGCCTCGGTGCGCTTCATCTGCGGCACCCAGGACCTGCACAAGGAGCTGGAGAAGACCATCGCGGACTTCTTCGGTACCGAGGACACGATCCTGTACGCGGCGTGCTTCGACGCCAACGGCGGACTGTTCGAGCCGCTGCTGGGGCCGGAGGACGCGATCATCTCCGACAGCCTCAACCACGCCTCGATCATCGACGGCGTGCGCCTGTGCAAGGCCAGGCGCTACCGCTACGCCAACTGCGACATGGCCGACCTGGAAGCGCAGTTGAAGCAGGCCCGCGAGGACGGTGCGCGCACCATCATGATCACCAGTGATGGCGTGTTCTCGATGGACGGTTTCATCGCCCCGCTCGACGAGATCACCGCGCTGGCGGAAAAGTACGACGCCCTGGTCCACATCGACGAATGCCACGCCACCGGCTTCATCGGCGCCACCGGCCGCGGCTCGGCCGAGGTCAAGGGCGTGATGGAGAAGATCGACATCTTTACCGGCACCCTGGGCAAGGCAATGGGCGGCGCGGTCGGTGGTTTCACCACCGCGAAGGCCGAAGTGATCGAGATGCTGCGCCAGCGCTCGCGCCCCTACCTGTTCTCCAACTCGCTGCCGCCGCACGTGGTCGCCGCCGGCATCCGGGCGTTCCAGATGCTGGACCAGGCCGGCGAGCTGCGCACGCGACTGGCGGAAAACACCGCCTATTTCCGCGAGCGCATGGAGGCCGCCGGCTTCGACCTCAAGCCGGGCGTACACCCGATCGTCCCGGTGATGCTCTACGACGCTCCGCTGGCCCAGCGTTTTGCCGAGCGGCTGCTGGAGGAAGGCATCTACGCGATCGGCTTCTTCTTCCCGGTGGTGCCGAAGGAACAGGCACGCATCCGCACCCAGATCTCGGCCGCGCATACCCGCGAACACCTGGACCGGGCGATCGATGCGTTCACCCGGATCGGACACGAACTGGGCGTGCTGAAGGGCTGAGCCACGCCGCCAGGGCGACACCCGGAAAGCAGACGGCCGCGCAAATGCGCGGCCGTTCCGTTCTGGCAGAAGCGACTGCGGCCGGAGCCGCGTTGCAACGACCTATTCGCCGTCACCCTGCTGCGCGGGCTCGACACCCTGGATGCTTCCTTCCGGCGCAGGAACCACGG
>JAEWFH010000158.1 GCA_023388955.1 Pseudomonadota bacterium
TGCGGAGTTCATCGAACTGGCCCGCGCGGTCGCCGCCCGCAACGGCGAACGCATTGCGGCCAAGAACCGCATCAACCAGCTCGCCGGCTCGCAGTTCGTCGAGGAGAAGCAGTACCAGGCCCACGACGGGACCGGCAACGCGCAGGGCTGAGGCATGGTCCGGCGTCCGCTTCCCGCCGTCACGCTGTGGCTGGCACTGCTGGGCCTGGCCGGCTGCGCCACGCCTCCGTCGTCCGCGCCGGTCGACACCCCGACCTCGGCCTCGGCGCCCGCCCCGACCATTGGCGAGCAGCGCGAGGCGGTGCTGTTCTGGAGCCAGGCCGAGCGCGAGGCCGGGTTCCGCCGTATGGCCGAGCGCTTCCCCAGCGACGTCGCCGCGCATGGCGACCCTGTGCGCGAACTGCCCGAGGGTACGCCGCTGGTCCTGCCCGGCGGCGAGGCCTGGCTGGACGACTACATGGACCAACACCACATCGCCGGCCTGATGGTCCTGCAGGATGGCGAGGTCCGCCTCCGGCGCCACGGCCTGGGTTTCGCTGCGGACGACCGCTGGGAGTCGTTCTCGGTCGCCAAGTCGGTGACCTCCACCCTGCTTGGCATCGCCCTGCAGCAGGGACACATCGCCAGCCTCGACGACCTGCTGCCCACCTACATCCCCGAACTCGCCGGCAGCGCCTATGCCGGGGTCAGCGTGCGCCAGCTGCTGACCATGACCTCGGGCGTGCGCTGGAACGAGGACTATGCCGACCCGCAGTCCGACGTGGCCCGCATGTACCTGGGCGCCTGCATCGACGGCCAGGCCCACGCGCTGTCCTACCTGCGCGGGCTGCCGCGCGAGCACGCGCCGGGCACCCACTGGAACTACAACACCGCCGAGACCGACCTGCTCGGCCTGGTGGTCGAACGCGCCACCGGCCAGCCGCTGGCCCACTACCTGTCGGAGACGATCTGGAAGCCCTACGGCATGGCCGCCGATGCGACCTGGATCCGCGACGAGTGCGACGGCAGCAACACCGGGGGCAGCGGCCTGTCGGCGACCTTGGCCGACTACGCGCGGCTGGGCCAGTTCATGCTCGAGGGCGGCCGCATCGACGGCGAGCCGGTGATCGCCGAAGCCTGGATGCAGGGCGCGGTGGCGGGCCACGATGCCGGCAACGCCCCCGAGCGCGGCTACGGCTACCAGTGGTGGACCGACACCGGTGGCAGCTACATGGCGATCGGCATCTTCGGGCAGATGGTCTACGTCGACCCCGCGCGCCAGCTGGTCATCGCGCAGGTGGCGGCGTGGCCGAAGGCGACCTCCAGGGAGCTGGTGGCGGCCCGCCGTGGGCTGATCGCCGCGGTGAAGCAGGCGGTGGACTAGCTCTTCTCCGGCATCAATGCGTTGTCCAGCTCCTGCGCGCGCCGGTAGGCCTCGCGCCCGCGCAGGCGCTCGACCCAGGCGGTGAAGGCAGGCCGCTCGGGGATCGACTTGAACGCCAGGCAGAAATCGATCTGGCTGCCGACGTACACGTCCGCCGCGCTGAAGCGCTCGCCCAGCAACCACGGCGAGGCCGAGGTCGCGGCCTTCTCCAGCGTGTCCAGGGTCTGCTCGAAACTGCCGTAGCCCACCATCCCGGCCTTCTCCGCCGGTGGCAGCAACCCCAGCGCCTTCGCCGACACCGCCGCCTCCACCGGGCCGGCGGCAAAGAACAGCCAGCGGTAGTACGGGCCGCGCAGGGGATCATCCAGCGCCGGCGCCAGGCCGGCGTCCGGGAAGGCGTCGGCCAGGTAGGCGCAGATCGCCGCCGCCTCGGTGACGACCACGCCGCGATGCTCCAATGCCGGCACCTTGCCCATCGGGTTGATGGCCAGGTACTCCGCCGACTTCATGCTCGCCCCGTATTCCTGCACCACCGTCCGGTACCCGACGCCGAGCTCTTCCAGCATCCAGCGCACGATCCGGCCGCGGGACATGGGGTTGGTATGGAAGACAAGTCCGCTCTCGCTCATCACGCTGCTCCTCAGCCTGTGTTCTGGATGCCCGCGGCGATGCCGTTGACCGTCGCCACCAGTGCCTGCAGCAGTTCGCCGTCGGGGCGGCCCTGCGCCCGCCAGCGCGCCAGCAGGTCGACCTGCAGCAGGCTGATCGGGTCGACGTACGGATTGCGCAGGCGGATCGAACGCGCCAGCTTCGGATCGCCGGCCAGCAACTCCCGGCTGCCCTTGATCGCGAGTACGCGCTCGCGGGTACGCGCGCATTCGTCCGCGATCAGTCCATGGAAGCGCCCGTGCAGGTCGCCTTCGGGCAACCCGTCGGCCAGCTGCGAGTACCGTTCGAAGATGGCCAGGTCGGACTTGGCCAGCACCATCTCCACGTCGTCGACCAGGGTGCCGAAGAACGGCCAGTCGCGGGCCATCTCCGCCAGCACCGCTTCGCCGTGGCGGTCGGTGGCCAGCGCCAGCGCGGTGCCGACGCCGTACCAGGCCGTCAGCCCGGAGCGGTTCTGCGCCCAGGAGAACACCCACGGGATCGCCCGCAGCGCATCCACCTCGCCGGTGCCGCCGCGCTTGCTCGGCCGCGAGCCGATGCGCAGGCGCTCGATCACGTCGATCGGCGTCACCGCGCGGAAGTAGGCGGGAAACCCCGGATCCTCGTGCACGAAGGCGCGGTAGTGCGCGCGTGCATCGGCCGCCAGCTCCGAGGCGATGGTGCGCCAGCGGGCCTCGCGCGGCTCCGGCGGCCGCGGCCGCAGGCTGGCACGCAGCACCGCACCGGTGGTCTGCTCCAGGTTGCGCAGTGCCAGTTGGCGGATGCCGTATTTGCGGTGGATGACCTCGCCCTGCTCGGTCAGCCGCAGGTAGCCGTCCACCGAACCACGCGGCCCGGCCACCACCGCGCGCCCGGTCTTGCCCCCGCCGCGGCTGATCGAGCCGCCACGGCCGTGGAAGAAGGCGATGCGGATGCCGGCCTCGCCGGCCAGCGCGGTGAGTTCGAGCTGGGTCTGCTGCAGCGCCCAGCGCGAGGCGATGATGCCGCCGTCCTTGGCACTGTCGGAATAGCCGAGCATCACCACCTGGCGGTCGCCACGCGCGGCCAGGTGGCGCCGGTAGGCGGGGTCGGCGAACAGCTGGCGCAGCGTCCCGGCGGCGGCCTGCAGGTCGTCGACGGTCTCGAACAGCGGCGCCACGTCCAGCGGTACCTGGCCGCCTTCTACGCAGCCGGCGATGCGCGCCAGCGCCAGCACCGCCAGTGCGTCGGCGGCGGACCGGCTCATGCTGACGATGTAGGGGCCGAACGCACGCGCTCCATACCGCGGTCGCAGCGTGGCCACCGTGCGGAACACGTCCAGCGTGCCGGCTGCATCCGCGGCACCGGGCGCCGCGGGCGCGAGCGTGCCGTCCAGGACGCGCTGCAGCACCGCTGCGCGCTCGCCCGCCCCGCGCGCCTCCCACTCCGCGTCTTCGAGCAGTGCCGCCAGCGCGGCATCGTGGGCCGAGGATTCCTGCCGCAGGTCCAGGCTGGCCAGGTGGAAGCCGAAGCAGCGCGCGCGCCACAACACCCGCTGCAGGGCCCCGCTGCCGGCATGGGTGCCGCGGTGGGCACGCAGGCTGGCGAGCATCGCCTCCAGGTCGGCCACGAACGCCGCGGGATCGGGATAGCCGCCCTCCTCCCCTTCCGCCGCGCGGCGCAGGCGCTCGTCGACCAGCAGCACGAGGTTGCGGTAGGGCATGTCCACGTGCCGCGGATGCAGCCGCCCTGCCGCCTCCGGCAGCAGCACCCGATACTCCTCCAGCCGGGCAAGCACCGACTCGTCCACCCCGACCTGGCCCAGCGACTGGCTGAGCAGGTCCGCAAGCGGCTCCAGGTCGCGGCGGTAGGCCGCCAGCACCAGCGCGCGCTGGCCGGCCAGGGTATCGGCGATGGTGTCGGCCCCGACGTTGGGGTTGCCGTCCATGTCCCCGCCCACCCAGCTGCCAAAGCCGAGCACGGCGTCGGGTACGTCCATGCCGGGATAGCGCGAGCGCACCGCTTCGCCGAACACCTGCAGGAAGTCCGGCAACACCCGGTACAGCACCTCGGACAGGTAGAAGCCGACGTGCTCGAACTCGTCGGCGACGCTCGGCCTGGCCGACGGGGTCTCGGCGGTCTGCCAGCTGGCCGCCAGGGCGACGCGGATGCGCTCGTGGGCGCGGCGGCGCTCCGGCGGCGTCAGGCCGCGGTCCAGGTCGGATACCAGCGCCTCGACAATCTCGCGCTCCTTGTAGAGCAGCACCCTGCGCACCGCTTCGGTGGGGTGGGCGGTGAATACCGGCTCGATCCGCAGGCGCGACAGCAGCGCCTGCAGCGCATCCGCCCCGACACCACCGTCGTCCAGTCGCGCCACCACGTCGTGCAGGCCCTCGGGCTGGACCCCGTGCTCGGCGCGCTCGTGCTCGCGGCGGCGGCGGATGCGGTGCACCCGCTCGGCCAGGTTCACCGCCTGGAAGTAGGTGGAGAAGGCGCGCACCAGGTCCGTCGCCCGCGCGACCTCCAGCCCTGTCAGCTCGCCGGCCAGCCCCGATACCGGGGCGCCGCTCTCGCGACGCAGGATCGCGCTGCGCCGCAGGGATTCGACCTGGTCGAGCAGTTCCTTCCCGCGCTGCTCGGCGAGGATCCCGCCGACCAGTGCGCCCAGGGTGTTCACGTCTTCCCGCAGGCGGGCTTCGGCGGGCCCGAACGGGACGTTCCGGAGGACGTCCCCGTCGTCGGGGGCGGTCTGGGGCGGCGTGTCGGGTGTGCTCATGCCCGCAGCCTAACGCAGCCCCGGGGGGGCACCGCCACTGCAGGCGGTCAGTAGGCGAACTCGCGGAACACCGGCTCCACGCTGCCGTTCCAGGGGCCATGGAACAGCTCGAGCTTGCGCTCGGCGGCGCTGGTGCCGGCCTCGGCCATCTCCAGCAGCGGGCCGAGGAAGATGCGCTCGTCCATGCCGCTGTCGTTGTGGTTCCCGCGCCGGGCCAGGCCATGCGCGGAGATCTCCAGGGCGCGCCGGGCCAGGTCGAGCACGGTGCCATCGCGGAACGGCAGCTTCAGCCCGTGCCGGGGCACGCCGTCGCGCAGCGCGTTGCGCTCTTCCATGCTGAAGTCACGCACCAGCGCCCAGGCCTCGTCCAGCGCGTCGTCGTCGTACAACAGCCCGACCCAGAATGCCGGTAGTGCGCAGATACGGTTCCAGGGGCCGGAATCGGCGCCGCGCATCTCCAGGTACTTCTTCAACCGCACCTCGGGGAAGGCGGTGGTGCAGTGGTCGGCCCAGTCCTGCATCGTCGGCCGCTCGCCCGGCAGCCCCGGCAGGCACCCGTCCATGAATTCGCGGAACGACTGCCCCGCCACGTCCACGTAGCGCCCCTGCCGGTAGACGAAGTACATCGGCACGTCGAGCAGGTAGTCGACCCAGCGCTCGTAGCCGAAACCGTCCTCGAACACGAAATCGAGCATCCCGGTGCGGTCGGGGTCGGTGTCGGTCCAGATATGCGAGCGGTACGACAGGAAGCCGTTGGGCCTGCCCTCGGTGAAGGGCGAATCGGCGAACAGCGCCGTCGCCACCGGCTGCAGGGCCAGGCCGACGCGGAACTTGCGCACCATGTCGACTTCCGAGGCCACGTCCAGGTTGACCTGCACCGTCGCGGTGCGGGTCATCATGTCCAGGCCGAGATCGCCGACCGTGGGCATGTAGCGGCGCATGATCGCGTAGCGGCCCTTGGGCATCCACGGCATGTCTTCGCGCTTCCACAGCGGCTGGAAGCCCATGCCCAGGAAGCCCACGCCCATCGGCTCGGCGACCGAGCGCAGCTCGCGCAGGTGGCTGGAGGCCTCGCGGCAGGTCTCGTGCAGGGTCCGCAGCGGCGCGCCGGAGAGCTCCAGCTGGCCGGCCGGCTCCAGCGATACCGAGGCATCCTCGCGGCTGAGGGCGATGATGCGGCCGCCCTCGCGGACGGGGTTCCAGCCGTACTGCACCAGGCCGCCCAGCACCGCCTCGATGCCGCGCTCGCCATCGAAGGTGGGCGGGCGCAGGTCGTCGTGGCGGAAGCCGAACTTCTCGTGCTCGGTGCCGATGCGCCAGTCGGCACGCGGCCGCACGCCCGAGGTGAGGTAGCCGAGCAGCTGCTCGCGCGAATGCAGGACTTCCTGCTCGACCTGGCTGGGACCGGACACTGCTACCTCGCGCTCATGGCTGTCGGGGCGATATGCGGCGCGCGGCGGCGAACGCAAGTCCCGGCAAGTGTAGGCGGCGCCGGGATGCGGGTCGTGACCGCAGGGCGAACGCTGCTTTCCGGGCCCGTGCTCACGCCGCCGGCGGCGGGGTGTCCCGGCCCAGTTCCAGCCACTTGCCGATGACCTCGCGGGCCTCTTCCGCGCCCTGTTTGGCCAGCGAGGAGAACAGCTGCACGCTGATGGCCTCGCCGAATTCCTTGCGCAGGTCCCGCCGCACCGCCTGCAGCGCATTGCCGGCGGCACCGCGGCCGAGTTTGTCGGCCTTGGTCAGGATGGCGTGCGCCGGCAGGCCGCGGTTGGCGGCGTAGCCGAGCATCTGCCGGTCGTAGTCCTTCAGCGGGTGGCGCACGTCCATCACCACCACCAGCCCGCGCAGTGCATTGCGGTTGGCGAAGTAGTTGTCCAGGAACTTCTGCCAGTGCGCCTGCAGGTCCCTGGGCACCTTGGCGTAGCCATAGCCGGGCAGGTCCACCAGGTAGCGCTGCTCGTACGGCGGCACCTCGAAGTAGACCAGCTGCTGGGTGCGCCCCGGGGTCTTGGACACCCGCGCCAGTGCGTTCTGGCGGCAGATCACGTTGAGCGCACTGGACTTGCCGGCATTGGAGCGACCGGCGAAGGCGACCTCGAAACCGCCGTCTGGAGGAAGCTGTCCGGGCGTATGGGCGGCCAGCAGGTAGCGGGCGCGTGCAAGCGGGGTATCCATCGTGCAAGGATCGCATGCCGGCAGGCCCCACGGGGCGTGCGTTGACCCGTACACGGGGGGCAACGATAATTCCAAGGTTCCGACGGTGCACGGTGGCCGTCGATCCAGCGTCCCATGGAGCCACCCAATGAGCCACGCCCGCGTCCTCGGTATCGGTCTTGCCGCCCTGGCGGCCGCCGCTGTCGCCTACGCCCAGACCGAGGTCACCCCGATCCCGGACACCGCACCGGTGGAAACCGCTCCGCTGGAGCCGGCCGCACCGGAAGCCCCGGCGAGCTGGGGCGATCCGCAGAACGGCCAGGCACTGGCCGCGACCTGCGCCGCCTGCCACGGCGTCGACGGCAACTCGCCGATCCCGATGTATCCGCGCATCGCCGGCCAGAGCGAGATGTACATCGCCGACCAGATCGCGCGCTTCAAGTCCGGTGAGCGCAGCGACGGCATGGCCGCACTGATGAAGCCGTTCGCCGACATGCTCAGCGCCCAGGACGCGCGCGACGTCGGCGCCTGGTTCGCCACCCAGAAGTCCGGCGCCGGCGTGGCCGACGACACCGTGATCGCGTCGGGCCCGTACGAGGGACTGCGCTTCTACGAGGTCGGCCAGCAGCTGTACCGCTCCGGCGACGCCGACCGCGGGATCCCGGGCTGCATGGCCTGCCACGGGCCCGACGGCAGCGGCAACCCCGGCCCGGCCTATCCGCACGTGGGCGGCCAGCATGCGTCCTACACCCAGCAGCGGCTGGAGACCTTCCGCGCCGGTACCGGTGCGGAGCGCGACAACGACATGTTCCAGATCATGGCCGACATCGCCAGCCGCCTGACCGAGGAAGAGATCGGCGCGCTGGCCAGCTACATGGAAGGCCTGCATCCGGCCGCCGACGACCTGGTCGCGGCTGCGGCGCCTGCCGCCGCGGCACCCGCCGCGCCCGCGCCTGCGGCTACCGAAGCCGCGCCCGCCGAGCCGGCAGCCACCGGCGTGGAGACCGACGCCGCCCCGGCCGACGGCACCGCCGAGCCGGGCGCCGGGGGCGAGTCCGCCCCGGCCGAAGCCGGCGAGCCCGCCGGTGACGTCCCGGCGGAGGCCGAAGCCGGCACCGCCGAGCTGGGCTGATCCGCGGCCCACGCCGCGACCTCCATGCAGTGTCGATAGCGCCGGCCGTACCCACGGCCGGCGTTTTCGTTTCCGAACCAGACGGAGTTTCCAGATGCTTCCACGCCTTCGCCACCATGCCCGCCAGATGCTCCTCGCCACCGGACTGGCGCTGCTCGCCCTGCCCCTCGCCGCCACCGCCCAGGAGCCCGTGGCCGGCGTGGACTACATCGAGATCAGGGACGGTGCCCCGTTCGCCCCGCGGGACGGGAAGGTGGAGGTGGTCGAGGTGTTCGGCTACACCTGCCCGCATTGCGCGAGCTTCGAGCCGCACCTGGTTGCCTGGGAGCGCACCCTGCCCGACGACGTGGCGCTGGTGCGCGTGCCGGCCCCCTTCGGCGGCCAGTGGATGCCGTACGCCCGCGCCTACTACGCCGCCCAGGCGCAGGGCCTGGCCGAGCGCACCCACCAGGCCGTCTTCGACGCCATCCACCGCGACGGCACCCTGCTGGCCAGCGGCGTCACCGATGCCCAGCTGGCCGACTTCTACGCCGCCCACGGCGCCGACCGGGCGCGCCTGCTGGCCGACCTGTCCAGCGAGGAGACCGGCAACAAGCTGCGCCGCGCCTACGAATTCCTGCAGCGCAGCGGCGTCGACGGCACCCCCAACCTGGTCGTGAACGGCCGCTACCGCGTCATCGGCCGCACCATCGACGACATCCTGCGCACCGCCCGCGCGCTGGTCGAACGCGAGCGCCACGCCGGCCACTGACCGGGCCGTACACCTTCCGCTTCAACTTCGATGGCTATGCTCCGGACCGGGGCACCGCCAGCTGCCCAAACCGATCCAACGGAGAACGTTGATGAAACTGCGCCTGCCACTCCGGCCGCGATTTGCCCTGGCCCTGACCGCCACCCTGATGCTGGCCGCCTGCGGCCAGGATGCCCCGCAGCAGTCCGCCCCGGCCGCTGCCCCGGCCACCGCACCCGCGTCGACCGGCAACGGCGCCGCGCCCGCCACGCAGGCCGCGCAGCCCGCGGCCCCGGCCGCCGAGCGCACCCCGGGCCCGGTCGTGCCGCCGCAGGGCCCGCCGCCGGTCGCCGGCACCGACTATGTCGAGATTGCCAGCGGACAGCCGTTCAAGCCGGGCAATCCCAACATCGAGGTGGTCGAGGCGTTCGGCTACACCTGCCCGGCCTGCGCGCAGTTCGAGCCGGTGCTGTCGGGCTGGGCGGCGCGGCTCCCGGCCGACGTCGAGTTCATCCCGGTCCCGGCGCCCTTCGGCGGGTTCTGGATGCCGTATGCCAAGGCCTATTACGCAGCCGAGGGCGCCGGCATCATCGGCCAGAGCCACGACGCGATGTTCGAGGCCTTCCACCTGCGCGGGGAATTGAACCACGAGTCCACCGAGCCGGAAATCGCGCAGTTCTATGCCCAGTTCGGCGCCGACCCGGCGGAGTTCGCCCGCAACATGTCGAGCTTCGCGGTCAACGCCAAGGTCAACCGCGCGCG
>JAEWFH010000151.1 GCA_023388955.1 Pseudomonadota bacterium
CAGCACCCTCCGCTTCATGCCGCCCGAGAGCCCCGAGAACGGCAGCGCGCCATCCAGGCCCAGGCGTTCCAGGGTTTCGGCCACCCGCTGGTCCAGGCTCCAGCCGTTGGCATCATCGATCTTCGCCTGCACCGCGGCCATCGCATCGGCATCGAAGTCGTCGGCATGGCTCAGGCGGTGGAACTCGGCCAGCCAGTGCCCCAACTCGCCCAGGCCGTCCGCAACGACGTCGAACACGTCCCCGCTGGCACCGGGCGGAACTTCCTGCTCCAGCCGCGCGATGCGGCGTCCATCCTCGCGGCGGATGTCGCCGTCATCGGGCTGCAGCTCACCCGCCATGAGCTTGAGCAGGGTCGATTTCCCGGCGCCATTGCGGCCGATCAGCGCCACGCGCTCGCCGGTTTCCACGGAAAGTTCCACGCCATCGAGCAGCAGCGGGCCGCCGACGCCGTAGTCGACGTTGTTGAAGGTGATCAGGGGCATGGGGGGATTGTAGTGGGCTGCCGCTTCGTTCCTCGATTCACGAGCTGCACGAAAGCATCGAGCACCCTGCCTTCGTCCGCGCCCACTCCGGCCGCTTCGCGGCGTACGCCTCGCGCCCGGGCTGGTCCTCGTAGGGCCGGCGCATCACCTCCAGCAGCTCGTGCACCCCCGACGGGTCGCCCTGCTCCGCCCGGTCGATCGCCAGCTGGGCCAGGTAGTTCCTCGGCACGTAGCGCGGGTTGGCCAGGCGCATCCGCTCCCGGCGCGCTTCGGGGGTAAGTGGGTCGTCGGCCAGCCTGCGGCGGTAGCGCGCCAGCCAGGCCTCCAGTGCAGCGGCTCCCCCGGCCTGCTTCCCGGGGTCGTAGTAGACCTCGTGGAAAAGACCGGCATCGCCCGCTGCATCGGCCGCGTCCAAACGGCCCAGGGCGCGGAAGAACAGGGTCATGTCGACCTCGCTGGCGGCCATCCACCCCTGCAGGGCCTGCATCAGTGCTTCGTCCGCAGGACCGCAATCGGCGAGGCCAAGCTTGCGGGCGGTCACGTCGCGTTCGGCTTGCTGGAAAGCGTCGACGTACTGCGCAAGCCCCTCCTGCAGCGGCGCGGCGTCGGCGAACAGGGGCGACAGCGCACCCGCCAGCCGGCCCAGGTTCCAGTACGCCACCGCCGGCTGCTGGCCGAAGCGGTAGCGCCGGCGCCTGGCGTCGGTGGTGTTGGGTGTCCAGTCCGGATCCCAGGCGTCGAGCCAGCCGTAGGGGCCGTAGTCGATCGTCTGCCCCAGGATCGACATGTTGTCGGTGTTCATCACTCCGTGGACGAAGCCCACCCGCATCCACTCCGCCACCAGCCGCGCGGTGCGCCCGGCGACCTCGGCGAACCAGGCGGCGTACAGCGCCTCGCCTTCGCCATGCAGATGCGGGTAGTCGCGGCGGATGCAGAAGTCGGCGAGCTGGCGCAGCAGGACGGTGTCGCCGCGGGAGGCCGGCAGCTCGAACGTGCCGAAACGCAGGAACGACGGCGCCACGCGCACCACCACCGCTCCCGGCTCGGGCGCGGGGTGGCCGTCGTAGAACATGTCGCGCACCACGTCCTCGCCGGTGGTCAGCACGGCCAGCGCACGGGTGGTCGGGATGCCCAGGTGGTGCATCGCCTCGCTGCACACGAACTCGCGGATCGACGAGCGCAGCACCGCCCGGCCGTCGGCACCGCGCGAATACGGCGTGCGGCCGGCGCCCTTGAGCTGCAGTTCCCAACGCTCCCCGGCAGCGTTGATCACCTCGCCCAGGCTGATCGCCCGGCCATCGCCCAGTTGCCCGGCCCAGTGGCCGAACTGGTGGCCGCCGTAGTTGGCGGCAAACGGCTGCATCCCCGGCGCCAGCCGGTTGCCGCCGAAAACCTGGGCGAACCGCTCCGAATGGACGTCCGCGTCCTCCAGCCCCAGCCGGGCCGCCATCTCGCGCGAGTGTGCAAGCAGCGCGGGATCGGCCACCGGGGTGGGCATCACCGGCGACCACGCCTGGTGCACCTCGCGCACCCGCGGCCCGTGCACCGGGTCAGCGGGCAGTTCGCGGGCGAACGCATTGTCGTACTGGAAGTCGAGCATCGCGCCAGCGTACCCCCGCCGGCGTGCCGCCCGGGTGTCGAAACAACCACGGCCACGGGCGGCACACGCGAACCCCTTTAGAATATGCGCCCCCCACGCCACACCGGCGCAGCAGAGAGTCCCCCATGAGCGCCGAGACGCCCGACACTCCCAACGACAACCCGACCGTACGCTTCACCGACCTGCAGCTTCCCGAGCCGCTGCTGCGTGCGCTCACCGGCCTGGGCTACGAGAGCCCGTCGCCGATCCAGGCCGCCACCATCCCGTCGCTGCTGGAAGGCCGCGACGTGCTCGGCCAGGCGCAGACCGGAACCGGCAAGACCGCCGCCTTCGCACTGCCGGTGTTGGCGCAGCTCGATCCGGAACAGAAGGCCCCGCAGGCACTGGTGCTGGCCCCGACCCGCGAACTGGCCATCCAGGTTGCCGAGGCTTTCCAGAGCTACGCCGCCCACCTGCCGGGTTTCCAGGTGCTGCCGATCTATGGCGGACAGGGCTATGGGCCGCAGCTGCACGCGCTGCGGCGCGGGGTGCAGGTCGTGGTCGGCACGCCGGGGCGGGTCATCGACCACCTCAACCGCGGCTCGCTGGACCTGTCGCAACTGCGCTGCCTGGTGCTCGACGAGGCCGACGAGATGCTGCGCATGGGCTTCATCGACGACGTCGAGGCGGTGCTGAAGAAGACCCCCGACGGTCGCCAGGTGGCGCTGTTCTCGGCCACCATGCCGCCGCCGATCCGGCGCATCGCCCAGACCTACCTCAACGACCCGGTCGAGGTGGCGATCAAGGCGAAGACCAGCACCGCGGCCAACATCCGCCAGCGCTACTGGCCGGTCAGCGGCGTGCACAAGCTCGACGCGCTGACCCGGATCCTG
Source organism: Pseudomonadota bacterium (assembly GCA_023388955.1). Classification (GTDB taxonomy): domain Bacteria; phylum Pseudomonadota; class Gammaproteobacteria; order Xanthomonadales; family Xanthomonadaceae; genus Novilysobacter. The sequence continues at coordinate 2,956 of JAEWFH010000151.1, forward strand.
GAGGCCGAACCGTACGAGGCGATGATCGTCTTCGCCCGCACCAAGCTGGGCACCGAGGAACTGGCCGACAAGCTCGCCGCGCGGGGCATTGCCGCCGCCGCGATCAACGGCGACGTGCAGCAGGCCCAGCGCGAGAAGACCATCGCCCAGCTCAAGGACGGCCGCATCGACGTGCTGGTCGCCACCGACGTCGCCGCCCGTGGCCTGGACGTGGAGCGCATCAGCCACGTCCTCAACTACGACATCCCCTACGACACCGAAAGCTACGTCCACCGCATCGGCCGCACCGGGCGCGCGGGCCGCAAGGGCGAGGCGATCCTGTTCGTCACCCCGCGCGAGCGCGGCATGCTGCGCGCGATCGAGCGCGCCACCCGGCAGCCGATCGAACCGATGGCCCTGCCCACGGTGGAGACGGTCAACGAGCAGCGCGTAAGCCGCTTCCTCGACCGCATCACCGAGGCATTGGGCGCGGACGACCTGGCGCTGTACCGCGACCTGGTCGAGCGCTACACCCGCGAGCACAACGTCCCGCTGGAAGAGATCGCCGCCGCGCTGGCCCGGCTGGTGCAGGGC
>JAEWFH010000190.1 GCA_023388955.1 Pseudomonadota bacterium
TGGTGCCGATGGTCGAGCCGGAGATCCTGCTCGACGGCGACCACGACATCGACACCTGCTACGAGGTCACCGAGGTCGTGCTGCGCACGCTGTTCTCGGCGCTGTACGAGCACAACGTGATGCTCGAGGGCACCATCCTGAAGGTCTCGATGGTGCTGCCGGGCAAGGACGCCGACGAGCAGGCTTCCATCGAGGAAGTCGCCGCCGCGACCCTGCACTGCCTGAAGGCCTCGGTCCCGGCCACCCTGCCGGGCATCGTGTTCCTGTCCGGCGGCCAGTCCGACGAGGACGCCACCGCGCACCTGGACGCGATGAACCGCATGGGCGAGAAGCCGTGGCCGCTGAGCTTCAGCTACGGCCGTGCGATGCAGTCCGCCGCCCTGAAGATCTGGGGCGAGGACATGGCCGGCAACGTCGCCAAGGCGCAGGAGACCGTCTACGCCCGTGCCCGCGAGAACGGCCTGGCCGCGCTGGGCGAGTGGAGCAAGGACGCCTGATCCACGCCACCACGGTTTGACCAGGGACGCCGGCCCAGTGCCGGCGTCCCTGTTTCCGGGGCCGGGCCTTCATCCGGCGCCTACTACCAAAGTCGTCTGTCGGTCGCGCGCGCCCCCCTCCACATTCGATCCGTGGATCAACCGTGGGAGGGACACGCAATGACAAGTGACATGCTCGCGCGGGTGCTGGCGCACCCGGGCTACCAGGAACTGACCAGGCGCCGCGGCAGGGCCAGCCTGGGCTTCTTCCTGCTGATGCTGGTGGTCTACGCCGGCTTCATCCTCACCCTGGCGTTCTGGCCGGAGGTGTTCGCGCAACCGATCGGCGCCGGTTTCACCATGAGCGTGGGCGTGCTGTCGGCCAGCCTGGTGGCGATCAGCGCGGTGGTGATGATCTCCGCGTTCGTCTACCTGTCCAACAAGCACTACGACCCGCTGATCGAAGCGATCGTGAGGGACGTGGAATGAAGGCACGCATCGCACTCCCCGCCGCGTTCGCGGCGCTCCTCCCGCTGCCGGCCCTGGCGCAGGCACCGGGCCAGGCCAACACCTCGGCGATCGTGATGTTCCTGGTGTTCATCGCCGGCACGATGGGCATCACCTGGTGGGCGGCGCGCCGGACCAGGACCACCTCCGACTTCTATACCGCCGGCGGCGGCATCACCGGGTTCCAGAACGGGCTGGCCATCGCCGGCGACTACCTGTCGGCGGCCTCGTTCCTCGGCATCGCCGGCATGGTCTACGTCAGCGGCTTCGACGGCATGATCTACGCGATCGGCTTCCTGTTCGGCTGGCCGGTGGTGATGTTCCTGATCGCCGAGCGGTTGCGGAACCTGGGCCGCTACAACTTCGCCGACGTGACCTCGTACCGGCTGGCGGAGACGCCGCTGCGGGTACTGGCGGCGAGCGCCTCGCTGCTGATCATCGCCCTGTACCTGATCGCCCAGATGGTCGGCGCGGGCAAGCTGATCGTGCTGCTGTTCGGCATCCGCTACGACCTGGCGGTGGCGATCGTGGGCGCGCTGATGATCGTCTACGTGGCCTTCGGCGGCATGACCGCCACCACCTGGGTGCAGATCATCAAGGCGGTGCTGATGCTGTTCGGCGCCACGCTGATGGCGCTGCTGGTGCTGCTGGCGTTCAAGTTCAACCCCGATGCCATGCTTGCCGAGGCGGTGCGCGTGCACCCGACCGGAGGGTCGATCATGGAGCCGGGGGCACAGGTGAGCTCCAACCCGCTCAACGCCTTGTCGCTGGGCCTGGCGCTGGCCTTCGGAACCGCGGGCCTGCCGCACATCCTGATGCGCTTCTTCACCGTGCCCAACGCGCGCGAGGCACGTCGCTCGGTGATCTACGCCAGCTCCTTCATCGGCTACTTCTACCTGCTGACCTTCATCATCGGCTTCGGTGGAATCGCCCTGCTATGGCAGCACCCGGAGTTCTTCCAGCGCGGGCCGGACGGCAGCATCGACATCATCAACGGGCTGATCGGCGGCACCAACATGGTCGCGGTGCACCTGGCCAACGCGGTCGGCGGCAGCCTGCTGCTGGGCTTCCTGGCCGCGGTCACCTTCGCCACCATCGTGGCGGTGGTGGCGGGGCTGGCGTTGGCGGGCGCGGCGGCGATCTCGCATGACCTGTACGCCAACGTGTTCGCACGGGGCCGGGCGACGGAGGCGCAGCAGATGAAGATCTCGCGCATCTCCACCGTCACCCTGGGCGTGGTCGCGATCCTGCTGGGCATCGTGTTCGAGAACCAGAACGTGGCCTTCATGGTCGGCCTGGCCTTCGCGGTCGCGGCCAGCGCCAACTTCCCGGTGCTGGTGCTGTCGATCGCCTGGCGGGGCTGCACGACGCGTGGCGCGACCATCGGCGGGTTCATCGGGCTGGCGGTGGCGACGGCCTGGGTGACGCTCAGCCAGACGGTGTGGGTGGACGTGTTCGGCTTCGCCGAGCCGATCGTGCCGTTCCCGAACCCCGGCATCCTGTCGATCCCGCTGGCGTTCTTCTCGATCTGGCTGTTCTCGACCCTGGACCGCAGTGCGCGTGCGGATCGCGAGCGGGCTGCCTTCGATGCCCTGCGGGTGCGCAGCGAAACCGGCATCGGTGCGGAGGGGGCTGCCGAGCACTGACCGGCGGCGGTGGAAAAGGAAGGGGGCGTGCCTGGGTGCACGCCCCCTTTTTGTTGTGCCGCGTGATGGGTGGCGGCACAAAAAACGCCGCCCGGCAGGTGGGCCGGGCGGCGCAGGGGAAACGGATCAGAAGCTGTACTTCACATGCGTGTGCAGCCGGGTCAGGTCGCCTTCGCGTTCGTCCTCGAGGTGGCGCTGGCCGAAGATCAGCTCGGCGCCCACGTCCAGTTTCGGCAGCGGCGAGTAGATCAGGTTGGCGTGGAAGGAGTGCGCCATCTCGGTGACCCCGAAGCCGGTGAAGGCGCGGTCGTTGTCGAACTGCGCGCGCGAGTAGATCAGGTTGCCGCGCAGTTTTGGCGAGAACGCGTGCCGCCAGGCGACGAAGCCGCCGTAGCCGTCGAGCGCGTGCAGGTCGCCCGAGGCATCGGCCATCACGTCGCTGCCCAGGCCGAAGGCCAGGTAGCGGCCGATGCCCGCGCCGGCGTTGACGGCGTAGCGGATGTCGTCGTTGGCGCCGAGGTTGTAGCGGCCCGAGACGCTGAGCGCGCCGCCGGCGTCGTCGCGGTCCCCATGCTTGAACTGGCGCAGCAGGCCGGCCACCGAGAAGTGGCCCCAGTCCCCCTTGGCGGTCCAGCGGGCGGTGGCGTCGGGCAGGCTGTTGTCGCCGGTGCGGAACTGTGCGCCGCCGCCATGCGGGGTGACCGTGGTTTCGGGGTTTTCCAGCGAGAACGACCACGGGCCCCTGGTGTAGCGCAGCTGGGCCTGGCGGACGAACACGGTGCCGTCGGTGGGGCCGACGAAGTCGACCGTGTCCGGCAGCGCGCCCACGTCCATGAAGTTGGACCAGGTCTGGCCGGCCAGCCACTCGTTCCAGCTGACCCAGGCGTGGCGCACCGTCACCCCGTAGGTGTTGGTGCTGGACTCGTTGCCCAGCACCGCGCCGCCGCCGAACATGTCGACCTCGATCATCGCCTTGAGCGTGTCGCCGGCGTCGGTGACGTGGTCGGCGCCCAGCCAGAAGCGCGAGAACTGGGCATGCGAGTCCAGGTAGGCGTCGCC
>JAEWFH010000193.1 GCA_023388955.1 Pseudomonadota bacterium
ACCAGCCCGCGGATGCCGCCGCCATCGATGGAGAGGATGCGCCGCGCCTGCACCTCAGAACCACTCAAGCAGCGACACGCCCAGCCCCACATGGGTGGAGCGGTGGTCGTAGTCGATCAGGCTCTCGCCGTAGCCGTCGAACACCTGCAGGTGCCCGCGGATGTTGTCGCCCAGCGGGAACGCCCAGGTGAAACGCAGCGCGCCGCGCGAGTCCTCGCCGGTGCGCAGCGAGTGGCGCGCCATCAGCGAGAACTCGTGGCCGCCGCGCACGTGGACCAGGGTCATGTCGCCCCGCCCGATGTAGTCCTCGATGCCCGGGTTGTCGTCCTCGCCGTCCTCGCTGATCCGCCACCACGGCCGGACGGTCAGCGCCCAGTCGCCCCGGTCGAAGCCGACCATGCCGACGACCCGGTTCCAGCTGCGCGAGTACGGGTCGCCACGGCCATTGGACTCGTGGTTGATGCCGATGCCCCACATCCGCCCGCGCCAGTCGCCGATCGAATAGCCGGTGCGGAACACCAGCATTGCCTCGGGCTCGTAGTTGGTTTCGCGGAACGGCCGCGAGGCCTCGTGGTTGAACACCTGCCAGCGCGAGCTCTGCGTATAGCCCAGCCACAGGTCGCCGTTGTCGCCGAGGATGTTCTCCAGCGCCTTGGTCTTGAAGCTGAGCTGGAACTTGGCCTCGATGTCGTCGAGCGAGACCCCCTCGACGTTGCCCTGCTCGTTGCCGCCGCCGGACGGGGAAGGGCGGTCATTGGGGTCCGCGGACCAGAACACCGGCAGCAGGTAGACGGGCTTGTACCCGCGGAAGTTGAAGGTGCCCAGCTTGGAGCTGCGGGCCAGCTCCCAGCGGCGGTCGAGCAGGCCGCCCTTGCCGGCATCGGCGATGTAGGCGTCGATCTCGCTGCCGCCCTCGGAGCGGAACAGGTCGCTCAGCGCCAGCCGCGCCCGGTCGCGTGTCGGCAGGTCGCGGCGCGCCTCCACTTTCGCCTCGTCCAGCTCCGCCGCCAGCTGGCGCGCCTGCTCGGCCATCGCGTCGGCCTGCTCCGGGCTCGGCGCGACGCGACCGAGCGCATCGTCGTAGCAGCGCAGGCGCTCGGCATCGATGGTGACGGAGGTGCAGGCGGACGGGTCCGGCGCAGTGTCCGGTGGCTCCTGCGCCAGGGCGGGCAGGGCAGCCAGTGCCAGCAGCAGCGCCCCGGCGCACGGCAAGGTGGCGGATGGCGGGTTCATGGCGTCTCCGCCCGGATCAGGTCGACGTCCGCGTGGGCACGGCGCTCGGCTTCCACCTGCGCGTCCAGTTCCCGGTTGACCGAGGTTTCCGGCAGCGGCACCGCGGAGGAGTCCTGGACCGTAGGTTGTACCGGGACGTCCTCGCGCAGCCTCGACAGGTACTGCACCGAGCGCGGCGCATCCAGGATCCCGGCTTCGGCGAAGTGCGTGCGCACGGCATGGATCGCGGCACTGCGCGCCTTGCCAAGGTCGGTGCTGCGCTGGTTGATCCAGGCGAAGAACTGCAGGTGCGCCGCGGTGCCGTCGTACTCCTTCACCGTCCACGAGGGGGCCGGATCCTGGAGGATGCCCTCAACGCAGGCGATCGCCTTCAGCGCGACCTCCTGCGCCTGCATGATCGATTCGCAGCTGTCGATCGGGACCACGAAGTCGAAGCGCCGGTTGGGGTTGCGGCTGACGTTCAGCACCACCGACTTGAACACCAGCGCGTTGGGCAGGTTGAGCTGGTTGCCGTCGAAGGTGACCAGTACCGTTGTGCGCGAGGTGAGCGCGGCCACGGTGCCGTCGTAGGTGTCGATGCGCACGACCTCGCCGGGGGCGAACGGCCGCCGCAGGCTGAGCAGCACCCCGGCGACGTAGTTCTCGGCGATGTCCTTGAACGCGAAGCCGATCACCAGGCCCACCACGCCGGCCGAACCCAGCACCGCCCCGGCCACCCCGGTAAGCCCCAGCAGGTTCAGCGCGATCAGCACCGAAACCAGCAGGCTGGCCCAGGTGACGAAGCGCTGGACCAGGCTGGCGGTGTAGGGGTTCTCCCCGCGCCACTTCCGCTTGCCGGCACGGCGGCCCAGCCACTTGCCGATCCACCAGCCCAGCAGCACCAGGGCGATGGCAACCGCCAGCACCGGCAGCGCCGCGACCAGCTGGACAAGCCGCTCCACGACCTCGCGCATCGCCGCCTCCAGCCTGGCGCCGACATGGGTGCTCAGGGTGATGCGGTTGTCGACCGTGGCGACGCCTTCCTGCTGCGTGGCGACCTGCTCGGCCAGCTGGCGCGCCTCCACGTCCATTACTTCGCCGGTAAGCCGGGCGGTCCCGCCCTGCACGGTGACGGTCACCTCTTCCATTCCCGGGATCGCGCGCAGGCGGCGCGCGATGGTCTCACCGGCTTCCAGCTCGGTGCGCTGCTGCTCCTGCGCCTGGGCCTCGGCCTGTGCGACGACTTCCCGTAACTCGGCCGGGTCGGGCTCCGGCGGCACGGCGTCGTCCATCGGCGGCTCCGCGGACTGCAGGGCCACGTCCGGCGCGGGGGCGCTGGTGGCCTCGCCGGCCTCACTTGGCTCCTGCGCCGCGAGGCCGGCGGGGAGCGCCAGCAGCAGTGCCAGCACGCTGGACAACAGGAGGCCGGGTCTGGACGTCATCTGGGTTCCCTAGAGTTGCGACTTGATCGGCAGCAGCACCCGCTCGGCGATCCGCTCGCGCCAGGGCCGGGAGAGCCACTGCTCGTACGTATACGGCTTCGACCGCTCCAGGTCCCGCTCGAACACCCGGGTCATCTGCAGGGCGAAGTCGCGATCGTAGACATTCAGGCTCGCCTCGTCGTTTAGCCGGAAGGAGCGGATGTCGAAGTTGGTCGAACCCAGCGACACCATCTCGTCGTCCACGATCAGGAGCTTGTTGTGGAACATCGTGGGCTGGTACTCGTGGATTTCCACGCCGGCGCGGAGCAGGGGACCCCAGTCGGCCTTGGAGGTGACCCGCACCAGGCTCGAGTCGATGTAGGGGCCGGGCAGCACCACCCGGATGCGCACCCCGCGCTTGCGGGCCTGCAGCAGCGCGCCCATGACCAGCTCGTCGGGGATGAAGTAGGAAGCGGCGAGGTCGATGGTGTGCTCGGCGGCCGCGATGGCCATCAGGAACATCAGGTGCATGCTCTCGCTGCCGCCGGCGGGCGAGGCGATGAACAGGTGCGCCTTCATGTCCCCGGCTGGCTCCAGCGGCGGGAAATAGTCGGGACCGTTGAGCACGCGGCCGGTGGTCTTGATCCAGTTGTCGTTGAAGGCGGCCTGGATCTGCGCCACCACCGGTCCGTCGATGCGGAAGTGGATGTCGCGCCAGTGGTCCGGGTCCTCGGCGTTGCCCTTCCATTCGTCGGCGATGCCGACCCCGCCGGTGAAGCCGATCCGGCCGTCCACCACCAGCAGCTTGCGGTGGGTGCGGTTGTTCATCCGGCCGAGGTTGTACCAGTGCAGCGGGCGGTAACGCTCGACCTC
>JAEWFH010000033.1 GCA_023388955.1 Pseudomonadota bacterium
GGCGCCGAGGTGCCGGAGAGCTTCTACACCGACCCGCTGATGTACCAGGCCACCAGCGCCGGCTTCCACGGCCCGCGCGACCCGGTGGTGGTGCCCAGCGAGGAGCACGGCATCGACCTGGAGGCCGAGCTGGTCGTCATCACCGACGACGTGCCGCTAGGTGCCACGCCGGAGCAGACCGCCGGCCACATCAAGCTGGTCGGGCTGGTCAACGATGTCAGCCTGCGTGGCCTGATCCCCGGTGAACTGGCCAAGGGCTTCGGCTTCCTGCAGTCCAAGCCGCGCTCCGCGCTCAGCCCGGTATTCGTGACCCCCGACGAACTGGGCGGGGCCTGGCGCGACAGCAAGCTGCACCGGCCGATGCTGACCCACGTCAACGGCAAGTGGTTCGGCGCGCCGGAGGCGGGCGTGGACATGCAGTTCAACTTCGCCCAGCTGGTCGCCCACGCCGCGCGCACTCGGCCGCTGTCGGCCGGCACCATCGTTGGCTCCGGCACCATCGCCAACGAGGATACCAGCCTGGGCGCCTCCTGCTTTGCCGAGCAGCGCACCGTCGAGACCCTGCGCGACGGCAAGCCGTCGACCCCGTTCATGCGCTTCGGTGACACCGTGCGCATCGAGATGCTGGACGCCGATGGCAACAGCATCTTCGGCGCGATCGAGCAGGAGATCCGGAAGGCCTGATCGACCCTCCCCGTCGTTCCCGCGAACGAGGGAACCCATTGACCCCGTCGTTCCCGCGCACACGGGAGCCCATTGACCCCGTCGTTCCCGCGTACGCGGGAACCCATGGACGTCCCTGGATCCCCGCGTACGCGGGGATGACGAAACGGGCGTTCGGCACCCTCGGACGAAAGCACCGATGACCCAGGAAAGGTCCACCATGGCCGACCGGCTCCAGCTCCACTCCTACTGGCGCTCCAGCGCCGCCTACCGCGTGCGCATCGGGCTCAACCTCAAGGGGCTGGAATACGGGACCGTACCCGTGCACCTGGTGCGCGATGGCGGCGAGCAGCACACCGCGGACTACCACGCGCTCAACCCGCAGGAGCTGGTGCCGGTGCTGCTGCACGGGGAGCGGGTGTTGCGCCAGTCGCTGGCGATCCTGGAGTACCTGGACGAGACCTGGCCGCAGCATCCGCTGCTGCCCGGTGGCAGTCGCGAGCGGGCCCGGGCGCGGGCGCTGGCGCAGACCGTCGCCTGCGAGATCCACCCGCTCAACAACCTGCGGGTGTTGCAGTACTTCGAGAACACCTGGCACGTCCCCCAACCAGAGCGCGAGGGCTGGGTCCAGCACTGGATCGGCGACGGCTTCGCGGCACTGGAAGAGATGCTGGCCGGCCACGTGGGCACGGGCGTGTTCTGCGTCGGCGACACGCCCGGCATCGCAGACTGCTGCCTGGTACCGCAGATCTACAACGCCCGCCGCTTCGGCGTGGACATGGCGCCGTACCCGACCATTCGCCGGATCGAGGCCGCCTGCCTGGCCCTGCCGGCCTTCGACGCCGCCAGGCCGGAAAACCAGCCCGACGCCCCGCAGGCGCCCTGAGCCGTCATCCCCGCGTACGCGGGGATCCAGGGACGTCCTTGGGTTCCCGCGTGCGCGGGAACGACGGGGCCGGGCGCGGGAACGACGGGCTGGACCACATCACAGCCGTCATCCCCGCGTACGCGGGGATCCAGGGACGTCCTTGGGTTCCCGCGTGCGCGGGAACGACGGGGCCTGGCACGGGAACGACGGGGCCTGGCGCGGGAACGACGGGTTAACCCTCGGGGTGGAACACATCCCCGTACGGATCGTGCTCGGCGCCGGCGCCCTCCGACAGGCGGAACTTCAGCGCCAGGCCATCGCGGGAGTCGGCCGCGCGCAGCGCCTCGTCCTGGTCGATCCTGCCTTCCTTCGCCAGCCGGAACAGGCACTGGTCGAAGGTTTCCATGCCTTCCTCCAGCGACTCCTCCATCGCGTGCTTGATCTCGTGCACTTGGCCGCGGCGCATCAGGTCGCGGATGTGCGGGGTGTTGATCAGCACCTCGGTGGCGGGCACCCGGCGGCCGTCGGTGCCGACCACCAGGCGCTGGCTGACCACCGCGCGCAGGTTCAGCGCCAGGTTCATCAGCACGTTGCGGTGCGCGGCCTCGGGGAAGAAGTTGAGGATGCGCTCGATGGTCTGGTCGGCGTTGTTGGAGTGCAGCGTGGCCAGGCACAGGTGGCCGGTCTCGGCGAAGCTGATCGCGGCCTCCATGGTGGTCTGGTCCAGGATCTCGCCGATCAGGATGACGTCCGGCGCCTCGCGCATCGCGTTCTTGAGCGCGTTGTGGAAGGCGTGGGTGTCCAGCCCGACCTCGCGCTGGTTGACGATGGAGCGGCGGTGCCGGTGCAGGTACTCGATCGGGTCCTCGATGGTGAGGATGTGCCCGGCCACGTTGGCGTTGCGGTGGTCGATCATCGACGCCAGCGTGGTCGACTTGCCCGAGCCGGTGGAGCCGACGATCAGCACCAGCCCGCGCGGGGCCATGATGATGTCCTTGAGCACCTGCGGTAGCTGCAACTCCTCGATCGAGGGGATCACGCTGCGGATCGCGCGGATCACCATCGCCACCTCGCCGCGCTGCTTGAACACGTTGATGCGGAAGCGGCCGGTCTCCGGCAGCGCGTAGGCGGTGTTGAGCTCCAGGTCGCGCTCGAAGATCGGCACCTGGCCCTCGTCCATCAGCGAGTAGGCGATCTTCTTGACCATGCCCGGGGGCAGGCCGGTGTTGCCGAGCGGATGCAGGCGGCCTTCGATCTTGATGTACACAGGCGCGCCGGTGGTCAGGAACATGTCCGACGCGTTCTTTTCCACCATCAGCTTCAGGAAATAGCCGATGTCCATCGATTCGCCCCCGGTGATCAGCAAGTAGGGAAGCAGTATCCCGCCGTATCGTTGCGGTACAGCGGTGGCTTGCCCAGAATGCCGACAACACTACACGCGAGCCGGCTCCCCAATGATGCCCAGCTTCTCACATCTCCACCGCCTGCTGGCGGGCACAGTTCTCGCTTGCGCACTTGCCGCCTGCGCCACCCTGCCGCCGCCGACCAGCGAACTCAACGCCGCCCAGCAGGCCGTCGTGCGCGCCACCGGTGCCGATGCCGACCAGTACGCCCGCGACCAGATCCAACTGGCACGCCAGGGGCTGTCGCGCGCCCAGGCCGCGATGGCCAACGGCGACAACGACAACGCCCGTGCCTTCGCCCTGGCCGCCAGCGCCGACGCCGACCTGGCCCGCGCCCTCAGCCTGGAGGCACTGGCCACCTCCCAGGTCGCGCAGCGCCGTGCCGAGGTACAGCGCCTGCAGCGCCAGCTGCAGCCGGAGGCCCGCCGATGAACACCTCCCGCCCCCTGCTCGCCGCCGCCGTGCTGGCCCTGGCCATCGCCGCGCCCGCCCAGGCCGAGGATCGCGAAGACGCGCTCGCCGGCCTGCGCGCCGAACTGGTCCAGCTCGACGCCGACACCGAGCTCGGCAGCCTGGCCGCGTATGAACGCCTGCAGGCCCGCCACGCCATCGATGCCGCGGCCCAGGCCCGCTCCAGCAATTTCGAAGGCGCCCGCTACGTCGCCGAGCGCCGCGTGCAGATCGCCCAGGTCGCCGCCCGCACCGAGGCCCTGCAGCGCGAGTCCGACCGCCTCGACCGCGAGCGCAGCGAACTGATCGTCGAAGCCAGCCGCCGCGACGCCGCCGCCGCCCGCGCCGAAGCCGAGCGCCTGCGCATCCAGGCCCAGATCCAGGCCGAGGAAGCCGCCCGCCTGCGCGCCCGGACCATGACCGACGCCGAGATGATGGCCGACGTCGAAAAGGCCCTGGAAGGCGTCGCCGACGCCCAGGCCGCCAAATTGCGCGAGGCCCGTCAGCGCGAAGCCGAGTTGAAGCGGCTGGAAGAAGAGCTGATGCGCGAGGCAGAGGGCGACTGAGCGCGCCAGGCTGTTCCCCCCTCCCGCTTGCGGAAGCCCCCGCCTTTCCCCCTCGCCCGCTTGCGGGAGAGGGCCGGGGTGAGGGCAGATGGCAAGTCCAGCCTGTGATCCTGACTGGCTTGGGAACTGCCCTCATCCGCCCCCGGATCAAGTCGGGGGCAGGCTCTTCGGGCACCCCCGCTTTCGCGGGGGCAGGCTCTCCTCCCGCAAGCGGGAGAAGGGAAAAGCCCGGGTGTCTGAACACCACGCGAGGCCTCACATCCCTGACTGCGCGACCGGTCTTGCCGCCCCCGCGGGGCCGGAGTAGGGTCGGTCATCCAGGCGTGCATCCCGCCCGCCTGGTGGGCCAGGCCGATGACGCGAGTGTTCGACTCCACCATCCCGCCCCTTGGGCACCCCGCAGCGCGCTTTGCCGGCGCCTGCCCCCGTGATGGTGAGCCCATCCCCGCCGCCGCCCGACCCGTGACCCACCCCGTACGCCCCGGCCCCGGCCGGGGCGTCGTGTTTCAGTCACCCAGGAGGCCATGCATGTTCGAAGACCAGTCGCAGCAGGACGTCGAGTCCCTGATGAGCGAAGACCGGGAGTTCCGGCAGCTCTACCAGCACCACAAGAAACTGGACAAGAAGGTCGCAGACGCCGAACTGGGGGTCCTGCCCATGGACCCCGACACGGTCACGCAGTGGAAGCGTGAAAAGCTGGCCGCCAAGGACCAGCTGCAACGCATGTACGACGCCCGAACGCACTGATCACGCGTAACCGCACGCGGGCGGTGGCGGTCCCTTTCCTCGTCAGGGGGGTGCCACCGCCCGTTTGCTCTTGTCCGTCATTCCCGCCCCTCCCGTCGTTCCCGTTCCCGCACCCCCCCGTCGTTCCCGCGCACGCGGGAACCCAAGGACGCTGGCCCTCTTGCTCTAGGGCCGCCAGTCCGATCTGCTTGGAGCCAAGTCCAACACCAGCGCATCACCGGTTACCGGATCCCGGTCGTACAAGATCACGACCCGGTAGCGCTGTACCGGTACGAAGTGCGTGCCGTCGGGCAGCCGCTGGTACGTTGCGAGTTCGTCGAGTGTGTCCACCAACTTCCCGATCGCATCGTCCTGCCTGACTGCTGCCTGCGGATTCCGGGTTTCCAACTCGAGGAAAAGCGGTACGCGTCTGTCAGCTGCTTGTTGCGACCAGACAACCGCCATCAGGCATCGCGCCCAGTGCGAAGCGCGCGCATGCGATCGTTGACCTCCTTGTTGGTATAGCGCACCGGGTCGCGACGACCCGCTGCAGCACGCTCCTGCAGGAACTCCAGATATGCGGCGTTTTCGTGCGTTCGCTTGAGCGCGGCGGCCCGGTCGGGGCGTCGGCGGCGGGCTGCATCCCCCTGGGTCAGCCCGCTGGCGTCCACCCGATAGCGGGCGATACCGAGGTCACGCAGCACACGTGCAGCGGCATCAACGCCCGAAAACATGCGCACCGAGCCGACCTTGGTGGCAAGGGCGCGCTCACCCGTGCCGACCTTGAACACAATGGAATAGCCGCCACGCTGGCCCAGCACGACGGCATCGAGGACGCTGCCGGCAGCCGTCAGTTCACGGGCGGTGGCGAGCTGGACGGACTCGGGCATGGGGAACTCCCAGATATCTATTACACGGCAACCATGTATTTGTACCCTCGGGCGGTGGACCCGTCCAGCCGCGTCCTCCCCGTCGTTCCCGCGCATGCGGGAACCAAGGACCTTGCTCCTACTCGTTCCTCGTTTCTCTCCACTCGTTCCTGGGGCCCTGACGTCCATGGATCCCCGCGTACGCGGGGATGACGGGTCGGCGGGCAGGTAGAATCGCCCCCACACCCGCACCACCGGTCCTCCATGCCCATCGCCAACTCGGTCCTCGACCTGATCGGCAACACCCCGATCGTCCGCGCCCGCAACCTCGATACCGGCCCCTGCACCGTCTACCTGAAGCTGGAGTCGCAGAATCCCGGCGGTTCCATCAAGGACCGCATCGGCCTGAAGATGATCGAGGCCGCGGAGGCGCGCGGTGACCTGAAGCCCGGCGCCACCATCGTCGAAGGCACCGCCGGCAACACCGGCCTGGGCCTGGCGCTGGTCGCCCGGCAGAAGGGCTACAAGCTGGTGCTGGTGGTCCCAGACAAGATGAGCCGGGAGAAGATCTTCAACCTCAAGGCCATGGGCGCGCAGGTCGTGCTGACCCGCTCGGACGTGGCCAAGGGCCACCCGGACTACTACCAGGACCTGGCCGAGCGCATCGCCAGCGAGACCCCGGGCGCCTACTTCATCAACCAGTTCGG
>JAEWFH010000156.1 GCA_023388955.1 Pseudomonadota bacterium
ACGCTCAAGGAAGGCATCGTCGAGGATGCCGGCAACCGCGAGCGGATCGCGAAGCTGCTGCGCTTCAGCTCGACGAAGGGCGAAGGCGAGGCGCGCGACGTGTCGCTCGACGACTACATCGGCCGCATGCAGGACGGCCAGGACGCGATCTGGTACGTCACCGCCGACGGCCATCGCGCCGCGGCCGGCAGCCCGCAGCTGGAAGCCTTCAAGGCCCGCGGCATCGAAGTGCTGCTGATGTCCGACCGCATCGACGAGTGGATGCTCGGCCACCTGCGCGAATACGCCGGCAAGCCGATGAAGCACGTCGCCAAGGGCGAACTGCCGCTGGACGAGGCGGAGAAGCAGAAGCTGGCCGACGCCGCCGGCGCCGCAGCCTCCCTGCTGGAGCGCATCAAGCGCCTGCTCGGCGAGCGCGTGGAGGACGTGCGCGTGTCCGCGCGCCTGACCGACTCGCCCTCGTGCCTGGCGATGTCGGAGTGGGAGATGGCCCCGCACCTGGCGAAGCTGCTGCGCGATGCCGGCCAGGACGTGCCGGAGCAGAAGCCCACGCTCGAGATCAACCCGCAGCACGCACTCCTGCGCCGCCTGCAGGGCGAGGCCGACGACGCCCGCGCCACCGATCTCGCCCACCTGCTGCTGGAGCAGGCCGAGCTTGCCGCCGGTGCGCCGCTGCCGGATCCGGCGGCGTTCCTGCAGCGCATGAACCGGCTGCTGGCCGGCTGAAGGCGACGACGCGGGCGTCGTGGAGAACGACGCCGCGTCGACAAACGCCAATGCGCGGTGTCCGCGGCGCAGCTGCGGACCCGCGTTCCACGTGGACTTCATGGCCGCGCGGTCAGAGTGGACGCCCCTCCCCCGAGGACAATCCTCCATGACCGACAAGAAGATCCAGCACACCCTCAACGACCTGATCGAGATCGCCCGCGACGGCGCGGAGTTCTACACCGAGGCCGCAGGCAAGGTCGAAAGCCCCGAGCTCGCCGCCCTGTTCCGCCGCATGGGCGAGCACAAGCACGAGATCGTCGCCGGCCTGAGCGCCGAGGTCGCGGCCAGCGGTGGTGATCCCGCCGACCGCGGCACCCTGGTCGGCTCCATGCACCAGGTCTATGCCAAGGCCCGCGCTGCCTTCGGCGACACGACCCATGCCTACGTGGCCGAACTCGAAGAGCTGGAGGACCGCCTGCTCGACGCCTTCAAGGACACGCTCGAGGACGACGACACTCCCGCCGCCGCCCGCGCTGCCGCGCAGCGCTTCCTGCCGCGCGTGACCGAATGCCACGACATCATGCGCAGCCGCAAGCTGGCGATGGAGAGCGCCCGCTGACACCCGCACCTGACCACGATCAATGACGCGGTATGGTGGGCCGGTCACCCTGAGCCCGTTCCGAGGAACCGGATGACCGACCACATGCCCGACGACCTGTCCGCCGCCGGCAGGGACCTGCGCGCCTTCACCGACGAGCTGCGGCCCCGGCACGGCGTGGTGCGCAACGTGCATGGCGAGTGGGTGCTGTTGCGGCACGACCTGGTGGTGGAGGCGGCGATCGACGACGCACGCTTCTCCAGCGCGGTTTCGCGCTACCTGCAGGTACCCAATGGCCTGGACGGCGCCGAACACGCGGCGTGGCGGGCGACGCTGGACCCGTTTCTTTCCGCCGCGGCGCTCGCGCCCTTCCTCGACGACTTCCGCTGCATCGCCGCCGCGCTGGTCGAGGCGCTGCCGCGCGGCGCCGCGATGGACGCGGTGTCGGACCTGGGCGTCCGCTTCGCGGTCCGCGCGCAGTGCGCGTGGCTGGGCTGGCCGGCCACGCTGGAGGACGAGCTGGTGGCGTGGGTGGGCGACAACCACGCCGCCACCCGCTCGGGCGACCGCGGGCGGATGCGCCGGGTGGCGGAGTCCTTCGATGCGCTGGTCCACTCGGTGCTGGAGCCGCGCCGCACGCTCGCGCGCAGCCCCGGACCGGCGGCCGACGTCACCACGCAACTCATGCGGGCCACGGTCGACGACCGGCCGCTGGCCGATGCGGAGATCGTGTCGGTGCTGCGCAACTGGACCGGCGGCGACCTGGGTTCGATCGCACAGTGCATCGGGGTGCTGGTGCACTGGCTGGCGACCCATCCACGGGCGCAGGCCGGGATGCGCGAGGGCCTGCCGGACGAGGACTTCGACGCCATCCTCGACGAGGTGCTGCGCATCGACGATCCCTTCCTGTCCAATCGCCGCATCACCACCTGCCCCGTCACGATCGGCGGCGTGGAACTGCCACGTGGCGCACGGGTGAAGCTGCACTGGACGTCGGCGAACCGCGATGCGGACGTGTTCGGCGACGCCGATGCCTTCGCCCCGGAAGCCCACGCGCCCCACAACCTCGTCTACGGCACCGGTCGGCATGCCTGCCCGGGCCGGCTGCTGGCGACGCTGGAGCTGCGCATCGCGCTGCAGGCGCTGCTGGCTTCGACCTCCACCATCACCCTCGACCCGGCGCGGCCACCGCTGCGCGCGGTGTCACCCGTCGGTGGCTGGAGCTCCGTCCCCGTGCGGCTGGCGTAGGCCGTAGCTCCAGCGTCCGGGCGGGTCGACCTGCACGGTGACGTGGTCGATCGCGTAACGCTCGTGCAGCCAGCCTGCCACCAGCGGCGGCAGCGAAAGCGGGTCCACGCCCGGGGCGGGACTGACATGCACGGTCGCCACGCTGGACTCGTCGGTCAGGGTCCAGGCGTGGAAGTGGCCGGCATCGGCCACCTGCGGCAGGGCGGCCAGGCCATGCATCGCCTCCTCCACGTCCAGCCCCTGCGGCACCGCCTGGATGAGCACGCGGATCGAGTCCGACATCAACCGCCAGGCCGAGCGCACCACCAGCAGCGCTACCAGCACCGACAGCACCGGGTCGAGCACCGTCCAGCCGGTGAGCAGGATGCCCACCGCGGCGGCGATCGCGCCCACCGAGCCCAGCAGGTCGCCGATCACGTGCAGGAATGCGCCGCGCAGGTTGCCGTCGTTGCGGTCGCCCGACCACAGGATCCAGGCCGCGGCCACGTTGACCAGCAGGCCGACCACGGCCACCGCGAGCATCGGCCCGGCCATGACCTCACCGGGGACCTGGAAGCGCTGGATCGCTTCCCAGGTGATCCAGGCCACCAGCAACAGCAGCGCGGCGCCATTGGCCAGGGCGGCGAGCACGCGCACCCGGTGGAAGCCGTAGGTCCGGGTACTGTCGGCCGGGCGCCGGGCCACGCGGTAGGCCACCAGCGCCAGCAGCAGCGCGGCGGCGTCGGACACCATGTGCCCGGAATCGGCGATCAGCGCCAGGGACCCCGACCACCACCCGCCGACCGCCTGGAGGATGGCGTAGCCGAAGGTGAGCACCAGCACGAAGCGGATGCGGCGCTCGCTCTCCTGCGTTACCGCGGGACCGTGGTGGTGGTCATGCGAATGGCCGTGCGAATGGCCATCGGCGGCGCCGTGGCGAGGTGCGTTCGATGGGGGCATGTACCGCTTTCCGTGGGGGCCACGGCCAAGCTTGGACCCTGACCCCGTTGCAAGGTCAAGTCCGCCACAGCGGACTGCTCCAGCGCAACGCGATCCTCCGGTGCAAAACGCCCCGATGAACGGGCGCCCAACTATTCCACAGCGTCGTGACCGCCGATGCCGCGTTGCCGCGCGCTTCTCATGAATACGTTTGCAGTGCGATTTGTGCGGGCTATCACGCGTCTACCATCGCCCTACCCGGGGGACGGCCTTCGTTCCACAGCGTCAAGAACTCAGGCCCGGGGGCACACGAACGCCCGGTCGCACAGGCGGCATGCGGGCACACGCATCCGAAGTGGAGGGGACATGTCCGACATGAAACGCAACCTGCTGAGCGTGGCACTGGCCACGGCGACACTGATGATCGCCACCGGCGCGCAGGCGCAGGACGCCACCGCCGGCCAGGCGCCGCAGGTGCAGCCCGAACAGGCCGGCGACGAAGCCACCGAGCTCGACGCGGTCGTCGTCACCGGCATCCGCCGCGGCATCGAGGACGCGATCGACGCCAAGCGCGATTCCACCTCCATCGTCGAGGCGATCTCGGCCGAGGACATCGGCAAGCTGCCGGACATGTCGATCGCCGACTCGCTGGCGCGACTGCCCGGCCTGACCGCGCAGCGCTTCGGCAACCGCCCGCAGGAGATCAACATCCGCGGCTTCGCCGGGGACTTCTCCACCACCCTGCTCAACGGTCGCGAGCAGGTCAGCCTGGGCAACAACCGCGGCGTGGAGTTCGACCAGTACCCGTCCGAGCTCATCAACCAGGTGATGGTCTACAAGACCCCGGACGCGCAGCTGGTCGGCCAGGGCCTGTCGGGCACGGTGGACCTGCGCACGGTGCGCCCGCTGTCGTTCTCCGAGCGGGTCACCGCGATCAACCTGCGCGCGGACATGAACCGCCTGGGCGACTCGGACGAGTGGGGTGGCCGCGGCAGCATTTCCTACATCGACCAGTTCGCCGACGACACCGTCGGCGTGGCGGTCGGCTTCGCGCGCATGGACAACCCGACCCAGGGCCGGCAGTTCGAGTCCTGGGGCTATGACAACGGCGTGCTTGGCGGCGCCAACCTGCACGCGATCAACGGCACCAACGAGCGCGACGGGTTGATGGGTGTGCTGGAGTGGCGGCCGAACGACGCCTACCACTCCACCCTGGACGTGTTCTATTCCACCTTCGACAAGGAGGAGCGCAAGCACGGCCTGCAGATGGGCCTGGTGTGGGGCAACGGTTCCAACCTGGTCGGCGGGACCACCAACGACAGCGGCACCATGGTCGAGGCGCACTGGGACGACGTGAAGCCGATCGTGGCGCGCAGCGACTACAACGCCGCCGACGACCGGCTGTTCGCGCTGGGCTGGAACCAGGAGCTCAGGGTCAACCAGGACTGGACCCTGACCGCCGACATCGGCCACTCCTCGGCCAAGCGCGACGAGCGCATCCTGGAGGTCTACGCCGGCCTGCCCGACGGTGGCCGCGACAGCGTCGACCTGGCCTACAACCCGGACGGATTCTTCGACTTCACCCTGGGCCAGGACTACAGCAACGCGGCGGGCCTGCGGATGTACGACCCGAGCGGCTGGGGCGTCGACCGTGCCCAGGCCGGCTACCTGAAGGACTTCGAGGTCAAGGACGAGCTGACCTCGCTGCGGCTGGACCTGACCCGCAGCTTCGAGCAGGGCTTCATCAGCGCGCTGCACTTCGGCGCCAACCTGAGCGACCGCAGCAAGAGCCGCGCCTCCTCCGAGGCCACGCTGTGCGTGACCGTGGCCTGCGTGGAAAACGTCGAGGCGGTGATCCCGGAGCAGTACGTCATCGACACTTCCTTCGGCCACTTCGGCCTGCCGGGGGTGATCGGACTGGACGCGCTGGGGATGCTCGACGGCGGCGTGTTCCACGTGTGGCACAAGGACCACGCCGACATCTCCGACAAGAACTGGCAGGTCGACGAGGAGGTCGCGACCTTCTATGTGCAGGCCGACCTCGACGCCATGCTCGGCAGCGTTCCGGTACGCGGCAACCTCGGTGTGCAGGTGGTCAACGCCGAGCAGGCATCCACCGGCGTCGCCACCTTCCAGGGCGTGGCCCTGGGCGAGCAGGCCAGCCGTGGCGCCACCACCACCGAGGTGCTGCCGAGCCTGAACCTGTCGTTCGAACTCCCGGCCGACCAGGTCGTCCGCTTCGGTGCGGCGCGGCAGATGGCCCGTCCGCGCATGGACGAGCTGCGCGCCAACGCCGGCTACAGCTTCGACACCCAGCGCGGCATCCTCACCGGCAGCGGCGGCAATCCCGAGCTCGACCCGTGGCTGGCCGACGCCTACGACGTGTCCTACGAGAAGTACTTCGGCGGCAAGGGCTACGTCAGCGCGGCGTACTTCCACAAGGACCTGAAGACCTACATCTACAACCAGACCACCGAGTTCGACTACCGCCAGCTGCCGCTGCCGGTTGGCGGGTTGCCGACGGGGCTGCCGGGCGACTGGTGGCAGGGCGAGTACAGCCAGCCGATGAACGGCGAGGGCGGCACGCTCGACGGCTTCGAGCTGGCGGTGTCGGTACCGCTGGAGCTGCTGTGGGCACCGCTGGAAGGCTTCGGCATCGTCGGCAGCTACTCCGAGACCGACAGCGAGATCCAGCCGCTCGGACCGGGCAGCAACGAGCCGCTGCCGGGCCTGTCGCGCTACGTGTCCAACATCACCGCCTACTACGAGCGCCATGGCTTCTCGGCACGCGTGGCGCACCGCAAGCGCTCGCGCTTCCTGGGCGAGGTGCAGGGCGCCGGCGGCGACCGCACCAAGGTCTACTTCGACGGCGAGGCGGTGACCGACGTGCAGCTGGGCTACACCTTCCAGTCCGGCGCGCTGCAGGACCTGTCGCTGCTGCTGCAGGTCAACAACCTGGAAAACGAGCCCTACCGCACCATCCACGACGGGCTCAGCGAGCGTCCGCACCAGTACTTCGAGTTCGGCCGGACCTACCTGCTGGGCCTGAGCTACCGGTTCTGACCGGAACCACCTGGCGAAGGTGAATCCGCAGGACTACGGACGCCCTGCCCCGCAGTCGCGCGCCAGTGCGGTGATGCGCGCCCAGTCGCGCGCCTGGATCGCGTCCTTCGG
>JAEWFH010000055.1 GCA_023388955.1 Pseudomonadota bacterium
CCGCATCACCGAGGCATTGGGCGCGGACGACCTGGCGCTGTACCGCGACCTGGTCGAGCGCTACACCCGCGAGCACAACGTCCCGCTGGAAGAGATCGCCGCCGCGCTGGCCCGGCTGGTGCAGGGCGACCGCCCGCTGCTGATGGAAGCGCCGAGGGTGTCGGAGCGGCGGCCGTTCGAACGCCGCGAGGCCGGCCATGCGGAGCGTACCGCCCGTTTCGAGCGGCCCGCCCGGCCCGCGCAGGGCGGCTACGCCGGCGCACCGCGACCGGACGACGGCAGCACCACGCCACCCGCGGCCCTTGGCAATGCCGGCGAGATGCTGTTCGCCGACGAGCACCCCGCGCCCCGGACGCAGCGCGAAGGGGACCGCCCCGGTGCCCCATCCCGCGAACGCGCCCCGCGCGAGGGCAGCGAGTTCGGCATGGAGACCTTCCGCATCGAAGTCGGCCACGCGCATGGGGTCAAGCCGGGCAACATCGTCGGTGCGATCGCCAACGAGGCCGAGCTCGACAGCAAGCACATCGGCCGCATCGACATCCGCGAGGACCACAGCCTGGTCGACCTGCCCGAAGGCATGCCTGCGGAGCTGATGCAGTACCTGAAGAAGGTCCGGGTCGCCGGGCAGATGCTGCGCATCTCGCGCGCCGACGAAGCGGGCGGCCAGCCGCCACACGCACGCCGCGCGCCCCAGGGCCGCGGACCGCGGCCCCCGCACCGGGGCGGGCCGGCGCGCCCGGGGCCGCGCAAGCCACGCGCACCGCGCTGAGGAGTACCGGCGGGCCGCCCGGTCGGGAGGCCCGTTCCACCACCGCCGGGCGATCGGGGTTGTGAACGAGAACAATTCGCATTTACCATGATGCCTTCGCCGTTCCCGCGGCAACCAAGGCACGCCCATGCCCTCCACCGGCAGCTCCACCCGCACCACCCTCCGTACCATTCCCTTCCGCACCGCGCGGTCCCGCCCCGCCCCCTCCCCGCTCGCATTGTGCGTACTCGCGGCGCTGCTGCCGCTGGAAGTCGCCGCCTCCGGCGCCCCGGCGGTGCAGGCGACCGATCTCGACGCGGTCCACGTCACTGGCGAGCGCCAGACCCCGACGACCTCCAGCGCCACCCGCCTGGAGCTGACGCCCCGCGAAACCCCGCAGTCGGTCACCCGCATCACCCGCGAGCAGATGGACGACTTCGGCCTCGACAGCGTCAACGAGGTCCTCGGCGCCACCGCCGGCGTCACCGTCGAGCAGATCGAGACCGACCGCACCTACTACACCGCACGCGGCTTCGACATCACCAACTTCCAGCTCGACGGCCTCGGCATCCCGCTGCCGTACGGTATCCAGAACGGCGACATCGACACCGCCATCTACGAGCGCATCGAGGTGCTGCGCGGCGCCAACGGCCTGCTGTCGTCCACCGGCAACCCGTCGGCGACGATCAACTTCATCCGCAAGCGCCCGACGCCGACCTTCCAGGGCAGCGCCGGGCTGACCCTCGGCAGCTGGAACCTGCGCCGGATCGACCTCGACCTGTCGTCCCCGCTCAACGCCTCCGGCAGCGTGCGCGGCCGCGCGGTCGCCGCCTGGCAGCAGGACGAGAGCCACCTCGACCTCTACAACCGCGACAAGCAGTTGCTGCACGCGGTGATCGAGGCCGACCTGTCGCCGACCACGCTGCTGAGCGCCGGCGCCACGCGCCAGGAGAACCGCCCCAACAGCCCGATGTGGGGCGCGCTGCCGATGTACTACACCGACGGCAGCCCGACCGGGTACGACGTGTCCACCAGCACCGCGGCCGACTGGTCGTACTGGGACACCGACCATACCCGCGCCTTCGTCGAGCTGTGCCAGGCCCTCGGCGGCGACTGGAACCTGCGCGCGGCGTTCAACCACGAGGACAAGCGCGAGGCCAGCGAGCTGTTCTACACCTTCGGCGTGCCCGACCCGGTCACCGGCGAAGGCCTGATGGCCTACCCGTCGCAGTACGGCGGGCGCTTCGAGGCGCATGTCGCCGACGTCTACGCGACCGGCACGATGGTGCTGGCCGGCCACCGCCACGACGTAGTGCTGGGCGGCAGCTCGGCGCGCGGCAGCAACCACGAGCTGTCGTGGTACAGCAACGACATGGGCACCCCGATCGGGTCGCTGGAAGACTTCGACGGCCGCTACCCGAAGCCGGTGTTCGACGCCTACTCCGACGGCTCCGACTTCGACTACGACCGCGAGAGCGTCTACGCCACCGTGCGCTGGAACCTGCACGACCGCTTCAAGCTGATCACCGGCGCCAACCACACCCGGATGCAGACGCGCGGCAGCAGCTACGGCGAGCCGGTCGACTCCGACGAGCGGCACACCCTGCCGTTTGCCGGCGCGGTGCTGGACCTGGGCGACCACTACTCGCTGTACGGCAGCTACGGCGAGATCTTCAACCCGCAGGGCGAGGCCGACATCGACGGCCGGCTGGTCGGCCCGGTCACCGGCGACAACGCCGAACTCGGCCTCAAGGGCGAGTGGCTGGGCGGCGCGCTCAGCGCCTCGTTCGCGCTGTTCCGCGCGCACCAGGACAACCTCGCCGAATACGCCGGCTTCGATCCGGACACCGGCCGCAGCTACTACGCCGGCGCCGCCGCCGAATCGACCGGCTACGAACTGGAAGTGGCGGGCCGGATCAGCCCGGACTGGTGGATCAGCGGCGGCTACGCCCATCTCGACGTGGAGGACGCCGCCGGCAACGACGCGCGCACCTACGTGCCGCGCCAGACCCTGCGGCTGTCGACCAGCGTGCGCGTGCCCCGGGTCGCCGGGCTCAAACTCGGCGCCTCGGTGCGCTGGCAGGACGGCATCCACCGCGACATCGCCATCCTCGACCCGGCCGGCAACCCGTACCGGATCGAGCAGGAGGCCTACACCCTGGTCGGCCTGATGGCCGGCTACGACTTCAGCCCGCAGTGGAACGCCACGCTCAACATCGACAACGTCACCGACGAGAAGTACATCCCCAGCCTGTACTGGGAGCAGGCCTTCTACGGCACGCCGCGCAACGTGTCGCTGTCGGTCAACTACCGGTTCTGACGATGGCCAGCACTGCCCGCCCCGTCCGCACCACCCTGCCGCCCGCCGGCTGGCGCGGGCGGGTGGCGGTCGCCACACGGGTCGCCGCCGCGCTGCTGGCCGGCTACTTCCTCGCCCACGCCGCCACCGCGTTCCTGACCCTGGTGCTGCCGCTGGCCAAGGCCGACCGCGTCATCTTCGCCAGCCTGCTGTCGTTCGCGGTGTGGACCGCGGCGGCGGTATACGCGCTCGCCGCGCGCTCGGCGTGGCGGGCGTGGGCGCTGCCGCTGCTGGCCGGGGTGGCATTGCTCGGCATCACCCTGCTGTTCCCGGAAATGGCCGCACGCCCATGAAAGAGACCTTCCTCAAATCGATGGTCTGGCTGCACACCTGGGCCGGGCTGCTGGTCGGCTGGCTGCTGTTCGTGATCTTCGTCGGCGGCACCATCGCCTGCTTCGACAGCGAGCTGGACGACTGGATGCGGCCGGCGCTGCACGGCACCAGCGTGCCGGCGCAAACCCGTTTCGACGATGCCTTCGGACTGTCCGCCAGGGAGGCGCCCGATGCACATGTGTGGTGGGCCCATCGCGGCACCGCGCGCGACCGGGCAATCGAATCGCACTGGGTGCTCGACGACGGCACCGAGGGCAAGACCGCACTCGATCCGGCCACCGGCGAGCCGGTCCCCGGCACCGCCGGCGGCGACTTCTTCTTCACCCTGCACTACAACCTACACGCCGGCTTCCCGGGCATGTACATCGTGGGGCTGGCGGGAATGCTGATGCTGGTCGCGCTGGTCGCCGGCGTGCTGGTCCACAAGCGGATCTTCAAGGACTTCTTCACCTTCCGACCGCAGGCGCGCGGCCAGCGGGCGTGGCTGGACGGCCACAACATCACCGGCGTGCTGGGCCTGCCGTTCCACCTGATGATCGCCTACACCGGCGTGGCGATCTTCACCGCCAGCTACATGTTCGGCGGCATCAACGCGGCCTACGGCGGCAGCGTCGAGC
Source organism: Pseudomonadota bacterium (assembly GCA_023388955.1). Taxonomy (GTDB): domain Bacteria; phylum Pseudomonadota; class Gammaproteobacteria; order Xanthomonadales; family Xanthomonadaceae; genus Novilysobacter. Next base: position 4,058 of record JAEWFH010000055.1, read on the forward strand.
GCTTCTTCGCCGAGGCCGGCGACTTCTACGAGCGGCCCGAGACCGGCGAGCCATTGCAGCGCCTGCACTCCACCGACGCGCTGGTCGCCGATGCGGAACGGCGGCTGGGCGTACCGGTCGACTGGGCCTCGATCCACCACCCGGCCGACTCCAGCGCGGTGATCGCGTTCGGCACCGACCACAGCCGCCGGGTGGCCTGGGACATGCGCCAGGTGAGCTACGACGGCGCGACCGGCGAGTTCCTGCACCTCAGCCGCAAGCCGGGCGCCGGCTACACCACCTATGCCTACCTCGGCGGCATGCACATGGCCCAGTTCGGCGGCAGCGCGCTGCGTTGGCTGTACTTCCTGATGGGCGTGGCCGGCTGCGTGATGATCGCCAGCGGGCTGCAGGTATGGGTGCGCAAGCGCGAGAAGCGGATCGCCGCGGCCCGCACGCTGTCGGGTTACGGCCTGGTGCTCGGCCTGAACGTGGGCGTGGTCGCGGGCATGCCACTGGCCTGCGCGGCGATGCTGCTGGCCAACCGGTTGCTGCCGGCCGGCCTGCCCGACCGCGCCGGCGCGGAGGTCACGGTGTTCTGCGCCAGCTGGATAGCAGCGGCACTGTGGGGCGCCTGGCGCACGCGCAACGGGCGTGGCTGGCGCGAACTGTTCTTCGCCACCGCGGTCGCACTGGCCGCAGTGCCGGTGGTGAACCTGCTGGCGACGCCGTACAGCGCCCTGCCGGCTGCCCTCGCCCGCGGGGAGCTGGCGCTGGCGGCGGTCGATCTCACCGTGCTGGCCTTCGCCGCGGGCTTCGGTTGGCTTGGCCTGCGCGGGCGCCGCCAGGCGCCTGGGGCGGTCCTGGGCGCCCAGCCGGAGGGCACCTGAGGTGCTCGCGCTCATCGCCATCGCCAGCCTGCTCGGCTGGGCGCTGCTCAGCCTGGGCCTGCCGAAACACCATGCCGCCGTATTCGGCCGCGAGCCCGGGGCTTCGCATTCGCGGCGGCTGCGCGCCGCCGGCTGGTGCCTGCTCGCCCTGGGCCTGCCTGCCTGCATCGCCGGCTACGGGTGGGGCCAGGGTCCCGTCTTCTGGGCCAGCACGCTGGTACTCGGTGCTATCGCGTGGGTGCTGCTGATGACGGCACTGTCACGGGACTGACCGGCGCGGACAGGCAGGGCGGGTCCGCTACACTCGGACTCCCCGTTACCGTGCCGCTTCCGCAATGCGCAATCCCCTCCAGGACCAGTTGCTCAAGGCCGGCCTGGCCAAGAAGAGCCAGGTTGCCGACGCCCTCCGCGAGCAGAAGCGCAAGCGCAAGGGCCAGGCCCCGGCGGGCCCCTCGCAGGAGCAGCTCGAGGTCGAGCGCCTGCGGGCGGAAAAGGCCGAACGCGACCGCGTCCTGGCCGCCGAGCGCAACGCGAAGGCGCGCGAGCAGGAGCTGCGGGCGCAGGTCCGGCAGATCATCCAGGACCACAAGGTCGCCCGTGAAGGCGAGCTCCCATACCGTTTCACCGACGGCAGCCACATCCGCGCCGTGTACGTGGACGCCACCCTGCGTGCCCAGCTGGCCAAGGGCAGCCTGGTGATCGTGCGCGCGGACGGCGACTACGAACTGCTGCCGCGTGCGGCGGGGCTGAAGGTGGCCGAGCGCGATCCCGGCCTGCTGGTACTGGACAACGCGGCCGCGGACCCGCCGCCTCCGGAAGGAAGCGACGACGAGTACTACAGCCGTTTCAAGGTCCCCGACGACCTGGTCTGGTGATCCGGGCGGGAACTGCACGTGCGTGCCACCGCCCGTGCTAGTCTCGCCGCCCGAAGGGGAGTAGCTCCCGCGCTGTCGCCGTCAATACGGGCCCCGGCCCCGGTGCAGCGGTACTTCCACGCAGGTACGAGCAAGACCTTCGCGATGCGCCGGCACCCGCCGGCGTGCCCCGTATTCGCGAAGGAAACCCGATGGAAGCGCTTGCAAACCCCGAGATCTGGATCGCCCTGGCGACCCTGACCGCCCTGGAACTCGTCCTGGGCATCGACAACATCATCTTCATCTCGATCCTGGCCTCGCGCCTGCCCGAGCACCAGCGCGACCGGGCACGCAAACTCGGGATCCTCGGGGCCGCGGTCACGCGGCTCGGCCTGCTGTTCATGATCGCCTGGATCATCGGCCTGACCGCGCCGCTGTTCACGCTCTTCGGCAACGAGTTCTCCTGGCGCGACCTGATCCTGATCGGCGGCGGCCTATTCCTGATCGGCAAGGCCACCCACGAGATCCACCAGAAGCTCGAGGGCGCCTCCGAGCAGGTGGCGCCGGGGGCGGCCTCCAGCTTCATGGGCGTCATCGCCCAGATCATGGTGCTCGACATCGTGTTCTCGCTGGACTCGATCATCACCGCGGTGGGCATGGTCGACGAGCGCTGGGTGATGGTCACCGCGATCGTCGCCTCGATCGTCTTCATGCTCGCCTTTGCCCGGCCCATCAGCGAGTTCGTCGAGCGCCACCCGACCGTCAAGGTGCTGGCGCTGAGCTTCCTGATCATGATCGGCCTGGTGCTGATCGCCGATGGCTTCGACCTGCACATCCCGAAGGGCTACGTCTACGCGGCGATGGCGTTCTCGGTGTTCGTGGAGTCGATCAACCTGTGGATCAAGCGGCGCGAGTCGCGCAAGCGCGACCCGGTGAAGCTGCACGAGAAGTACGTCGAGGCCGACGCCGCCGGATCGCCGCGGGATCCGGCCTGAACCCGGCTCCGCCACGCCCGGCATGCGGGCGTGGCGGCGGCTACCCCCGCTCCCGCCGCAACAGCTCCCGCTTGCGCTCCACGCCCCAGCGGTAGCCGGAAAGGTCGCCGTCGCGCCGCACCACCCGGTGGCACGGCACCGCCACGGCGAGCCGGTTGGCCGCGCAGGCCCCGGCGACCGCGCGCACGGCGGCGGGACTTCCGATCCGCCGGGCCAGTTCCGTGTAGGAAACGGTGCTGCCGGCAGGCACCTGCCTCAGGGCCTGCCACACCCGTTCCTGGAAGGCAGTCCCCCGGATGTCCAGCGGCAGCTCCAGGCCGACCGAGGGATCCTCGACGAAGCCCACCACCTGCGCGACCAGTGCCTCGAAGCCTGCTTCGCCCCCCACCAGCTCTGCATGCGGGAACTGGTCCTGCAGCCCGCGCACCAGCGGCTCCGGGTCATCACCGAGGGTGATCGCGCAGATGCCGCGCTCGCTCTGTGCGACCAGCAGCGAGCCCAGCGAACACTCGGCCACGGCGAAGCGGATCCGGCTGCCAGCGCCACCGGCACGGTACCGGCGCGGCTCCATGCCGAGCCGGGCGACGGCGGATTCGTAGAAGCGGCTGGTGGAGCCGAAGCCCGCCTCGTGGATCGAGTCGGTGACCCGGCTTCCGGCGTCCAGTCGCCCGCGCACCCGCTCCGCCCGCACCGCGCGGGCGTACTGGTGCGGCGTCAGGCCGGTGGTCGCTTTGAAGACACGATGGAAATGCGAAGGGCTCAGCCCCGCCGCACCCGCCAGCTCCGCCAGCGAGGGCGCGGAGTCGGCATCGCGGATGCGGCGACAGGCCGCGGCGACCGTTCCGGCGTGTGGCCCGGTGGCTGGATTGGCATTCATCGACAGGCCCGCGTCAGTTGCGATGCCGACATGCTAGGCCGTTGCATTCCCGGCGACACTCCGTTTCTTGCGATCCGGCTTTCCCCGCGCCGCATGGGCCGGCGCCAGCGTGCGAAGCGCTAGACTGGGCGACTTTCTTCCCACCCCGGCGGCACCCGATGGCCCTCACCTCCACCGTAGTCAAGGCCGAGCTCCAGGTCAGCGACATGGACCGGCACTACTACGCGACCCACAACCTCACCCTGGCCCAGCATCCGTC
>JAEWFH010000169.1 GCA_023388955.1 Pseudomonadota bacterium
CCGTCGCCGGCCTGGCTGATCTCCACGACGGACTTGGGCTGGCCGGTCTCGTCGTCGATGGTGGTCCAGGTGCCAACCGGCGACTGCTGGGCGAACGCGGCCATCGGCAGTGCCAGTACCAGGGCAAACAGGATCTTGCGCATTCTTCGCCTCCGTTGGTGATGCCGCCATGGGTCGGTCGACCCGGGGGCGGTTGCGGCAGTTATAACGTATCCCGGGGTCGCGATGCTGCTAGAGCAAGGCGGCCGAGATCGAGGCGGCAACCCTTGGCCTTGCGGCCAGGCGGACAGCCAGTTGCCGCGCCACGTTGCGGTATGCCTGCGCGGCAGCCGACTCGGGTTGTGCCTCTACCACTGGAGTGCCGGCATCGCCCTGTTCGCGGATCGCAACAGCGAGCGGAAGGCTGCCCAGCAGCGGCACGCCATACTGCTCTGCCATCTGCCTGCCGCCTCCGGCCCCGAACACGTGTTCGGCATGTCCGCAGTTGCTGCACACGTGCACCGCCATGTTCTCCACCAGCCCGAGCACTGGCACTTCGACCTTCTCGAACATCTTCAATGCCTTCCGTGCGTCAAGCGTCGCAACCTCCTGTGGGGTCGTCACGATGACCGCGCCCGCCACCGGGATTTTCTGCGCCATGGTCAGCTGGATGTCGCCGGTGCCGGGCGGAAGGTCCACCACCAGATAATCCAGGTCGCCCCACCGGGTTTCGCCGAGCATCTGTGTCAATGCCCCAGTCGCCATCGGCCCCCGCCAGATCATCGGCGTGTCCTGGTCCACAAGCAGTCCGATCGACATCGCCTCCACGCCGTGCGCCTGCATGGGATCGATTGACTTCCCATCGGGGCTTTCCGGACGTCCCTCGATACCCAGCATCACCGGCACGCTGGGTCCGTACACATCCGCATCCAGGACTCCCACGCTTGCGCCTTCGGCAGCGAGTGCCAATGCCAGATTCACGGCCGTGGTCGATTTTCCGACCCCACCCTTGCCCGACCCCACGGCAATCACGTTCCGCACGTTGTGCAGCGGCTGCAGGCCGGGCTGCACGGCATGGGAGTGGATTCGTTGCAACAACTCCATGCGCGAGAGCGACAGCCCCTCCGCCTCCAGCGTGGCCCTCACCTCGCGCTCCAGGTCCGTGCGCAGCTTCTGGATGGGCAGCCCCAGCTGCATGGACACCGCGGCCGCGGAACCGGCGACCGCCACCCGAACCCGCGCCCCTACCTGTTGCAAGGTCGCCTGCGACCCCGGGACCTGCACGGTGGAAAGAAGCTGTTGCAACTGCTCGCTCATGGACGACCTCAAGGACACGCAGAGGCGACATTGTCGCAGTCGCGTGCAGGGCATGGGCTGACCCAGGTCAGCTTTGCCCAAAGGGTTGCAGCGGCGCTAGCAAAGCTTTATTAATCCTTCGTTAAGGTCGAACAGATCCGGTTTCGACCCGGGGAGGGGCAGCCATCCGCCGCCCGGACACAAATACCAAAGGGGAGTTCCATGCAACAACACCGCAACCGGCCGAAGCGCCACCGTCTTACCGTCGCCCTGCTTGCCGCCGTCGTCCTGCCGCTCGGCACTGCTGCAGCCCAGGACGCACAAGAAGTCCAGGAACCCGAGGCCGCCGCCACGAACCTCGACCGGGTGACCGTGACCGGTTCACTGATCCCGCAAACGGAAGTCGAGACCTTCACCCCGGTTACCGTGATTTCGGCGGAAGACATCCAGATGCGCGGCTTCGAGAGCGTTGCGGACGTATTGCAGCAATCGACCTTCACCACCGGCGGCATCCAAGGGGGGCAGACCTCGGCTTCGTTCACCCAGGGTGCCGAGGCGAGCAGCATGTTCGGCCTGGACCCGGGGTACACCAAGTATCTGATCAATGGCCGGCCCATGGCCAACTATCCGGCCCTGTACAACGGTTCCGACACCTTCAACAACATCAGCGGCATTCCGGTGTCGATGGTGGAGCGTATCGAGGTCCTGCCCGGTGGGCAGTCTTCGCTTTACGGTTCCGATGCGATCGCGGGCGTCGTGAACGTGATCCTCAAAAAGCAGCTGGATTCGCCCGAGATCTCGGTCCGTGGCGGCTGGTTCAGCGACGGCGGCGGATCCAGTTTCCGCTTCACCGCGGCCAACAGCTTCAGTTCGGCCGACAATCGGTTCAACGTGCTTGCCGGCATCCAGCTCGATACCCGCGACCCGATCTGGGGACACCAGCGTGCCCTGACGCGCCAGTACAACCTGGACGGGTACTCGGACGCTTTCGCCAGCCGCGACTTCGTCGTGATCAACGCGCTCGACAGCACGTACCTGTTCCCCGACCCCAACGACTGTGCCAATACCACGGGCAACTTCGGCGGCACCACCGAGAAGTGGACCCGTCCAGGGTATGGCGAATACTGCGGCTCGTTCATCTCACCGGGATACAGGACCATCCGGAACGCCAAGGAAGGTGTCCAGGGGTACAGCTACGCGACGTTCGACCTGAGCGACAGCACGCAGTTGTACGCGGAGCTCATGCTGAACTACGAGGAGACCGAGTACGCGACCGGTTCGAACTACACGTGGTGGGGCACCGGCTCGAAGTACGGCGCCTACTACGACCCGGGCCTGGAAACCTTCGTGAACCTGCAGCGCGCGTTTGCTCCAGAGGACATCGGCGGCCGGGGCTACAACGACATCATGAACACCGACCGGAACAAGGCCTATTCGGTCGCGTTCGGCGCCAGCGGCTTCCTGGGCGAGTGGGACTACGACGTGTACGCGATGCGTACCGAGTACAAGCTGGAAGAGCGCAGCTGGGTCCGCTGGGCGGATCCGATTGACGAGTACTTCCGCAACACCGTACTTGGCCCGCAGTTGGGCCTTGATCCGGTGTGGGGCGTATACCCCGTGTTTTCCCCGGACTACGATGCCTTCTTCAGCCCGATCAATCCCGCGGACTTCGGCAGCTTCACCGGTTACGCGACTTCGGACTCGCGCACCTGGAACAACATGCTGCGCGCGCAGTTCACGCGCGCCTCGCTGTTCTCGCTGCCAGGCGGCGATGCCGGCTTCGCCATCGTGGGCGAGGTCGGCAATGAGGGCTGGGAATACAACCCCGACCCGCGCATGATCGAGGACCCCGACACGCTCGAATCGCAGGTCTGGGGACAGACCTCGGTCAGCGGCGATGGCCACCGCAGCCGGTACGCGGTCACCAGTGAACTCCGCCTCCCCCTGCTCGACCCGCTCACGGTCACCCTGTCGGGCCGCTATGACGCCTTCGACATCGCAGGCAACACGGTCGACAGGCCGACCTACAGCCTAGGCGTGGAGTTCCGCCCGGTGGAGAGCATCCTGGTCCGGGGCAAATACGGCACGGCATTCCGCGCACCAACCCTGGCGGACGCGTTCCAGGGCCTGAGCGGCTACTACAGCCGCGCGACCGACTACTACCGTTGCTCGCTGGAAGGGTACGACCCGGCCGACACAGACGGCTGCACCTGGAGCTCCAGCCAGTTCTTCGGCCAGCAGTCCGGCAACCCGGACCTGGAGCCCATCGAGGCCGACGTGTGGAACGCCGGCATCGTGTGGGCTCCCACCTCGACCTTCTCGATCGCAGCGGACTACTACAACTGGAAGATCAACGATGAAGTCGACCAGCTCAGCGCCAGCCAGCTGTTGCTGACCGAGTACTTCTGCAGGACCAACCAGAGCGGCACCCTGACTACATCCTGCGAAAACGCCCTGGAATGGATCCAGCGTGGCGCAAACGGTGAACTCGTCTCGATCTACACGCCGAAGGTCAACATTGCGGAGCAGACCCTGGAAGCGTTCACGGCCCAGGTCAACTACATGGTCGACATCGGCCAGCTTGGCAACCTGGCATTTGCGCTCAACTACACCAACAACCTCGAGCACACCGTCACTCCGTCGCCCGGCGACGATGCGATCGACCTGATGGACGATCCGTACTACATGTGGATCTACGACGCTTACGCGAAGACGCGCACCGACCTGTCGGTGGCCTGGAGCAAGGGTGACTGGACGACCACCCTGTACGCGAACCGTATTGGCGAAACCCCCAACTACCTCGCCTACGCCAGCGGCGACTGGGGCTACGAGCACTCGTCCGGCCAGAAGGCCGGCAAGTGGGATGCCTATACGACCTACAACGCCAGCGTCAACTGGAGGCCCACCGAAAAGATCCAGCTCTCCGTGATGGTGAACAACCTGCTTGACGAGATGCCGGACGACCAGGCTTCCAACTACCCTGGCACGTCGTCCACGCCGTACAACAACTACCTCTACAACCCGTTCGGCCGGGCGTTCTACGTCGAGGCGAAGTACCGGTTCGGCGACAACTGATCCGGCCACGGACCGACTTGAAGGCCCCGCTCCGGCGGGGCCTCTTCTTTTGTCCTTCCCCGACGCTGCGCTATAAGCGAAGGTCCCGTAACGATGCCGCCCCCGTTGTCCCGGATCCGCGCGAATGCGCCACTCCGGAAACGCCGCTGCATCCAGCCTGCATGGGAGTCCAGCTTCATGAGTGCACCCCGGGATCCCCGTCCCTTCTACCTCGCCAACCAGCCAGTCACCACGGCCCGGCATCTGGACGTGACCGAGAAGTTCACCGCCAAGCTTGCTGTCCGCGTTGCCTACGCAGACGCGGATGCCGTCGACCAAGCCATCGCCACCGCCTGGGAGGCGCGCCCCGCCATGTCCGCGTTCCCTCCCGACGCCCGGCGCGACGTCCTCGAGCACTGCGTACGCCGGTTCACCGAGCGCCGCGAGGAACTCGCCCTGGCGCTTTGCATCGAGGCCGGGAAGCCGATCGGCGATGCCCGCGGCGAGGTCGACCGGCTCATCGACACCTTCCGCATCGCCGCCGGCGAGGCCACCCGCATCGAAGGCGAGGTGATCGAGCTGCAACTGTCCGAACGCACCCGCGGCTACCGCGGCATGACCCGGCGGGTGCCGGTGGGCGTGTGCAGCTTCATTACGCCGTTCAACTTCCCGCTCAACCTGGTGGCGCACAAGGTCGCCCCGGCCATCGCGGCGGGGTGCCCGTTCGTCCTCAAGCCGGCGGCCAAGACGCCGCTGGGCGCCCTGATCATCGGCGAGGTGCTGGCGGAAACCGACCTGCCGGCAGGTGCCTTCTCGATCGTGCCCTGCTCCAACGAGGACGCCGCGGCGCTGGTCGAGGACGAGCGCATCGCGCTTTTCAGCTTCACCGGCGGCGAAGTCGGCTGGGAGCTGAAATCGCGCGCCGGACGCAAGAAGGTGGTGCTGGAGCTGGGTGGCAACGCGGCCTGCATCGTCGATGCGGACCCCGGGCGCGACCTTTCCTTCGTCGTCGACCGGCTGGTCAGCGGCGCCTACTACCAGTCCGGGCAGAGCTGCATCAGCGTGCAGCGCATCATCGCCCATGCATCGGTGTACGACGCGCTGCGCGAGCGCCTGGCGGCTGCGGTCGCGGAACTGGCCTGCGGGGACCCGCGCGACGAAGGCACCTTCATCGGTCCGATGATCGACGAGGAATCGGCCCGCCGTGTCGAGGGCTGGGTCGACGAGGCCGTCCAGGCCGGGGCCCGCGTGATCGTCGCCCCCCGGCGCGAGGGGAACCTGCTTTCCCCCGGCCTGCTGGAAGGCGTGCCGCGCGACGCGCGCCTCTACCGCGACGAGGTGTTCGGCCCGGTCGCGCTGATGGAGCGGTTCGAGGATTTCGACCAGGCGCTCGCGCTTGCCAACGACAGCCGCTTCGGCCTGCAGGCCGGGGTGTTCACCGGCAGCCTGGACCACGCCATGCGCGCCTGGGACACGCTGGAAGCCGGCGGCGTGGTGGTCGGCGACATCCCCAGTTTCCGTGTCGACAACATGCCCTATGGCGGAGTCAAGGGATCGGGCCTGGGCCGCGAGGGCGTCCGCAGCGCGATCGCGGACATGACCGAGCCGCGGTTGCTGGTGATCCGGGACCGCTGACCGCGGCGCAACTGGCGGCCCGGTGGCAGGCGGGGTAGCGTTGCCCGGAACCACGGACCGGAACCCGCCATGCGCCGCCTCACTCCGTTCGCCCCCGTCCTGCTTGCCGCACTGGTGCTCGGCGCCTGCAGCACCACCCACGATTCGCCGGTTGCACACCGGCCCGCTCCCGAGCCGGCACGCAGGGCTCCCGTCGACATGCCGGCACCGCCGCCCGCGCCATCGCCCCTGTCGGCCGTCACGGTGACCGGTTCACGCCTCGCGGGACACCCGGCCAACACCGAGCGCTACGGGGAGATCGAGGACAACCCGGTCCACCGCGCCAGCGAGCAACCGGTGTCCACCTTCTCGGTCGACGTGGATACCGGCAGCTACAGCAACGTCCGCCGGATGCTGCTCGACGGCGTGCGCCCCCCCGCCAATGCGGTGCGCACCGAGGAGCTCATCAACTACTTCGACTACGGCCATCCGGCGCCGCAGGGCGACGAGGCACCGTTCCGGGTCACCACCGAGCTGGCACCCGCGCCCTGGAACGCGCAGCGGCAGCTGCTCATGATCGGCATCAAGGGCCACGACATCGCGCGTGCGCAGCTGCCGCCGGCCAACCTGGTCCTGCTGGTGGATACCTCCGGGTCGATGCACTCGCCCGACAAGCTGCCCCTGCTCAAGCGCGCCCTGGGCATGCTGGTGCGCCAGCTGCGGCCCATCGACACCGTCGCCATCGTCGCCTATGCCGGCTCGGCCGGCCTGGTGCTGGCGCCAACGACCGGTGACCGGCAGGGCAAGATCCTCGCCGCGCTGTCGCAGCTTGAAGCCGGCGGCAGCACCAACGGCGGCGAGGGGATCCGGCTCGCGTACGCGCTGGCGCGGCAGTCCTTCGTCGAAGGCGGCAGCAACCGCGTGCTGCTGGCCACCGATGGCGACTTCAACGTCGGCACCATCGACCAGGGCGCGCTGGAGACGCTGGTATCGGACCAGCGCGCCAGCGGGATCGCCCTGACCACGCTGGGCTTTGGCCGCGGCAACTACAACGACGCCCTGGCCGAGCGGCTGGCGGACCTGGGCAATGGCAACCACGCCTACATCGACAGCGCGCTGGAAGCCCGGCGCGTGCTGGTGGAGGCGATGGGCTCCACCCTGGCGACGATCGCCAGCGACGTGAAGGTGCAGGTCGAGTTCAATCCCGCCGTCGTCGCCGAGTACCGGCTGGTCGGCTACGAGAACCGGGTGCTGCGCAACGAGGATTTCGCCAACGACAAGGTGGACGCGGGTGAGATCGGCGCCGGCCACGAGGTCACCGCGCTGTACGAGATCACCCCGGTCGGCTCCGAAGCCACCCGGCTGCCGCCGCTGCGCTATGGCGCGCCACGCAGCGGGAGCAACGAGACCGGCGAAGTCGCCCACCTGCGGTTGCGCTACAAGCAGCCCGGAAGCGACCGCAGCCAGCTGGTCGAAACCCCGATCCTGGCCTCGCAGCTCCAGGCCCGGCCCAGTGACCCGCTGCGCTTTGCCGCCGCGGTTGCCGGCTTCGCGGACATGCTGCGCGGCGGGACCCGCACCGATGGCTGGGGTTGGGAGGGTGTCCTGGCCACCGCCCGCGCCGCGGACGGCGTGCCGCAGGCGGGGCTTCGCCGGGAGTTCGTCGAACTGGTGGAACTGGCCCGCGACCTCGTCGAGCCGGGGCAAGCGCAGGAGGAGCCGGGCCGCACGGCCCCCTGACCTGCCCCGGCCCCGCTCAGGCGCAGACGGCGACCGGCCGGGTGGCCATCGCCTCCGCGGGCCGTCCCAGCAGGTACCCCTGTCCGTAGCGGCAGCCCAGCTCCTGCAGGGCCTGGAGCTGTTCGCGGGTCTCCACGCCCTCGCCCACCGTGTGGATGCCCAGGGTCCCGGCCAGGGCCTGGATCGCACGGACCACGGCAATGCTTTCGTGCCGGTTGTCACCGATCAGCCCGGCCACGAAGCTCTGGTCGATCTTCAGGCATTCGATCGGGAAGCGGTGCAGGTAGGACAGCGCCGAGTACCCGGTACCGAAGTCGTCCAGCTGGGCCATGATTCCGTGCTCGCGCAGCAGCGACAGCGTGTGCATCGCGCGCGGCGCGTCGTCGAGCAGGGATACCTCGGTGATCTCGATGCGCAGCCTGGAAGGATCCGCTCCCGCGGTCTCGACCAGCCGGAGCAGACGTTCGGCAAAGTCCGGCGAGCGGAAGTGGCGCGGCGAGACGTTGACCGAGATGTAGCCCCCGCCCACGGTCGACAGGTGGCCGATCACCTGCGCGTACATCAGCCAGTCGACTTCTTCGATCAGGCCGCTGTCCTCGCCCAGGCCGATGAACTCGCCGGGACTGAGCAGCCCACGGCTCGGGTGGCGCCAGCGCAGCAGGGCCTCGTGGCCGATCACCTCGCCATCGGACAGGCGCACGATCGGCTGGTAGTGCGGCACGAAGCTGTCCGAGTTGATCGCCCGGCGCAGGTCCGCCTCCAGGTCGAGGATGCGCACCGCCTCCTCGCGCATGTCCTCGTCGAACACCGCGCAACGGTCGCGCCCCTCGGCCTTGGCCCGGTACATGGCGGCATCGGCATCGCGCAGCAGCTCGGCGCCGCTGCGGTAACGCGGGTGCCACAAGGCGATGCCCAGGCTGGCGGAGGGGAACACCTCGCGCCCGGCGACCCAGCAGGGCCGGCCCAGCGCCAGCAGGACCCTGCGCGCCAGGTCCTCGGCCATTCCCAGCCCCTCGATGCCTTCCACCAGGATGGCGAACTCGTCGCCACCGAGCCGGGCCACGGTGTCGCCCTCGCGCATCGCCCCGACGATGCGGCGGCCGGCCTCGACCAGCAGTTCGTCCCCGGCGGAATGGCCGACGCTGTCGTTGACCAGCTTGAACCGGTCCAGGTCCAGGAACAGCACCGCGAAGGTACGCGCCGGCATGCCGGCCGCGGCCAGGCGTGCCCCGCGGGCGGCGGTGATCGCCTCGGTGAGCCGGTCCAGCAGTTGCTGGCGGTTGGGCAGGCCGGTCAGTGCGTCGTGGCGGGCCTGGTGGGTCAGGCGCTGCTCGGCGCGCAGCCGCTCGCCGATCTGCTCGAGCAGTTCGGCGTTGGCGCGGGCCAGCTCGCCGGTGCGCTCCTCGACCCGCTGCTCGAGCTCGGCGTGGGCGGCAACCAGGCGGTCCTGGGACTGCTTGCGCATCAGCCCGATGCCGATGTGGTGCGCCACGAAGGTCAACAGCTCCTGGTCGCGGCGGCTGAACCCGATCGCCGGGGAATAGCTCTGTACCGCGATCACGCCCACCACCACGTCGTCGCGGTACAGCGGCACGCCCAGCCAGCAATGGGCCAGCGTGCCGTGGCTGCGGACCAGCCCCGCGACCTCCAGCTCGTGGATCCGCTTGCGGTCGGCCAGGATCGGCGACCCGGAGGTCAGTACATATTCGGTCATGCCCGCACCGAGCAGGCGCGAGTCACGACGGGCGTCGCGCTCGTCGATCGAGTACGGGAACTCCAGCTGCCGGCCGTCGCTGGAGCGCAGCGCGATGTAGAAGTTGCGGGCGTACAGCAGTTCACCGACCACGTCGTGCACCTGGGCATAGAAGCGCTCCAGGGTCTCGGAGGTGATCGAGAGCTCGGCGATCCGGAACAGCGCCCGCTGCAAGCGTTCCCCGCGCTGGCGCTCGACGATCTCCGCCTGCAGGTCGCGGTTGCTCTGCTGCAGGGCCTGGGTCCGCTCCTCCACCCGGCGCTCCAGCTCTTCCCGGGCCTGGTGGCGGTCCAGTGCGGTGAGGATGTGCTGGGCGACGAACACCAGCAGCGCGCGCTCTTCGGGGCCGTAGCTGCCGGCCTGGTCGTAGCTCTGCACGACCACCGCGCCACAGACCCGCTCTTCGCGACGCATCGGCACGCCCAGCCAGTCATGGCTGTCGGGGCCGTTGCCGGAACCCTCGGGAAGGCCGAGCTGCTCGCGCACCGTTGCCGCCGGCCCCTGCGCCGGCTCGCCCTGGCGCAACAGCGCCAGTGTCAGGCTGCCGGGATTGTCGGAGCCCCGGATCACGTAATCCGGGTCGGCGATGAACGGGTCGATCCGGTCGGCGAAGTACAGGAACCGGTAGGCATCCTCCACGTCGTCGTACAGGGCGATGTAGAAGTTCTCCGCGTACATCAGCCCGGCCACGACGCTGTGGATGCGCTCGAGCATCTCCTCCAGCTCCAGGTCGGAGCCTGCCAGGTCGGCGATCCCGTACAGGGCCTGTTGCAGGCGCTCGGACTTCTCCAGCGCCACGACACGCCGCCGCAACCTCTCCAGGTCCGCCCCCGTTTCCAACAGGCTGGTGCCCAGGGTGCACCAGGCCTCCTTCACGCCCGGATCCAGCGGATGCGTGGCCTCGGCAACCATGGCGATCGTGGATCCGTCGCCCTCCTGCCAGCGCAGGCCGATCCGCCGCGGGTTTCCGGCGGCGATCGCGTCCACGCCGTCCGGATCCGCGAGCAGGCCTTCGGCCAGTGCGGCCAGCGGCTCCGGCACGCCGGATCCGCTCAGCGCGCCGCGCAAACCCTCCTCCTGCCAGCACACCGCGACCTGCGCGCCGGGTGGCAAGCCCTGTTGCAACACCCCCGCCAGCGAGGCCCCCACCTCGCCCAGCGGCGTGCGCCTGCCGGGTGTCCCCTCCATTCCCCTCATCCACCACCACGCCATCAATGGACCCGCAGCATACCCCTACTGCGGGCCGGAAAAGCAGCTTGTCCCGCCGCCAGCATGCGCGCTTGCCAGCGGGCCCACAGGCCCTACCCTGCCCCGATGGACCTTACGAACCCAGCCCCCAGACCATGAGCCGCCACACCCTGCAAAGCGAGGCCAGGCACGAGCTGGTGGTCAAGCACAGCCGTTTCCTGGCACTTGCGGCCCCGGCGTCCAGTCCGGGGGACGCGATGGATTTCCTTGCCCGCGTCTCCACGCCCGATGCCACCCACAACTGCTGGGCCTGGCGGATCGGCGGTCTGTATCGCTCCAGCGACGACGGCGAACCGGCGGGAACCGCGGGCCGGCCGATCCTGGCGGCGATCGACGGCCAGGGCGTGGACGAGGTGGTGGTGGTGGTCACCCGCTGGTACGGCGGCATCAAGCTCGGCGCCGGCGGCCTGGTCCGGGCCTACGGGGGCTGCGCGGCGGAGTGCCTGCGTACCGCACCGCGGCGCGAGCTCATCGAGTACGCCACGCTCCGGCTCGCCTACCCGTTCGAGCACACCGGCGCGGTCCATTCCGCCCTGGCCCAGCATGGGGCCGAGAAGCTGGCCGAGGACTTCGGCGCCGACGGAGTCGAGCTCGTCCTGCGACTGCCGGCCGATGCGGCGGACGGCCTGCGGCTGCAGTTGCGCGATGCCACCCGCGACGAAGTCCGCATCCACGCTGCACCCGACGGCGGCGATGACGGACAATAGGCGGATGAATGTCGCCTCCCCAGCGCCCGGAAGCGCAAGCCCCGGCCCGAGCCCGGACGCGAGTCCGAAAGCACCGATCGGCAGCCTGAAGACCCTCTGGCCCTTCGTGCGGCGCCACAAGCCCTTGTTCATCGCCTGGCTGCTGGCGCTGGGGGCTTCGTCGACGGCGACGCTGAGCCTGCCGCACGCGTTCCGGATCATGATCGACCAGGGCTTCGCCCAGGGCGGCGGCGGCGCCATCGACCGCGCCTTCATGCTGCTGTTCGTGGTGGCGGTGGCGCTGGCGCTGGCCACGGCGGCGCGGTTCTTCTTCGTTTCCCTTCTCGGCGAGCGGGTAGTGGCCGACCTGCGCGGGCAGCTGTACGCACACTTGGTGTCGCTGGACGCAGACTTCTTCGACCGCAGCCGCAGCGGCGAGCTGGTCTCCCGGCTCACCGCCGATGCCGAGCTGCTGCGCGGGGTCATCGCCACCAGCATGTCGGTGGCGCTGCGCAGTGCGGTGACCTTCCTGGGCGGCATCGCGATGCTGTTCGTGACCGCCCCGCACCTGGCCGCCTACACGCTGGTGGGCATCCCGCTGGCGGTGGTGCCGATCGTGATCGGCGGGCGCCGGCTGCAAAAGATCTCGCGCTCCGCCCAGGACCGCGTCGCCGACGCCAACGCGCTCGCCAACGAGACCCTGGGCGCGGTGCGCACGGTGCAGGCGCATGCGCGCGAGCCCTACGAGCTGGGCCGCTTCGGCGAAGCGCTGAAGGTCGCGGTCGCCACCGCGCGCCGGCGCATCCAGGCCCAGGCCTGGGTAACCGCGATCGCCATCGTGCTGGTCTTCGGCGCCATCACCCTGGTGCTGTGGTCGGGTGCGCACGATGTCGCCGACGGACGCATGAGCGCCGGCACGCTGGCTCAGTTCGTGCTGTACGCGCTGATCGCCGGCGGTTCGGTGGGGGCGCTGGCCGAGGTCTGGAACGAACTGCAGCGCGCCGCCGGCGGCATGGGCCGGATCTCTGAACTGCTGGTCGAGGAATCCGCGATCCGCGAACCGGCGAGCCCGGTTCCGCTGCCACGCCCGGTGCGCGGCGAGATCGCCTTCGAGCACGTGACCTTCCACTACCCCATGCGACCGGACCTGCCGGCGCTGGATGGCTTCGACCTGCGGGTGCGGCCCGGGGAGACGGTGGCGCTGGTCGGCCCGTCCGGTGCCGGCAAGAGCACGGTGTTCTCGCTGCTGTTGCGCTTCCACGATCCGCGCTCGGGCACGGTGTCGGTCGACGGGCACGATTTGCGCTCGCTGTCACTGGCCGACCTGCGCGGTGCGGTCGGGCTGGTACCGCAACAGCCGGTGATCTTCGCCGCCACGGCCCGTGACAACATCCGCTACGGGCGCCTGGAAGCCAGCGATGCCGAGCTGGAAGCCGCGATCGAAGCCGCGCACTCCAGCGACTTCCTGCAGGCGCTGCCGGAAGGCCTGGACACCGAACTGGGCGAGCGCGGCGCACGCCTGTCCGGCGGCCAGCAGCAGCGCGTGGCCATCGCCCGGGCCCTGCTCAAGGACGCCCCGATCCTGCTGCTGGACGAAGCCACCAGCGCACTGGACGCGCAGAGCGAGCGCGCCGTGCAGCAGGCGCTGGAGACGCTGATGGAAGGCCGCACCACCCTGGTGGTGGCGCACCGGCTGGCCACGGTGCTGAAGGCGGACCGGATCGTGGTGATGGACCACGGGCGCATCGTCGCCGAGGGCACCCACGAGGAGTTGCTGGCGCAAGGCGGGCTGTACGCGGAGCTGGCGCGGCTGCAGTTCCTGGACTGAGATCGCGGAGCGACGCGGCAGTCAGCCTGGAAGCACCCGCTCCAGCAGCTCCCGTACCGCCACGCCATCGGGCAGCGTCCCCATTGCCAGGCCGTGCTCGCCGCCCAGGCGGCTGCGGCAGAATGCGTCCGCCACCGGACTCCCGATGCGCAGCAGCAGGCTGGCCTGGAGTGCCAGTGCCAGCCGCTCGACCAGGTACCGCGCACCGGCCTCGACGGCCGTGGCAAGCTGCCCGGGCAGGGCAGCGGCGGCGCGGTCCAGCGCCGGATGCATCCCCTGCGCGGCCTCGATCTCCGCCCGTACCGCCGCTCCGGTGGCCGGCTCCTTCGCCAGCGCGCGCAGCACGTCCAGGCACTGCACGTTGCCGCTGCCCTCCCAGATCGAGTTCAGCGGCGCCTGCCGGTACAGGCGCGCCAGCAGGGATTCCTCCACGTAGCCATTGCCGCCCAGGCACTCCTGGGCTTCGTTGACGAAGGCCGGTGCGCGGCGGCACAGCCAGTATTTGCCGGCTGCGGTCACGATGCGCGCCAGCGCGGCCTCGGCCGGGTCGTGCGGGGCCGCATCGACTGCACGGGCGGTACGCATCGCCAGCACCGTGGCCGCCTCGGACTCGATCGCCAGGTCCGCCAGCACGTTGCGCATCAGTGGCTGCTCGACCAGCAGGCGCCCGAATGCGCTGCGGTGCCGGCAGTGGTGGGTCGCCTGCGCCAGCGCGATGCGCATCTGCGCGGCGGCACCGAGCATGCAGTCCAGGCGCGTCAGCATCACCATCTCCAGGATGGTCGCGACACCGCGGCCTTCTTCGCCCACCTGCCAGGCCAGCGCGCCACGAAACTCGACCTCCGAGGAGGCATTGGACCAGTCGCCGACCTTGTCCTTGAGCCGTTGCAGGTGGAAGGCATTCTTCGTGCCGTCCCCCAGCAGCCTCGGCATCAGCAAGCAGGTCAGGCCCGCGGGCGCCTGGGCCAGCACCAGGAAGCCGTCGCTCATCGGCGCGGAGAAGAACCACTTGTGGCCGACCAGCCGCCAGGCATCCCCGTCGGGCACGGCGCGGGTGGTGTTGGCGCGCACGTCGCTGCCACCCTGCTTCTCGGTCATGCCCATGCCCAGGGTGATGCCGGCCTTGTCCAGGGCCGGGACCTCGCGCGGATCGTAATGCGGTGCGGCCGCCCGCTCCGCCCAACCGGCCAGCGAGGGCTCCCGGCGCAGCACCGGCACCGCGGCGTGGGTCATGGTCAGGGGGCAGCTGGTGCCCGGCTCGACCTGGTGGTGCAGGTAGCTCAAAGCCGCCCGCGCCACGTGCGCGCCGGGCCCGCCGTCGCGCCAGGACAGGCCCGCCACCCCATGGGCGACCGCCGCATCCATCAGCGCGTGGTAGTTGGGATGGAAATCGACGCGGTCGATCCGGCGGCCGGCTGCGTCGTGGGTGCTCAGCCGCGGCCGGTCGCGGTGCGCGTCGAAGGACAGCTCCAGCAGCGTGCTTCCTGCCAGCGCCGCGTAGCGGGCGACATCGCCTGCCAGCCTGCCGCCACCCTCGCGCTGGACGGCTTCACGCAGCACGGCGTCGTCCTTCCACAGGTCGCGCTGCGCGAACGGTGGAGGCTGGTTGGCCACCTCGTGGGTCTCGAAGCGGCCAGGGCCGGTCCCGGTTTCCATCGCGGTACCCGATTCGGATCGGCCTCCGAATCTAGCGCATACGCCCATGCCCGGGTCCCGGCACCGGGGGCGGGACGAAAAAGGCCCCGCTTGCGCGGGGCCTACTCCATCCTCGACTCGACGCGGCGGGCCCATGGGCCGCCCCGTCCCCCGCGGTCACTCCGCCGGGGTGATATCCGACGCCTGGGCACCCTTCGGCCCCTGCGTCACTTCATAACGCACCCGCTGGCCTTCCTGGAGGCTGCGAAAACCCTTGGCATTGATCGCGGAAAAGTGTGCGAACACGTCCGCACCGCCCTCTTCCGGGGTAATGAAGCCAAATCCCTTGGCGTCGTTGAACCACTTCACGGTGCCGTACTGCATATCCTTGATGACCTCGTTGACTGGGTTTCGTGCGCACTCCCCCTCCGGGGGCGGACGCCCGCGCAGTATGCAAACTGAACGCGCGCTTGACAACGGGCCAGAGGCGGATTTTCAGCGCGGTTCCGATTCCAGCAACGCACCCAGCAATGCGGGCAACCCGGCCGAGGCGGCGGCCACGTTGTCGAGCACATCCTGCAACGTGATCACCTCGTCGGGATCCGGCCCGGCACCCGCGGCCCAGTTGGCGACGATGGCCAGGCAGGCATAGTCCAGGCCCATTTCCCGGGCCAGCGCGGCCTCGGGCATGCCGGTCATGCCGACCAGGTCACAGCCGTCGCGCCGCATGCGCGCGATCTCGGCGCGGGTCTCCAGCCGTGGCCCCTGGGTGGCGCCGTAGCAGCCCCCGTCGACCAGCACGGTACCGCAGGCAGCGGCCGCCGCCAGCACCGCCCGGCGCAGGCCGCGGCCATAGGGTTCGCCGAAGTCCACGTGCACGACCTCGGTCCCCTCCTCCTCGCAGATGGTGGAGATGCGGCCCCAGGTGTAGTCGATGAGCTGGTCCGGGCAGGCCAGCACGCGCGGGCCGTAGCCGGCGGTGATGCCGCCCACGGTGTTGAGCGCGAGCACCCGGCGGGCCCCCAGTGCCTGCAGTGCGGCGAGGTTGGCACGGTAGTTGATGCGATGCGGTGGCACCGAGTGCCCCTCGCCATGGCGGGCCAGGAAGGCGACGCGCCGGCCGTGGAGCATCCCCACCCGGGCCGGCCCGGACGGCGCGCCGTAGCGGGTGACCGGCTGGTGTGCCTCGGCCTCCTCCAGCCCGGCGAGCTGGTACAGGCCGGTGCCACCAATGACGGCAAGCTCGATCCCCAGGTCCATCGTCTTCACTCCATCGCGTAGATGGCCGGCAGGTTCCGGCCCTGCTCGTGGTAGTCCATGCCGTAGCCGAACACGTAGCGGTCCGGTACCTGCAGGCCCACGTAGTCGGCCTGCACGCCTTCGACGCGGCGCGCGTGCTCCTTGACCGTCATGACCGCCACGCGCACCTCGGCCGCGCCCTGCCGGCGGCACCAGTCGAGGATGCCGGCCAGCGTATGGCCCTCGTCGAGGATGTCGTCGACCAGCAGCACCCGGCGACCCTGCAGCGGCGTCGCCGGCTCGTGCATCCAGCGCAGCTCGCGGCCGGAGGTCTCCCCGCGGTAGCGGCTGGCATGCAGGTAGTCCATGGCCAGGTCCAGACCGAGCAGGCCCAGCTCCATCGCCAGGCGCGCGGCGAACGGCAGCCCGCCGTGCATGATGGTCAGGAACAGCGGCCGCTCGGCAACGTCGATGGCATCGGGATAGTCGGCACGGATCGTGGCGGCCATGCGTGCGATGGCCTGCTCCACGGTGGCCTGGTCGTGGATCAGGTCGGCGCTGGCCAGCACCTGCTTCAGGTCCGCCTTCATGCCAGTCCCTCCAGGCGGCCACGGCCGTCCGAATAACGTGCCTCGGCGATCAGACCGTCCCAGCCCAGCGGACCGCGACCCAGCAGCCCGGCGAGTGCCATGGTGTTGAGCGTGCGCCCCTCGACCGCCCGCAGCGACTCCTCGACCAGCTCCGGGTGGCACACCAGCACCACGTCGCAGCCGGCGTCCAGGTGCAGGTCGACGCGCTGCTTGATGCCGCCGGCCGAGAACGCCGCGGCCATGCCGATGTCGTCGGAGAACACCACCCCGCGGAAGCCCATCTCGCCGCGCAGGATGTCCTCGATCCACACCCGCGAATACCCCGCCGGCTCCGGCGCCACGGCCGGATAGGCGACGTGCGCCATCATCACCGCGTCGGCACCGGCGTCGATGCCGGCGGCGAAGGGCACCAGGTCCAGCGCCCGGATCTGCTCCAGGCTGCGCGGATCGACCGCGTCGTCGTGGTGGGTGTCCTCGAGCACCGACCCGTGGCCGGGGAAGTGCTTGAGCGTGGCGGCCATCCCGGCCGCGTGCATGCCGCGCACGTAGGCGCGGGTGAATTCGGCCACCACTTCCGGCTCGGCATCGAAGGCGCGGTCGCCGATGGCGCGGTTGCCACGGCCCAGGTCGACCACCGGGGCGAAGCTCAGGTCCACGCCGCTGGCGCGGACCTCGCTGGCCATCACCCAGGCGTGCTCGGTGGCCAGGGCCAGGGCGGCCTGCGGGTCGTCGCGGTACTGCCGGCCAAAGCGCTCCAGCGGCGGCAAGGCGCTGTAGCCCTCGCGGAACCGCTGCACCCGGCCGCCTTCCTGGTCGACGCAGAGGAGCTGCGGCCGCGGCGCGGCCTCGCGGATCGCCTGCGACAGCTCGGCGACCTGGGCGCGGGAAGCGAAGTTGCGGGTGAACAGGATCACGCCGGCGCAGGCATCGTGCTGCAGCCAGTCGCGCTCCTGGGCGGTGAGTTCAGTGCCGGCAATGCCGATCACGAGCATGCGGGGACTCCAGGCGGTGCCACGCGGGCGGCCGCTGATTGTCGCGCAAACCGCGCCCTACCGGGGCCAACGGGTATACGGGGCCGTGGCCAGGGCCAGGTTGTAGTAGCGGGTGTCGTGGGTGACTTCCTCGCCCAGCCAGCCGGGGCGCTCGAAGTGCTCGTCGACGCTGCCCAGCTCGACCTCGGCCACCACCAGGCCGGCGTTGTCGCCCAGGAACTCGTCGATCTCCCACAGGTGCCGGCCATGGCGGACCAGGTGGCGGCGCTTGTCGATGCTGCCGCCCACGCACAGCGCCAACAGCGCCCGCGCATCGGACTCCGGGACCGGGTAGTCGAACTCCTGCCGGCTGGGGCCGATCTCGACCGACTTGATGTTCAGCCACGCCTGTTCGCCGGAAATCCGCACCCGGACCGAAGACCGCATCGCGCCCGAGTCCAGGCTGGCGGAATCATTGAGGTAGCCCTGCGCCATCGGCAGCACCTCATGGGCGGCCGCGCGCCAGGCATCGCCGGTGACCAGGAACTTGCGCTCGACCTCGATCGCCACGCTTTACTCTCCGGGCTCGAACAGCGCGATCGACTCCACGTGCCCGGTGTGCGGGAACATGTCCATCACCCCGGCGGCGCGCAGCTTCCAGCCCTTCTCGTTGACCAGGAAGCCGGCATCGCGCGCAAGCGAGGCCGGGTGGCAGCTGACGTAGACGATCCGCTTGAACTGCTCCAGCGGAAGCTCGGCAAGTACGAAGTCGGCGCCCGAGCGCGGCGGGTCCAGCAGCAGCCGGTCGAAGCCCTCGCGCATCCACGCCTCGCCCGACAGGTCCTTGCCCAGGTCGGCGGCGAAGAAGCGCGCATTGGCAATCCCGTTGCGCTCCGCGTTCGCGCGTGCGCGGGCCACCAGCCCGGCCTCGCCCTCGACCCCGACCACCTCGCGCACCGACCGCGCCAGCGGCAGGGTGAAGTTGCCCAGGCCGCAGAACAGGTCGAGCACGCGGTCCTGCGCTCCGGCCCCGAGCAGGTCCAGCGCGCGCTCGATCATCCGCCCGTTGAGGCCCGCGTTGACCTGGATGAAGTCCAGCGGCTGGAAGGCGAACGACAGGTCCCACTGCGGCAGGCCGAAGGCGAGTTCCGGCGCCTGCGGCCACAGCGGATGCACGCTGTCGACACCCCCGGGCTGCAGGAAGATGGCGAAGCCGTGCTCCTGCCCGAAGGCCACCAGCCGCTCGCGGTCGCCCTGCGACAACGGCTCCAGGTGGCGGAAGGTCAACGCCACGCCGCTGAAGTCGGCGGTGGGCTCCCCGGCGATGAACTCGATCTGCGGAATCTGGCTGCGCGCCTCCAGGCTGTCGACCAGCGTGGCCAGTACCCCGACCTTTTCCCCCACCTGCGGGATGACCGTGTGGCAGTGCTCGATCTCGGCGACGAAGCGCGGATCACGCTCGCGGAACCCGACCAGGGTGCGGCCCTTCTTCTCCACCCGGCGCACCGAGAACCGGCCCTTGCGGCGGTAGCCCCAGGCCTGGTCCACCAGCGGTTCGAGCACCCGCTCGGGCGTGACGTGGCCGATGCGCTGCAGGTTCTCCAGCAGCACGTGCTGCTTGGCGAGGATCTGCTGCCCGCCCTCCAGGTGCTGCAGCGAACACCCCGAGCAGATGTCGTAGTGGCGGCAGCGCGGCTCCACCCGGTGCGGCGAGGCTTCGAGCACCTCGACCACCTGTGCCTCGTCGAAGCTGCGGTGGCGCCGCGTCTGCACCGCCATCACCCGCTCGCCGGGCAGGGCGCCGGTGACGAACACCGCCTTCCCCAGCTGGCCGGGCTCTCCCGACGGACGATGGGCGACGCCCCGACCGTCGTGGGTCAGGTCGGTGATCCGGGCTTCAAACGGGGTCTTGTCGATGCGGGCCATGGAGAACGTTACTTCACGAAACCGCCCATTGTAGGGCGCAATAGCCGCCGCCCGCGGCGGCATATTGCGCCGCATGGCGACCCGCGACACACCCCCAAAAAGGCCGGACACGCGGCGGACGGCACGGTGTGTCGTTGCCTGGCATCCGGCACAATACGGCGTTCCGCCTGTTGCGCCCTACGTTATTTCTGTTTCCAGCTCCCACCCTGCTGGTACCACCACCCCGCGCGCGCACTGGCAATCCACTGCTGCGCGAACACCTCGCGGATGCGCGGCTCCCACTCCGGGTGGCCGTTGGCGACCGCGATCTCCCGGTAGACCGCCTTGCGGTCGCGGTTGTCGTCGGCGACCGCCTGCTGGATCGACGCACGGTCACGCAGTGGCAAGGCCGAGGCATCGCGCACGACGATCGTGCCGTCGGCGGCGAAGCCCAGGGCGCCGGCCTCGAAGCCGGCGCGCAGGCTCGAGTCGAAGCGCTGCGCCATGCGCGACTGGATCGCCTGGATGCTCGGGGTGCGGATGGTGATGTCCGGGGTCTGCGCGTAGGCGCTGCCGATGCCGGCCAGCGCGTACCAGTCGACCCGGCCGGCGAGTTCGCCCAGCGTCGGCCACTGCATCGATGCACCGGGATCACCGTCGCCCGGGAGGGCCTCCCCGGTGCCCTCGCCGACGACGCCCTCGACGAACTCGCGCGCGGCCTCGCGGGCCTCGGCAGCGGGGAAATAGACGTTGATGGTGACGCACGCGGTGGCGGCCACGGCGACCAGGGGAAATGCGATCCAGCGACTCATTGCCTGCCTCCAGGGGTCCTGTGCGTACCCTACTCGACCACGGGTTTCACGTCGCCCTTGCCCAGCGCGGCCAGCCGCTCGACCAGGGTGGGCCAGTCGACCCGGCGGTTGTAGCCGACCACCGACAGGTGCGGCAGCCCCGAGCCGGCCACGATCACGAAGCCGCCGTTCGCCGCCGGCCGCAGGCCCTGCATGTCGCAGACTTCGTCGCGCAGCACGCAGCCGATGCCGATGCGCGAATAGCGGAAGTCGTCGAACAGCCCGATCAGCTGGCCCTGCAGGCTGCTCACCAGCGAGGCGTCACCCACGCTGGAGATGTCCTGTACCGCACGCTGGCTGATCCGGCGCCGGTCCGGATGGGCCGGGTCGGTTTCCAGCCAGGCATCGAATGCCACCGGTTGCCAGTCGATCAGGCGCAGGCCGTCGATGCGGCCGTCCAGGCGCCCGGTCACCCCGCCCACGTCGAGCACGCCGGTCAGCGCGGCCAGGTCGATGTCCTCCAGGCGGACGTCGGCCGTGAGCGTGGGCGCGACGCCGAAGGGCCGCTCCATCGACAGCCCGGAGGCATGCACCCGCCCATCGAACAGCCCGACTTCCAGGCCGCCGGCCAGCTCCAGCCGGTCATCCGCATACCGGGCCCGTGGAATGCTGCCGCTGAGCGTGCCGGTGAACGCCGGCCAGTCCAGTGCGGCCGCCAACGTGCCCACGTCGAGGGTGTCCAGCGCGAGGCCGAACTCCAGTTCCATTGAGCGGCCGGCGTCCGGCGGGCGGACCCTGAAATGGTCCAGTCGTGCCTGCCCCTGGAGCAGTTCCACCGTGGCCGGCGCGGCCAGCCGGAGTTCGCCCCCGGCGCTGTGCAGCGGCAGTCGCGCCGGACCGAATCCGATCGCATGCAGGTGCCCGCCACGCCAGGCCAGCACTCCCTGCTCCCCGGTATCCCGGGACAGGCGCAGGTCCGCCTCCAGCCCGTCGAACCCGAACCGCCCGCGCCCGTCGGCCAGGTCCACGCCGTCCAGTACCAGGTGCGCGCCCCACAGTCCGCCCCGGGCCAGGGACAGCGAACCGTGCGCCGCACCGGACAACTGCATTCCGCCCAACCCGGCCACGCCCAGCAGGCCGTCCAGGTAGTGCGTGCCGACGGGCGCCAGGTCCGGTGCGTCCAGCGCCACGTCCACCACCGGTGGGACACCGGTGGACAGGCGGGCGCTGCCCCGCAGGGACAGGACCCCCGGATCCAGCCAATGCCAGGCCGGCAGGACCCAGCCCCCGGGTCCGCTGCGGGCCTCCACCGCCAGCGCGATGTCGCGGCCGTCCAGGGCAAGGTAGGCCGGCCCCAGCAGCAGCCCGCCGCCGGACAGCCGGCCTTGCAGACGGAAATCCGGGTACTCGCCGAACCGCGCCTGCAGGTCCAGCCGCGCCTCCAGGCCCTCGCCGGCGAAGCGCCCGTCGCTGCTGTCGAAGCCTGCGCCGTCCAGTTCCACCTGCCCCGCAAGACCCGGCACGCCGGCTTCCGGCGTGTGCAGCTCGAGGCGCCCGGCACCGCTACCGGCCGTCAGCACGCCTTCCGGCCAGGCCGTGGCCAGCAGTTGCTGCAGCCACGCCAGCGGTACCCCGGCCAGGTCGATCGACCACAGGTCCGGGCGTGCCGCATCGCGCGCCAGCGCCACGCGGGTGCCGCCTCCGTCGAGGATCGCGCGCAGATCACCCTCTTCCAGCGCCACCGACAGGTCCATCGGGGCACCGCCCGCCAGCACCGGTCCGGCGCAGGACCAGTGCCCAGCGGGTCCGCGCCGAAGCCGGCAGTGCCAGTCGACGCCGTGCAGCGTGTAGCCCAACGCGGCGTCCAGGGTCGCGGCACGCAGCCGCAATTCGCCGTGGTCACGTCCTGCCGGCCACTCCAGCCGGACCTGCACCCCGTCCAGCGTGGCTGCCGCGGTCTCGATTCGCTCGATGCGTGCCTCGGCCACCTGGCCCCAGGCCGCCCCGCACGCCAGCCACGCGCACAGCCCCAGTGCCACGGCGCGGGCGGTGGCATGTGGCCCGGGTAAGATCCAACGCATCATCCGCCGGAGCATAGCCGCGCACGGACGCCTGCCCGATGAACCCCGACACCTTCCTGCCCCGTTTGCTGCTGGTCGAGGACGACCCCACCAGCCGAGCCTACCTCGCCCATGCGCTGGAGGCGTTGCCTGCGGTCGTGGACCAGGCGGCGGACGTGGCGGGCGCAATGGCGCTGGCTTCGACGGGACGCCACCAGGCCTGGCTGCTGGACGCGAACCTGCCCGACGGGGATGGCGCCTCCCTGCTGGCCGGGCTTCGTGCCATGGACCCGGGCGTCCCGGCGCTGTGCCATACCGCAGCCGGGGACGCGTCCACGCTGGTACGCCTGGGCGCGCAGGGTTTCGACGAGGTCATCACCAAGCCGGTTGCGGCCGACGCACTGCGCGAGGCGGTGCGACGCCACCTGCCGGCCACGTCCCTGCGCGTTGCCGACCAGCCGCTGCGCTGGGACGACGCCTCGGCAACGCGCGCACTCAACGGACAGCGCGCACACGTCGATGCGCTGCGCCGCCTGTTCCTGGACGAGCTCCCCGGCACGCGTGCCCGGATCCGCCAGGCACTGGCCGCCGGGCGCCCGGAGGACGCCGGCGCCGAGCTGCACAAGCTGCGGGCCAGCTGCGGATTCGTCGGCGCGCAGCGCCTGGCCGGGGCGGTGCAGGCCCTGCAACGCGCACCGGGGAACAAGCAGTTGCTGGCGCGCTTCGAAGCCGCGGTCGACGAGCTGTCGACGCCCTAAACGCTCCCGCCGGACGGCGTGCGAGCCGGCAGCCCGGCCAGCATCTCCCACGACTTCAACCCGCGCGGTCCCAGGTGGAAGGCCAGCACCGCACGCAGTGCGTGGCGCAGCCCGGCGAGGTCGCCGGCTTCGGGGAACACGTCGGCGGCGAGGGCCAGCAACCCGCGTCCGGTCGCGGCCTGGCGGCGGTCGCTCGCGCCGCGGTCGCTGGACATCCGCACCGGCCCGGACTCCGGGTCCACCCGGTATCGCGCCGCCGGATCGACCGGCCTGCCGCCGGCATCCAGGCCCCAGTCGAAACCGATCCCCAGGGTGTCCAGCAGGTCGCGCTCGTAGCGGCGCAGCGTCCACGCCAGGGACTCGCCTTCGCGCAGGCGCTGGCGGGTGTTGGCATAGGCCAGGAACAGCTCCGGCAGCGGGTCGCCCCGCGGCACCAGCCGCAGCGTCAACTCGTTGAGGTAGAACGCCGAGGCCATCGCATCGCCGACCAGCCACGGCGCGGCGTCCATCGCCTCCGCCCCGCGCAACTGGGCGAGTTCGCCGTGCTGGACCGCATCGAAGCGGATCGACTGCAGTGGCTGCAGCGCCGCCCGCAGCGCATGCCGCTTCGGTCCCTGCACCCCGCGCGCCACCAGGCCGACCCGGCCATGGTTGGCACTGAGCACCTCCACCAGCAGGCTGGTCTCGCGCCAGGCCCGGGCATGCAGCACGAATCCCGGTTCACCCGAGATCCTCACTGCGCTACTCGTGGTAGCCGAAGGCGCGCAGGGCCGCCTCGTCGTCGGACCAGCCCTCGCGCACGCGCACCCAGGTTTCCAGGAACACCTTCGAGTCGAACAGCCGCTCCATCTGCTGGCGCGCGCGGGTGCCGATCTCGCGCAGGCGCTCGCCGCCCTTGCCGATCACGATCGCCTTCTGCCCCCGTCGCTCGACCCAGATCACCGCCCCGATGCGCAGCACCGGCCCGTCCTCGACGTAGCTCTCGATCTCGACCGTGGTCGCATACGGCAATTCCTCGCCCAGCTGGCGCATCAACTGCTCGCGCACCATCTCCGCGGCCAGGAAGCGCTGGCTCTTGTCGGTGATCTCATCCTCGCCGAACGGCGCGGGCTGCTCCGGCAGCAGTTTGAGCACGTCGGCCACCAGCGGCTCCAGCCCCTTGCGCTTGAGCGCGGAGACCGGATGCACCGCGGCAAACTCGCGCCCCTCACTGACCTGCGCCAGGTACGGCAGCAACTGCGACTTGTCCTTGATCCGGTCGACCTGGTTGACCACCAGCACCACCGGCACCCCGGCCCCGTGCAGGGCCTGGTAGGCGAACGTATCGGCCTCGTCCCACTGCCCGGCCCGCACCACCAGCATCGCCGCGTCCACGCCCTCCAGCGCCCCGCGCGCGGCGCGGTTCATCCAGCGGTGCATCGCGGTGGCCGTCGAGCGCCCGTGCTCGCGGTGCAGCCCGGGTGTATCAACCAGCACCAGCTGCCCCTGCGGGAAGGTGGCGATGCCGAGCAGGCGGTGGCGGGTGGTCTGCGG
>JAEWFH010000013.1 GCA_023388955.1 Pseudomonadota bacterium
GCCATGGCAGGGTCCATCATCGCGACCAGCCTATCCGCCCCCCGTGCAATGCACCGTGACCCCGGAGGTGGTCAGTCCGTGCCGGCGTCCCCACCGCGGGAGGCGGAACGCAACCACCGCCAGCGCAGCACGAAGGCGACCGTCATCGCGGCCAGGTACACCGCGTAGCCAAGCGCCGTCGCGAAGATCTGCTTCCACATCTTGCCTTCGGCCGGGTCGGCGTATCCCTGCGCCCAGTAGACGCTGGCCAGGAACAGCCCCAGCGCCGCCAGCAGCGCGACCACGTCGAAGGCGCGGCGCGCCAGGGTCCGTGGCTGGCGCGGGTAGACCCAGAACAGGACCGACAGGATCAGGAACCAGGGCAGGAACAGGATCAGCGTCAGGTTGAGCTCGACGCCCGCGCTCATGCCTGGCCTCCCGCCGCCCTGGCCTGCGCCTTGCGCTCGTCGGCCTCGGCGATGGCCGCCAGGGCGGCCTCCACGTCCTCCACCCCGACGCCGTCGGCTCGGACCAGGCGTGCGTCACCGGCGTCGTACCGCCCACCACGCAGGCTGGCGATGAACTGCCCGCACTCCTTGGGCGAGGCAAAGCCTTCGGCGACCAGCAGGGTGCGGTCGCCTTCGACCAGCTTGAAGCCGAAACGACCGTCTGCCTCGCGGTACTGCTTGAATGCCGGGACCACGGCGCGGGCCTGGCGAGGCGCCCCGGTTCCGCCGGCCACGACCGTCAGTGGCCGCAGACCGACGGCCTCGCGCAACCCGCGTAGCAGCGGGGCGACCTTGTCCTGGCGCAACCGGGCGGCATTGTCCTGCAGCAACGCCTCGATCCGCTCCGGACGGGCGATGAGTTCGCCATAACGTTCGCGCACCGGTGCCAGCTCCGCCTCGATGCGCTCGAACAGCGCCTGCTTGGCATCGGCCCAGGAAATCCCGTCGGCAAACGCCTGGCGCATCGCCGCGGTTTCCTCCGCACTGGCGAAGGCCTGGTAGAGCTCGAAGATGTTCGAGCCTTCCGTCTCCTTGGGTTCCGCCGGCCCGCGCGAGTCGGTGACCATCGAGAACACCAGCTTGCGCAACTGCGACTGCGGCGCGAACAGCGGGATGACGTTGTCGTAGCTCTTGCTCATCTTGCGCCCGTCGAGCCCGGGCAGGGTCGCCACGTGCTCCTCGATCGCCGCCTCGGGCAGGGTGAAGCGCTCGCCGTAGAGGTGGTTGAAACGCTGGGCGAAGTCGCGCGCCATCTCGATGTGCTGGACCTGGTCGCGGCCGACCGGCACCCGGTGGGCGTTGAACAGCAGGATGTCGGCGGCCATCAGCACCGGGTACATGTACAGCCCGGCGCTGACCCCGGCGTCTTCGTCCTGGCCGGCCTCGCGGTTGCGATCGTTGGCGGCCTTGTAGGCATGGGCACGGTTGAGCAGGCCCTTGCCGGCCACGCAGCTGAGCAGCCAGGTCAGCTCGGTGGTCTCGGGCAGGTCGGACTGGCGGTAGAACCACACCTTGCCCGCTTCCGGCTCCAGTCCCGCGGCCAGCCAGGAGGCGGCGATCTGCAGCGTGGCGTCCTGCACCCGCACCGGCTCGGTGACCGAGATCAGCGCGTGGTAGTCGGCCAGGAAGAAGAAGCTCTCGATGCCCGGCTGGCGGCTGGCGGCGATGGCGGGACGGATCGCGCCGACGTAGTTGCCCAGGTGCGGGGTGCCGGAAGGCTTGATGCCGGTAAGGACGCGGGTGGTCTGCATGGTGGTGCTGGCTGTGCGGGAACGCCCCAGTTTAGCCCGCGCCAAAACAGAAAGACCCGGGACAAGGCCCGGGTCATGGTTCCTGCCGGCGGCGGTCAATCCAGCGTGCGGCCGAACTCGCGCACCTCGTCCTCGGCGCGCTCGCGGTTCCAGCCGTAGCGTTCCTGGAGCTTGCCCGACAGGTACTCGGAATTGCCCTCGGCAACATCGAACACGTCGTCGGTCAGGTCACCCCAGCGCGCCTGCGCCTTGCCCTTCAGCTGGCTCCACTTGCCGGCGATGATGTCGGTATTCATAGGCTTCTCCTGGTTGTGGGACGGGATTCGTCCCTTCATCTTCAGGTTGCCCGCCGCGGTGTTCGCTGGCAGTCGTGGCGAAGTTAAACGCGGCGTCACGTGGCATCCCGGGACAGGACGACACGAAAAGCAAAGGGCCGGATCGCTCCGGCCCTTTGTCGTCCTCGTTGCCGCGGTCTCAGCAGTCCGCGTCGCGACAATCCTGTGCGGTTTCTTCAATCGTCTCGCCGGCCGACTGCATGTCCTTGCCGGCTCCGGCCACGGTGTGGCAAGCGGTCAGGCCCAGCGAAAACAGCGACAGCAGCATCAGGGTGGTCAAACGCTTCATTGGCTTCCTCCTCAGTCGGCGATGCGCCTGTTGGTCGGCCGCGTGCTGCGGCCTTGGCAGGCATCATCGCGTGGGCAGCCGTGAAGCCGACGTGCACCGCGTCGCGGCGGCGGTTGTCCTGTTCAGCGGCGGCGCAAGAGCGTGGACTTGCCGAACAGGCTCTCCACCAGGTCGATCGCCACCATCGCGGTCTTGTTGTTGACGTCGAAGATCGGGTTGAGCTCGACGATGTCCAGCGAGGCCATGCGGCCGCTGTCGTGGATCATCTCCATCGCCAGCTGCGCCTCGCGGTAGGTCGGCCCGCCCGGCACCGTGGTCGGCACGCCCGGGGCGATCGACGGGTCGAGGAAATCGACGTCGAAGCTCACGTGCAGGTGGGTGTCCGCGTCCATGTCGGCGAGCACTTCCTCCATCACCCGGCGCATGCCGATCTCGTCGATGCGGCGCATGTCGTACACGGGCAGGTCGTGCTCGTACACCATGCGCTTCTCGCCCTCGTCGACGGAGCGGATGCCGACCTGGCGCACCTGCGAGGGCGCGATCATCGGCGACTCGCCCGACAGGTGGGTGAGTTCCTGCGGACCGATGCCACACAGGCAGGCCACCGGCATGCCGTGGATGTTGCCGGTCGGGGTGGCGTCGGCGCTGTTGAAGTCGGTGTGCGCGTCCATCCACACCACCCGCAGCTTCTTGCCCTGCTCACGGCACCAGCGCGCGACGGCGGTGATGGAACCCAGGCCCAGGCAGTGGTCGCCGCCCATCATGATCGGCATCCGGCCCTTGTTGAGCTCGGCGTAGATGGCCTCCATCGCGGCGTGGTTCCAGGCCGCGACCTCGGTCAGGTGGCGGTAGCCGTCCACCGGCCCCTGCCAGGGGTTCTCCGGCCCGCTGACGTTGCCGCAGTCGATGACCTCCAGGCCGCGCGCGGCCAGTGCCTCGCGCAGGCCGGCGATGCGCAGCGCCTCCGGTCCGAGCCGGGCGCCACGCTCCCCGGCCCCCACGTCCGTTGGCACGCCAATCAGGGATACGGGGGGATGGGACTGGTTCATCGCGGCCTCCATGGACTCTGGTGCCGGCTGTCAGAGTCGAACTGACGACCTACCGCTTACAAGGCGGTTGCTCTACCAACTGAGCTAAGCCGGCGGGAAGTCCGTGATTCTAGCGTGCCACGCCGGGCTCCACCCGCCCGGCCTGCGCGCAACCGTCCTCGATTACCTGCGGCGCGGCGATGCGCCCGCCCGCGGCAACGGCATCGAAACCGGCCGGCACCTGCGCATCCACCCAGAATTCGGGCTGTCCGCCGCCGAACGGTTCGACCAGGACCTCGAAGCCGGCGTCGCGCAGGGTGGTGGCCCGGACTTCGGCACGCGTGCGGTCCCCGTACATGCCCAGTGCCACCACCCCCGCATCGACGCCCTCGCGCATGACGTAGTAGTCGTCGAAACCGGCCTCGGCGACGCGGCGCGCGGTTTCCGCGCCTTCCTCGACCCCCGGGGTCGGCAGCACCACGCGCCAGTTTGCCGGTGGGCCGGGCCATTCGCGGCGAAGGCGCGCCTCGACGGCCACCGGTTCCAGCGCCGCCGCTGCCACCTCCCCGGCCTCGGCGTCAGCAAACGGACCGAAGCGGTGGCAGGCCCCGGGAGCCTGGCTGGCGACGGGATCCGGCGCGCCGTCTGCGACCCTGCTCGCGGACGCGGCCACGGCGCCCTCGACCGGCTCGTCGGCCAAGCGCAGGAGCGGGGCGCCCTCGAGGGCCGGGTCGAACCGGGGCACCGGGACCGATGGGCGCGCAAGCCACCACACGGCGACACCGAGGTTGAGCACCAGCAGCAGGACAATGGGGGCACGCGTCAGCATGGCGCGATTGTAGGCGGGCGGCTCAATGACTGGCTTGCGCCCGTGCCCATTCCGCGAGTCCTTCCAGTACCAGCTGCGGTCGTGGAACGGCT
This sequence comes from Pseudomonadota bacterium, assembly GCA_023388955.1. GTDB lineage: Bacteria > Pseudomonadota > Gammaproteobacteria > Xanthomonadales > Xanthomonadaceae > Novilysobacter. The sequence continues at coordinate 4,312 of JAEWFH010000013.1, forward strand.
TCGGGCAGCAGCGGGCGCAGCGCATCCGCACCCCCGCCATGCAGCAGCAGCCGGGGGGCGTTTTGCACGAGTCCCTCCGCGGCCTGCAGGCGATGCCGCACCAGGGCGGCGGCGGCACCCTCGCACCCGGAGGCCAGGGCATCGGCAGTGGCGGTCGCGAAATCGGCGGCCACTCCACCCGCCTCGGGAAGGTGCGGGGCGCGTGCGTGCAGCGCCTCCCGCATCAGGGTCGGGGACGGGGCGATCACCCCGCCCAGGTGCCGGCCCTCCCCGTCCAGCAGGTCCAGCGTAAGCGCCGTGCCCACGCCACACACCAGCGCCGCGCCCCCACCGTCCGCACTGGCGGCCAGCAGGGCGAGGAAGCGGTCCACCCCGAGCCGCGACGGCTCCGGATAGCCGCTTACCAGCCTTGCCAGGCGCGGCACGGAGGTGGCGAAAGAAATCCGCCGGCAGCGCCCGGCCAGCGCGCGCGCCAGTTGCAGCCGTAACGCAGGACCAGCGACGGCGGCGACGTGGGCCACGTCGATACGCTCGGGCAGGACCCGGGCCAGCACCGCCGCGAAGTCCCCGTCGTGCGCGACCGCTCTGGTTTCGCCGACGCCGCCTTCCGGCAGGAGCGGCGCCAGCTTGAGCCGGGTATTGCCCAGGTCGAACAGCCAACTGCGCATCAACCCGCTCCGCGCACGCTGACCTCGCCGGAATGGAAGGCACGCTCGGTCCCATCCTCCAGCCGCACCCGCAGCGCCCCGCCTCCCGCCACGCCACAGGCGACGCCATGGATCGTCCGCTCCTCCAGCACTATCGCCACCGGCGTGCCAGCGAGTACATCCAGCCCGCGGTAGCGCGGCAGGAACGGGGCCAGGCCCTCGCGGTCGAACTGGTCCAGCGCCGGGACCCAGTGGCCGAGCACCGCCGCCGCCAGTTCGCTCACCGGCGGGCAATGGCCCGCCAGGCCCGCCAGGTCGCACCAGGGCTGGCCGACGCTGGCGAGTTCCCGCGCGGGCATGCGGGCATTGATCCCGAGGCCGAGCACGGCCTGCGCCCCGCCCACCCCCGTGCCCGCCCCTTCCACCAGAACGCCGCCCAGCTTGTGCAGCACGCCATCCACCGCGACCACCAGGTCGTTGGGCCATTTCACCCGGACCTCCTGGTAGCCCAGTGCATGCAGCGCCTCGGCCGCCGCGATGCCCGCGACCAGGCTCAACCCCTCCAGCCGGCCGATCCCGCCGGAGAAGCTGCGCGACAGCGACAGGTACAGGTTCCCGCCCGGTGGCGAGGCCCAGTCCTTTCCCCTGCGGCCGCGCCCGGCACGCTGGCTTTCCGCGAGCAGCGCGGCCGCCAGGCCGCCTTCCGGCACCGGTCCCCGGAGGAGCTCGGCATTGGTCGACTCCACCTGCGGCATTACGTGCAGGGAAGCCAGCCGGGCCCGCACCTGCGGCTCCAGGCGGGAGAGGATCAGGTCGCTGTCGAGGAGGTCGGCCATCGCGTCATGGTCGGATTCGAGGAGCCCAGAATGCCCCGGTCCGGCACGTCTTGCACAACCGGGCGGGTCGCACGCGGCCGTGTCAACACCGGCGTGACGTTCGCGTTATAGTCGGGAACTCGTGAGGTCGCCAACATGAGCCGTACTCTCCTCAGCCTGCTGTTGTTGTTCCCCGGCGCCGCCCTGGCGGGCGAGTCCACGGCTGCGCCCGACGGAAGCGGGTGCGCCGAGGCACAGGCAGGGGCGACGGTGGAGGCGGCGACCAAGCGCAAGGCCGACCCCACCGGTTCCGCCGATGCGGGCGCGGTCCGTGGTGGGAAGGCCGGCACCGACGTCACCGACCACCTGCCGACCCCGAGCTGGCGCAGCTTCCTGCCCGGCATGCTGCGCTGACCAGTCGCTTGCGCGGACTCCTGCGGCGGCTGCGCCGGCCAACGCCCTCCATTCCCGACGACGCCTGGGACACCGCCTGCCGGCAGGGTCCCTGGCTCGCCGTACTTCCGCCCGCGCGGCAGGTGCGCCTGCGGTCGCTCGCGGCCCTGTTCCTGCAGCGCAAGTCGATCACCCCGCTGGGCGATCTGGAGCTGGACCCGGCCCAGCGCTGCCTGCTGGCTGCGCTGTGCTGCCTGCCGCTGCTGGAGTTCGGCGAAGAAGGCCTGCATGGCTGGACGCAGCTGCTGGTATACCCGGAAGCGTTCCGCGTCCAGCGCAGCCACGTGGACGCCGCCGGCGTACTCCATGAGTGGCAGGACGAATTGATTGGCGAGGCCTGGGAAACGGGACCGCTGGTCCTGTCCTGGGCCGACGTGCTGGCCGACTGCGCCGATCCGCGCGCCGGCTTCTGCGTGGCCGCCCACGAGATGGCGCACAAGCTGGACGTCCTCGACGGGGCGCTGGATGGCACCCCGCCACTGCCACGGGACTGGCAGCGCGCCTGGGCCCGTGATTTCCAGCAGGCCTACGAGGCCTTCTGCAGGCAGGTGGACTCCGGCCGGCCCACGCGCATCGACCCCTACGCCGCGGAGGCCGAGGAAGAATTCTTCGCCGTGGCCACCGAGTACCACTTCAGCGACCCGGCGACGCTGCGGGCGGAGATGCCCGCCGTGGCCGCCCATCTGGAACGGCTGTACGGCCCGCCCCCCTTTCGATGACGCCGCCGGCTAGAGCCGCGACGGCAACTGCACTTCGAAGCGCGCGCCCCCCAGCTCGGTCGACGCGCCCACGTCCAGCGTCCCGCGATAGGCACGGATGATGTCCTGCACGATCGCCAGGCCGATGCCGTGCCCATGCACGCGCTCATCGCCGCGCACCCCGCGCTGCAGCACGTCGGCGACCTTGTCCGGCGCGATGCCGGCGCCGTCGTCCTCCACTACCAGCACCAGGCCGGGCCGGCGGTCGGGCGCGCATTCGCTCGGCCGCGCGGTCAGCAGCACCCGCGAAGTCGCCCATTTGAAGGCATTTTCCAGCAGGTTGCCGAGCAACTCCTGCAGGTCGCCACGCTCGCCGTGGAACTGCACGCCCTCGGCCAGCTCGAACTCGCACAGCACGCCCTTGGCGGCGTAGACCTTCTCCAGGCTGGTCACCAGCGCCTCGGCCTCGGGCTCGATCGGCACCGGGGCCGAGAACAGCGCGTGCCCGCCCGATGCTGCACGGGCCAACTGGTAGGACACCAGTTCGCTCATGCGCTGCAGCTGGGTGTCCAGGTCGCGGCGCAGTTCCTCGGGCGGGGTGTCGGCGTCCAGGCGGGTGCGTAGCACCGCCAGCGGCGTTTTCAGACTGTGGGCCAGGTCGGCCAAGGTGTTGCGCTGGCGGTCCAGGTTCTCGCGCTCGCTCTCGATGAAGGCGTTGATGCTCTCGGCCAGCGGCTCCAGCTCGCGTGGATGGCGTTCACTCATCCGCGATGCGTCGCCGCGCTGGACCCGCTTCAGGTCCAGGATCACCTGCCGCATCGGACGCAGGCTCCAGCGCAGGATCAGCACCTGGCCCAGCAGCAGGAGCACGCCGACGCCTCCGAGGTAGCGCCACAGGGCGGCGCGGAACACTTCCACCTGCCGGCTCAGCGCCGTGGTGTCCTCGAGGATGTAGACGGTGTAGGGGACCTCGTCCTCCTGCCCGTCCTCGTCGCTTCCTACCCAGACCAGCCCGCGGCCGTAGCGGTAGGCCTGGCCCTCCTCGCCATTGAGTTCGACGATGTCCAGCGGTCCCTCGAAGACCTCGTCCCCCACCGCCAGCATCTCCCCGTCGGGCAGCAGCGGGCCCACCGAGGAGGAGGAGTCCCAGTGCTGGTCGGACAGCACGACCTCGGCGTACAGGCCGCTGCCCGGGCGTTCGAAGCGCGGGTCCGGCGGGGTGTAGGGGGGAATGAAGGTGCCATCGCGAGCGAAGTCGCTGTCGGCATAGGCCAGGGCGAAACTGCGCATGCGCTGGTAAAGGTTGTTCTCGGCGGTCTCCAGGAACGCCCGGTCCAGGGCGACGCCGGCAAGCGCCAGGAAGGCCACCAGCCCGATACTGGCGGCCATCACCTGGCGCGCCTGCAACGAGCGCGGCCTGCCCCAGTTCATGATCGACATGGCGGCAGCGTAACGGCTGGCGCCGGCCGGTGCGAGCGGCCGGCGCACGCCACGGCGTCGTCCTACTCGCCGCTGCGCGGAATGGCGAAGCGGTAGCCCCGGCCGCGCACGGTCTCGATCGGCTTCAGGGTGCCGTCCGGGTCCAGCTTCTTGCGCAGCCGCCCGATGAAGACCTCCAACACGTTGGAGTCACGGTCGAAGTCCTGCTGGTAGATGTGCTCGGTCAGGTCGGCCTTCGAGACCAGCTCGCCGGCGTGCATCATCAGGTACTCCAGCACCTTGTACTCATAGCTGGTCAGGTCGACGTTCTGGCCGTGAACGCTGACCGTCTGCGCGGCCAGGTCGAGCATCACCGGGCCGCATTCCAGCGTCGGCTTGCTCCAGCCGGCGGCGCGGCGCACCAGGGCGTTGATGCGCGCCAGCAGCTCCTCGACATGGAACGGCTTGACCAGGTAGTCGTCGGCACCCTGCTTGAGGCCTTCGACCTTGTCCTGCCAGCTGGAGCGCGCGGTCAGGATCAGGATCGGGAAGCTCTTGTCTTCGTCGCGCAGCGCCTTGATCAGCTCCATGCCCGACATCTTCGGCAGGCCCAGGTCGATGATGCCCAGGTCGAACGGGACCTCGCGTCCCATGTACAGGCCTTCCTCGCCGTCCTGGGCCGCGTCGACCGCGAACCCTTCGCGCTTGAGCCGGGCCGCAAGGGTCTCGCGCAGCGGAGCCTCGTCTTCCACCAGAAGGATTCGCATCGGTCACTCCTCGTACGGGTAGATGAATTCCCTGAACAGGGATCCTACCCGAAGGGTGACGCGTCAGTTGTCTTCGCTGTGTAAATGGCGCGCCGCGGCATCATCCAGATAGACGCGCACACGGCCGCTGGTATCGACAACCTTGATGCGGCTGATCATCCGGCCCTCGAACGGCACCAGTTCGGCACTGAGGACCTGGCCCCCGGTACGCCGTTCCACGCGACGCACCGCATCCGACAGCTCCCTCTGGCGCCCCGTGGTCCGTGCTCGCTGCGGTTCGCTCTTGGCCGGGAGCGGGCGACGCACCAGGTCCCGGTGCGACTCGCGGGCCTTGTCACGGGTACGCTGCGCCCAAGCGTCCCCGGTCGCGGTACCGGCGATCAGGACCACCAGCAAGGACACGGCACAGACGGCGGGACGCGGACGCATGGGCAGGCGTGGAACCTCTCGGTAACGGCCTTCCATCATTGGAATGGCGCAGTGAATCCGATCTGAACTTTTTCTTCACGGAGTTGTCGCGTTCAGTCTCTCACCGCCGGACCCCGATGTCTCCCCGCAGGTCAGCGCGTGCGCTCGAGCGCCGTTTCGATGAGCAACCAGTCGGCACCGGGACGGTGCGCGCCTTCGCTGAGCACCTGCCGGAACGCCCTTCCCCCGCGCTGCCCGGCGAACAGCCCCAGCAAGTGCCGGGTGATGTGCTTGAGATACACGCCCTGCGCCAGCTGCGACTCGATGTACGGGCGCATGCGGCGCAGCAGTTCCTCGCGGGTGCCCGGCTCCCCGCCGAACCAGGCGCTGTCAAGCTCATGCAGCAGCCACGGCGTGTGGTAGGCGGCGCGCCCCAGCATCACTCCGTCCAGGTGCGCGAGCTGGGCATTGGCGGTGGGTGCATCGGCGATGCCGCCGTTGACCACGACTTCCAGCTCCGGACGCTCGGCCTTGAGTCGCCAGGCCCAGTCGTGGCGCAGCGGCGGAATGTCGCGGTTCTCCTTCGGACTCAGCCCCTGCAGCCAAGCATTGCGGGCATGCACCACGAAGCTGCGGCAGCCGGCATCGGCCACGGTGTCGATGAAGGCGCGGAACAGCGCGTAGTCGTCGTCATCGTCGACGCCAAGCCGGCACTTGACCGTCACCGGCACCGGGCAGGCCTCGACCATGGCGGCCACGCATTCGGCCACCAGCGCCGGCTCGCGCATCAGGCAGGCGCCGAACCGCCCGGCCTGTACCCGGTCCGACGGGCAACCGCAATTGAGGTTGACCTCGTCAAAGCCGGCGTCGGCGGCGATCCGCGCCGCCTGCGCCAGCAGGTCCGGCTCGCTTCCGCCCAGTTGCAGGGCGACCGGGTGCTCGGACGGGTCCAGGGCCAGCAGGCGGCGGCGGTCCCCGCGGATCACCGCGTTGGCATGGACCATCTCGGTGTACAGGCGGGCATGCGGCGCCAGGATCCGGTGGAACACCCGGCAATGGGTGTCGGTCCAGTCCATCATCGGGGCGACGGACAGGCGCGCCGAGGCCGCGTAGCGCGGATGCTGCAGAGCTTGCAAGTCGTTCGTGCCGTGGGTTGCGGGGAACGGGGATTCTACCGGGCGTCCGCTCCCCACTGGCTCCGGGTCAACCGTCCCGGGCGTTGCCGCGCCCCTGGTTCCGGCCCGGGGTGCCGCGATCGCCATCCAGCCCCGGCATCAGCTTGCGGCCGGGGTAGTCGTTGCGCATGTCGTGGTCGATGTAGATGGGCCGCGACCAGCGATCGTAGGTCGGCACGAAGCCACGCTTGAGGCGATGGAACTCGGACGAACCGGGCTTGATGCCCAGGCGCTGCGCCAGTGCACCCCAGCCCTCGCCGTGGTCACGCTCCCACTCGCCGACCACGTAGCGGCAGGGGCGGCCGATGATCTGCGCGATGGCGCAGGCGT
>JAEWFH010000065.1 GCA_023388955.1 Pseudomonadota bacterium
GTCAGGGTCGAGGCGACCACCGCCATGCTGACCTCGCGCGTGCCCGCGACCGCGGCCTGCAGGATCCCGAGGCCGCGCTCGCGTGCCTTGGCAATCGATTCGAGGACCACGATCGAATCGTCCACCACCAGGCCCGTGGCCAGGGCCAGGCCGCCCAGGCTCATCACGTTGAGGCTGAGGTCCAGCTGGTCCATGAGGAAGAAGGTGGTGATGATCGAGACCGGCAGCGACAGGCTGACCACGAAGGTGCTCCAGCCGTCGCGCAGGAACAGGAAGATCACCAGGATCGCCAGCGCACCGCCCAGCACCGCGTCCTTCTTCAGGTCGTCGATGGCCTGGCGGATGAAGGTGGACTGGTCCTCGATCACGGTCAGCTGGATGCCTTCGGGCACCTGTTCGCGGATCTGCTCCAGCCGCGCATGCACGGCATCGGCGGTGGAGACGGTGTTGGCGTCGCCTTCCTTGTAGATGGCCAGTTCGACCGCCTCGTTGCCGTCCAGGCGGATGATCGCATCGCGTTCCTTGTGGCCCTGGCGGACCACGGCCACGTCCTTCAGCCGCACCGGCACCCCGCCGGCGACCGCGCCGGAGCCGCCGGATGCGCTCTGCACCGAGGCGGCCGCGGCCATCGCCGCCGAAGAACCGGTCGCGGCGGCCACCCGCGCCATCTCCGCCGCCGCGGCCTCGGCAGCGCCGTTGCCGGCGCTGCGCACGGTGAGCAGCATCTCGCCGATTTCCCCGACGCTGGCGAACTGGTTGACGGTGCGCACCAGGTAGCGCTGCGACCCCTCCTCCAGGCTGCCGCCGGACAGGTTGATGTTCTCCTGCGCCAGGCGCTGCACCACCGTCGACAGCGGCAGGTTCAGCTGGGCCAGCTTCTGCTGGTCGATCAGCACCTGCACTTCGTCCTCGTAGCCGCCGGCGACCTTGACCGCGGCCACGCCGGAGACCGGTTCGAGCTTCTTCCTCAGGTCCTCGTCCGCATAGCGGCGCAGTTCGGTCAGCGCGGCGTCGCCGTCGCGGACAGGCCCGGCCAGGGCGAGGCGCAACACCGGCTCGGTGGACGGGTTGAAGCGCAGCAGCACCGGTGGATCGGCATCCAGCGGCAACTGCAGCGCCTCCATCTTGTCGCGCACCTCCAGGCTCGCCTGGTCCATGTCGGTGCCCCAGGCGAACTCCAGCACCACGTCGCTCTGCCCGGTGCGCGAGACCGACTTCAGCCGGCGCAGCCCCTTGACCACGCCGACCGCCTCTTCGACGCGCTCGGTGACCAGGGTCTCGATCTCGGCCGGCGCGGCGCCGGTGTACTCGGTGCGCACCGTGAGCGTGGGGTAGCTCAGGTCCGGCAGCAGGTTGACCTTGAGGTTGCCCAGCGCGATCAGCCCGAACAGCACCAGGGTGATCATCAGCATCGCCACCGTCACCCGGCGGCGGGTCGAGAACTCGACCAGGTCGAAGCCGGCGTCCGCGCGCGGCGGTCCGGCCGGGATGGAATCCTGGCTCTTGTCGGTCATCGTCGGCGCTCCCCGTCAGTCCTGGGCGGAATTGGTGGCACTGCCGTCGCCGGCCGGTGCAGCCTGTTCCCCGGCCACCTCCGCGGCGGCATCCGGCTCCTCGCCGGTGGCCACCGCCGGTGCGTCCGGATCGATCACGGTCACCTTGCCGCCATCACGGACCGCAGCCTTGCCCGCCACCACCACCGTCGCCCCGGGCGACAGCCCTTCGCGCACCTCGATCCAGCCGCCGTCGACGTAGCCCAGCTCGACCGGGGTACGCACCGCGACGCCATCGTCCACCACCAGCACCTCGGCTTTCTGGCCCTGTGCGTCCACCAGCGCGGTGCGCGGCACGACCAGGGCGTCGGCGCGTTCGTCGTAGTCGATGCGCAGGCGGCCGAACATGCCCGGCTTGAGGACTTCCTGGGCGTCGAAGGCGGCGATCACGCGGAAGGTCCCGCTGCCCGCGTCCACCACCGGGGCCACGCGGTCGATGCGACCGTGGAACACCTGGCCCGGGAGGGCATCGACCTGCAGCACCACGGGCTGGCCGGCCCGCAACGTGGCGAGTTCGCGCTCGGGCACGTTCAGCGTCGCTTCCAGCTGCGAAGTGTCGACCACGCGCACGATCGGGGTGTTGATCTGCACGAAGTTGCCCGGCTTGGGGGTCACCTGCGCCACCACGCCGGCGATCGGCGAGGTCACGTTGGCGTAGGACACCTCCAGTCGCGCGAGCCGGTTCACGGCGCGGGCGTTCTCCAGGTCGTAGCGGATCCGGTCGAAGTCCGCCGCCGACAGCAGCTGCTGGTCGACCAGGGCCCTGGAACGCTCGAACTCGGCTTCCAGCTTGCGCATCTGCGCCGCACTCTGGGCTTCCTGCAGGCGTGCGCGGTCGGCATCCAGGCGCACCAGCACCTGGCCGGCACGGACCTGGTCACCCTCGGCCACCAGCACCTCCAGCGCGACGCCCGAGGTCTTGGCGACCACCTGTGCCTCGCCCGGCGCCTCCAGCGCGGCGGTGCCGGTGTAACTGGCGGCCATCGCCCTGCGCTCGGCCGTGGCCACCTCCACCGGCACCGGCGCGGCGTCCGCTTCGGCGCCCGTACCGGCGCCGGGACCGGGGCCCTCGCCGGGACCACCGCAGGCCACCAGCAGGGTCAGGCTCGCCGACACGGCGGCAACGTGGAAGGCGCGGCGGGTGAGGCTGCGGAAAGCGGGCTGGTGCATGGGGAGGTCCGTCCGGGATTCGGGAAAGCGGAAGCCGGCTTGTGCCGGTGTTGTAGATAGGTATATCACCAGCCCGCGACCGCCCCAATCCGCCAAAGGTCACGGGGGGACGTGGCGCGCGAAGCTTGCACCGGTGGATGCGTGCGAACGTGAACGGAAGCTATACTCGGCCGAATGCGGCCAGGGGAGAGGGTTGCATTTCCTCCGGCCATGCCACCCGCCATCCGACAGAGAACGCGGACTACCTATGATGCGACCGCTGATCACCGCCGCCGTCCTGGCGCTTTCCTCCGCCGCCCTGCCGGCGCTCGCCCAGGATGGGCCGGCTGCCGGCGACCCGGCCCGTGGACACCAGCTCACCTATACCTGCGTGGGCTGCCACGGCATCGCCGGCTACAAGAACGCCTACCCGAACTACCACGTGCCCAAGATCGGCGGACAGTCCGAGACCTACCTGGTCAACGCACTGACCGAGTACCAGCGCGGGACCCGCAGCCACCCAACCATGAACGCGCAGGCGCAGGGCTTCAGCGAGCAGGACATCGCCGACATCGCCGCCTTCCTTTCCGGCCTGCAGTGAGCGCACAGGTAGCCAGAACATGACCAAGAACCGCATCTTCACCGCATCGCTGGCCCTGGCCGCCCTGGTGTCCCTCGCCGCCTGCACTGCCGAGGCCCCGGCTTCCGCCGGCGCAGCGCTGCCCGGCATGCCGAAGGGCGACGCGGCCGCCGGCGAGCAGCTGGCCAATGCCAAGGGCGCGGCTACCGGCCAGTCCTGCATCGACTGCCACGGTGCCGACGGCAACGCGCCGATCGACCCGACCTATCCCAGGCTGGGCGGGCAGTTCGGCGACTACCTCGCCCATTCGCTGCGCGCCTACCGCGACGGCACCCGCGACCATGCGCTGATGGCGATGCAGGCGCAGGGCCTGTCCGACCAGCAGATCGCGGACCTGAGCGTGTACTTCGCCACCCGCGAATCGAAGATCAGCACCCTCCAGGGCGCGCACTGAGGCTCAGCCGGCGGGGGCCGCCCCGCCGCCTTCCTGCAACTCCGGCTTGAACGGGATGTCCGGCGGCGGACGCGCGCTGGCCGGCTGCTCCACCATGTTGGGATCCTCGATCCCGCAGCCGCCACCGGCAGCCAGCAGCACCGTCTGGCAGACCAGGGTCTTGCTGGTGCCCGGGATCGGGATGCGCACGGTGGTGACGCTGCGCCGCACCCACTCTTCCAGCAGGGTCTCGTTGGGTCGCCAGAAGCGGTCCAGCGAGGTCGGCTCGTACCCGATCGGCGGGCGCCGCAGCCAGGTACCGGCACGGTCGAGGTGGGCGATTTCCTCGGTGATGGTCCCGGGCGGGTTGCCACTGGCGCTGCTTCCCGGGGTTTCCGCCAGGCGTACCCGGCCGGCACTGTCGTAGAGCCCGGACAGCTCCCCGGCCTGCGATCCCTCGCGCACGCGGTCCGAGGCGCCCCAGCCATCGGCGCGGGCCGGGTCCGGCCATGCGCCCGGCGCAGGCACCGGCCGCGGCCCCGCGCTGGCGGCCACACTGTCGTCGGCGCCGACACCGCCCGGATCTGCCGCGGCCTCCGTCGTGGCCGCGGTCGACCCCGCTGGCCGGGCGGTCGCCTCGCCGCCGGCAGCGTCGGCAACGGCCGCCTCCGGTGCGGAAGTGGCGCTGCCGGCATTGTCTGCCCGTTCGGGCCCGGTCGTAGTGGCCGGCATGGGAATCCCACGCTCCCGCACCGTGCGCCGGCCTGCCTCCAGGACCGCGTCCGGCGTGGCCGGTGCCTGCACCCGCAACTGTGGCGCAGGAGGCAACGGGGTCGCCGGCGCGGGCATCGGGATTTCGCGCTCCCGGGCCGCGCCCACCGGCATCTCAAGCTGGGCTGCGTCGATGCCGGGGGCCGCGAGCGGCGCGGGGGACAGGCGCCGCGGGGGAGCCGGGATCTCCCGCTGCACCGGCTGTGGCTCCGCGGGCCGGAGCTCGGGCGTGGCCAGGGACCGCTCGATGTCGATCGTGGGTGGCGGGAGCAGGAAATCGGCGCTGGTATCCGGCACCGGCTCGCTCACCTGCAGCGGCTGCTCGCGCGGGGCCGGCATCGGGATCTCGCGCTCGACCGGCAACCGGGGTGCCGCGGCAAGCGGCTCGGCGGGCATCTCCGGGCGCGCCACCTCGAAAGCAGGCGCCGGCAACGCCGGTTCCGCAACGGCTGGCTCCACGGCGGCAGGCTCGGGAGCGGCCGGAGGGACGGGCGTCGCCGCTCCGGCGACGGCCTGCGCCGCCGGAGCCGGGGACGGAACGGCGGGTGCCTCGGTGGCCGCGGGCGCCGCTGGCGCCGGGCCGGATTGCGCCGGCTCCCCTTCCCCGCCCCCCACCTCGGCCGGAACGCCTTCGCCGATGAATTCGACCTGGACCACGTCCTCCTCGCCCAGCCGGGTGGCCGCCGAGGGGTCGAAGCCGGTGAGCAGCAGCCACAACATCGCGAAGAGCAGCAGCAGGTGCCACAGGACCGAAATCCCGCCGGCCGCGATGCGCAACGGTCGCTCTTCCGGATCCGGCGGATCCCAGCCCTGCCGCCAGGTGGCGAGGAACGCGCGCCACGGCCCGGGGTCCGGTCCCGCGCGCTCCGGCGGGCGCGGCGGGCGCAGGGCCGCCTGGGCTACCAGTGCGTCGGCGTGGGCATGCGTGGGCGGAGCCTTGGGCAGCGACTCGAACCACTCCGCCCATCCCGGCGGCATGCCGTTGGTGCCACGTGTGCGGTACGCATGCAGGCGCATGCGCCGCTGGAGAGCCTGGATGTATGCGTCGGCCGTGGGCATCAACGACGCGCCGGGACGTCAGGCGCGCTGGTCGCGGGCGAAATACGGTGCCGACCCGGTGTCATGGTCGGTCGCATCGCGTACCGCCGTGACCCCCGGGACCTTCTGCAGCAGGGTCTTCTCGATGCCCTGCTTCAGGGTGACGTCGGCCATGCCGCAACCGTGGCAACCACCACCGAAGCGCAGCACCACCACGCCGGCGGCAGTGACCTCCTCCAGGCTGACGTTGCCGCGATGGGAGGCCAGCTGCGGGTTGATCTCGTTCTCGATCACGTAGCGCACCCGTTCCACCAGCGAGGCCGACTCCGGCGGCGGCGCGCCCTTGATGCCGGGGGCGCGGATCTGCAACTGGCCCGCGGTGCCGCGCACCTCGTAGTCGATCTGCGCGCCGTCGAGGTAGCGGGTGCTGGACGCGTCCAGCCACAACGTGAACCCGTCGCAGTCGACGGCCCATTCATCGCCCTTCAGGTCCGCCGGCTCGGCAAACTCCAGGCGCACGTCGGCACGTGGCGTGCCGGGCTCGACCGCGCTCAGGCGCACGCCGAGGCCGGGGAGCGCTTCGCGCTCGATCAACTTGCGGAAATGCTGCTGGGCGGTATCGGAGATCTGGATCATGCGGGCATTCTAGCCTCCCCCGGCTGTCCGGCAGCCCAGTACCCGGTTGCCGTACGATCCCCGGGTAGATCCCACGCACAACCGCCGCACCGGAGACGCCCAGATGAACGACCTGATCCCCCTCGCCCGCGCCCATTGCATGCCGCGCCGCGGCGACGCGCACCGGCTCGGGGAAGCACGCGTACGCGAGCTCCAGCCCGAGGTTCCCGAGTGGGAAGTGGTCGAGAACGGCAAGGCCATCACGCGGACCTTCCGCTTCAAGGACTACTACCGGACCATGGCCTTCGTGAATGCGCTGGCGTTCATTGCCCATCGCGAGGACCACCACCCCGACCTGCAGGTCCACTACGACCGCGTGGTGGTCCGGTATTCCACCCACGACGTGGACGGGCTGAGCGAGAACGACTTCATCTGCGCGGCCAAGGCCGACGCCCTGACGGAGTAGCACCATGTCCCACACCCGTACCGCCTTGACCCGTGTGCTGCCCGCCGCCGTGCTCGCGGCGCTGGCGCTGTCCGGGTGCGAGCGCCCGGTCGATTCCGAGGCGCTGGTCCCGCCGACCCAGCCGATGGCCCGCCACACCCCGCCGCCGGACTACCCGGCCGAGCTGGCCTGTTATGACGTGGGCGGCACGGTGGAACTGATCATGGAGGTCGGGGCCGATGGCACGCCGCAGGACGTGCGCGTGGAACGCAGCAGCGGACAGCCGGCGCTCGACGAGGCCGCGCTTGCGGCGGTCGCGGGCTGGGAGTTCACCCCGGGCACCCGCGGCGGACAGCCGGTGGCCACCGACCTGCGGGTCCCGGTCACCTTCCGGCCGCCGGTCGAGCGCCCGCAGATGTGCAACCTGGTCGACGAGCAGGGCTGAGCGCGCCGCGCTTCAGCGCCCGCCGCCCGACAGGCGGTCCAGCACCGCGGACAGTTCCCCTGGCAGCGGTGCATTGAGCAGGTAGGGCGCCCTGCCCCCGTCCAGCTCGAACTCCAGCGTCGAGGAATGCAGGAACAGCCGGCGCAGGCCGGCCTTCGCGCGCAGGCGCTTGTTGACTTCGGGGTCGCCGTACTTGTCGTCGCCCGCGACCGGATGGCCGATGTGGCGGGCGTGGGCGCGGATCTGGTGGGTACGCCCGGTCTCGATCCGCACCTCGCCATAGGAATGCCCCCCGATACGCTCGATCACGCGGAAGTGGCTCCGTGACGGCTTGCCGTCCGGGCTCACCTGCACGTGGCGCTCCCCGCCCTGGCGCAGCCCGACGTGCAGCGGCGCGTCAACCGTCATCACCCCGTCCGGCATCCGCCCGGTGAGCAGGGCCAGGTAGCGCTTGGCGATCCCGCCCTCCTCGCGCATCAGCGCCTGCAGCTCCACCAGCGCCGAACGCTTCTTGGCGACGATCAGCAGGCCCGAGGTATCCCGGTCCAGGCGGTGCACCAGCTCCAGGGACTGGTTCGGCCGCGCCGCGCGCAAGGTCTCGATGGCGCCGAAGCTGATCCCGCTGCCGCCATGGCTGGCCACCCCGGAGGGCTTGTCCAGCGCCAGCAGCCGGTCGTCCTCGAACACCACCGCCGCCTGCAGCGCGTCCATGAACGCGCGTGGCGGCGCGCCCCCCGGGGCCGGTTCCCCGAGCCGGACCGGCGGGATGCGTACTTCGTCGCCGCCCTCCAGGCGCCGGTCGACCTTCACCCGCCCCCCGTTCACGCGCACCTGCCCGGAGCGCACGATCTTGTAGACCAGCGACCTCGGCGCGCCCTTCAGCTGCCCCAGCAGGAAGTTGTCCAGGCGTTGCCCGGCGCGGTCCTCGGGCACGGTCACGAGGCGAGGCCCGGTACGGGTTTCAGGCTTTTCTGGGTGGCTCATCGGCAGGATTGTTCTGCTACACTCGCGACGCGAGATAAGGTTTTGATTTGGCAGGGGTTGCCCTGCCGCCATGGCTGCGGGCTGGCCGTGCCGGAGAAGCACCCGGTACGGACCGCGGCATGCCGGGTCCAGAGTGCGCCAGCGCCATGTTAACAACGGCCTGCGCCGGGAACCTTGGCTCGTCCGGTGGGTCAGACCATCGGTGACACCAGAATGAACACGACCCGGGGGCGTGGGGGCATTGCCCTGGCGCCGCCGGCCCGGAAAAGAACAAGGCAGCAGACAAGCGCTCCCGCGGCCCGCCGTGGTGTTGTAGCGCTGGAAATCGGAAGGCAACGCCAGCGCGCGCACCGGCGCCCGGGTACCGGTAGCAGCGGGCCGTGCAGGCGAGGCAGAGGTTCCAGAGGCGACGCCATGGCGTTCGGCGCGGAGTTGCGCGCGAGGAACGCACCAATGAAACGCATGCTGATCAATGCGACGCAGGCAGAAGAACTGCGCGTCGCGATCGTGGACGGCCAGAACCTGTACGACATCGACATCGAGCAGCCGTCCAGGGAGCAGAAGAAGTCCAACATCTACAAGGGTCGCATCACCCGCCTGGAGCCGTCGCTCGAGGCGGCCTTCGTCGAGTACGGCGGTAACCGCCACGGCTTCCTGCCGCTCAAGGAAATCTCCCGCGATTACTTCCAGTCCGGCGTCGACCCCAACAAGGGCGGCCTGAAGGAACTGCTGCGCGAGGGCCAGGAAGTCGTCGTCCAGGTCGACAAGGAAGAACGCGGCAACAAGGGCGCCGCCCTGACCACGTTCATCTCGCTGGCCGGCCGCTACATGGTGCTGATGCCCAACTCCCCGACCGCCGGCGGCGTCTCGCGCCGGATCGAGGGCGAGGACCGCGCCGAGCTCAAGCGGGCGATGGAGTCGATGTCGATCCCCGACGAGATGGGGGTCATCATCCGCACCGCCGGCGTCGGCCGCGATGCCGAGGAGCTGCAGTGGGACCTGGACTACCTGCTCCAGGTCTGGAAATCGGTCTGCGACGCCGCCCTTTCCAAGCCCGCTCCGTTCCTGATCTACCAAGAGAGCCGGCTGATCATCCGCGCCCTGCGCGACTACATGCGCCCGGACATCGGCGAGATCCTGGTCGACACCGAGGAGATGTACGCCGAGGCGCGCGAGTTCATCGAGCAGGTGATGCCGCACAACCTGCGCAAACTCAAGCACTACACCGACGACACCCCGCTGTTCAACCGCTTCCAGATCGAGTCGCAGATCGAGAGCGCCTACGAGCGCGAAGTGCGCCTGCCTTCGGGCGGCGCGCTGGTGATCGACCAGACCGAGGCGCTGACCGCGGTCGACGTCAACTCCGCGCGCGCCACCAAGGGCGGCGACATCGAGGAGACCGCGCTCAACACCAACCTGGAGGCCGCCGAGGAGGTTGCCCGCCAGATGCGCCTGCGCGACCTGGGCGGCCTGGTGGTGATCGACTTCATCGACATGTCGTCCAACAAGCACCAGCGCGAGGTCGAGAACCGGCTGCAGCACTCGCTGCGCCAGGACCGCGCCCGCGTGCAGGTCGGGCGCATCTCACGCTTCGGCCTGCTGGAGATGAGCCGCCAGCGCCTGCGGCCGTCGCTGGGCGAGTCCAGCCAGATCGTCTGCCCGCGCTGCGAGGGCCAGGGCCGGATGCGCTCGGTGGAGTCGCTGTCGCTGTCGATCCTGCGCGTGGCCGAAGAGCACGCGATGAAGGACAACACCGGGCAGGTGCTGGTGCAGGCCCCAGTCGAGATCGCCAACTACCTGCTCAACGAAAAGCGCCGTGCGCTCAGCGAGGTCGAGTCGCGCCACGACGCGCCGATCGTGATCGTCGCCGACGAGCAGCTGCACACCCCGCACTACGAGGTCACGCGCCTGCGCGAGAACGAGCTCGGCGAGGAGAGCAACAAGCCCAGTTACCACCGTGGCACCCAGCGCAAGCTGCCGGTGCACGCGCTGACCAAGGCCAACCTCAACGTGCCCAAGCCGGCGGTGACCAATGTCCGCCACGAGCGCCCGGCCCCGCTGCGCGAGCCGCGCGAGGCAGTCGCCCCGCCGCCGGCGCCGGTCCCGGCACCCGCCGTGGTGGCGCCGACCCACTCGATCGGCATGGTCGAGCGCATCATGCGCTTCTTCCGTGGCGCCCCGGTCGCCGACGCCGCCGC
>JAEWFH010000167.1 GCA_023388955.1 Pseudomonadota bacterium
CGCGCGCGGCGCTGCGCACCGGCTCGACGCTGGAGGACACCAGTTCCCAGTCGCTCCAGCGCGGCAGCGGTTCGATCACCCGGATCGTCGCATCGCGCTCGCCGCCGTTGCCCAGGGTGACGCGGAACGATTCGGTGATGGTGCGGCCGCGGGTGTCGACGCGGAAGCCGGTGGCCTCGCGCTTGGCGCGCAGGTCGAAGGCACGCCCGACCTCCAGCCGCAGCTCCGCGCCCTCGGCGGTATGCCCGAGCATCGACTCGCCCAGCAGGTCATTGCCCTCCAGCACCCGCACCCGGCCCTCGGGCAGTGCCCGGCCCAGGCCGGCTTCAGCGGTGTTGTCGAAGGCGACCACGGTGGTCACCGGCAGCTCCCCGGTGCGGCCGTTGAAGCCGGGGTCGACCATCGGGCGCGGTGGCTGCCAGCTGGCGCTGGTGGCATCGACCACGTAATCGCGCTCGCAGGCCACCGCGGCCTGCGGCGGGAACAGCGGCACCCGCTCGGTGGTGCCGCTGGCGATGGCGATCGGGTCGGCCAGCGTATAGGCGCGGTATTCGCCGGAGCGGCGCTCGGCCGGCATCGCGGCATCGGCTGCCGGTGCCGCGGCCGCGCGCACGGCGGTGGCCTTGAGGAACTGGGGGGCACTGCCGCCGCCGGCGCGGTTGGGCGAACCGGCCACCAGGGTCAGCCGGGCATCGGCGAAGCCCACGCCCGACTGGTTGGCGACCAGCGCCGCGCCTTCCAGCGCGAGCCGGCAGCCCTCGGCGGCGGGCTGCAGCCGCGCCAGGTATTCCGCGCGCCAGGCCAGCCCTCCCATCGGGTAGCTGAGCAGGAAGTCGGCATCCCCGGCCTGGTCGGCGGTGACGGTCCAGCGCAGCTCGGCCTGCTGTGGCAGCGCCCGGGCACCGTCGACCACGCTGAAACTGTCGTACTCGCGGATCACCTTGATCCGCCCGTCGGCCAGCGCCAGCGCCAGCCCGTCGTCGGCCGACAGCAGGATGCCGCTGTCGGTCTGCTTGGCCCCGCCGGACGTGTGCTCGACCGTCACCCGCCGCCCGATCACCTGCCCGGTGACCGGGCCGCCGGCCGCCAGCGGCGCGACGTAACGCTGCGACCGCACGTTCACTCCATCGGTGACCGCGCGCAGCACCGCCGCCTCGATGTCCATCGAAGCCGGAATGCCGGTCGCCGAGATCGAATTGGCCCCCTGCTTCAGGGCGTAGTGCAGCGGCCGCTCCACCAGCGCGTGCCCGGGGCCGCCCTGGCCCACTGCGCCGGCTCCGCGCAAGGCCTCGTAGTCACCGCTGTAGATCGTCAGCCGGGTGGCACCCGTCGCCGGATGGCTGCCGCCCTCACCCGGCTGGGCCGGTGGCGCCTGCGGCGGAGCCGGCTGCTCCCGTGGCCCGTCCGGCTCCTGCGAGCAGGCGGCGAGCAGGACGGCGAGGGCGAGCAACGGCAGGGGACGGGTCATTGGCGGCTCCGGATTCACATGCCGCTATCATAGGCCGATGAGCAGACCCCGCTACCACCTCGCCGCCGCTCTGGGGCTCGCCCTTGTGCTCCAGGTCCCGGTTGCCGCCGCCAGCGACTGCGCCCCCGCCTTCGAGGACGGCTGGGCCCGCCTGCCGCCGGTGGAGATGCCGGTGCTTGGCGGCTTCGGCACGCTACGCAACCCGTGCGGTTCCGAGCTGCTGGTGACTGGCGCCTCCAGCCCCGATTTTGAAGAAGTGCAGGTGCACGAGACGCGGCTGGACGGCGGGATGATGCGCATGCGCGAGGCCGAGTCGCTGGTGATCCCGGCCGGCGAGTCGGTGGCGCTCGCGCCGGGCGGGCTGCACCTGATGCTGATGCGTCCGGTGCGGCCGTTGGCGGCCGGGGAAGAAGTGGAGTTGAGCTTCGAGTTCGCCGACGGCACGGAAGTGAGCACGCGCCTGGAAGTCCGTTAGAGATACCGCCGCCTACACGCCGCGTGCCCGGATGGCTACGATGGCCGGGGAACCGCTGTACGAGGGTGAGTGATGGCCTGGACGCCTGGCCGCTGGCCGGTACGCAGGACCCTGTTGTGCCTGGCATGCCTGTTCGGCGGTGCGTTGCCGTCCGCTGCCGCGGCGCAGGGCGCGTTGCCGCAGGCATTGAGCTTCGAGGAGGCCCGGCTGCTGCTGGGCCGCGAGTCGGATGCACTGGCTGCCGCCGAGGCGAATGTGCGGGCCAAGCGTGAGCTGGCCGCTGCCAGCCGTTCGCTGCGGCTGCCGGAGCTGGCCCTGGATACGCGGCAGATGCAGTTCCAGAAGACCCTGGACCTGCCGCTGGGCTCGCTGGCCCCGGTGGCCGAGGCATTCGGCATCCCGAGTCCGCTGCGCTTCCGCGAGCGCGACTGGCGGTTGCGGCCGATCGTCACCGCGACCGTGCCGATCTACAGCGGCGGCCAGATCCCCGCCGCACGGCAGGCCGCTGATGCCGCGGTGCGCGAGGCCGACGCCGAGCGCGAGCAGGAGGCGCAGGGCCAGACCCTGAAACTGGTGCAGTTGTACTTCGGCCAGCAGCTGGCGCAGCAGACCGTGGAGGTCCGTCGCGAAGTGCGCGACGGCCTGCAGCGCCACCTGGAGGACGCGATGCGGCTGGAGGAGGCCGGCTTCGCCACCCGCGCCCAGCGGCTACAGGCGACCGTTGCCCGCGACCAGGCCGAGCGCGACTACCGGCAGGCACGCAACCAGCTCGACACCATCAGCGCATCGCTGGCCGACCTGCTGCGCAGCCCGCGGCCGGTGGCGACCCGCACCCCGCTGTTCGTCATCACCGGGATGCTGGAGCCGCAGGAAACCTTCCGTGAGGCGGCCCTGGCGCAGCATCCGCAGATCCTGCGGTTGCAGGCACTGGGCGAGCAGGCCGGCGCCGCCCTCAGGGTCCAGCAGGCCAGGCTCAAGCCGCAGGTGTATGCCTTCGGCCAGTACGACCTCAGGCGCGAGGACGCGATGCTCACCGATCCGGACTGGGCGTTCGGGGTCGGGGTCAAGTACACCTTCCTGTCGGGCAGCAACCGCCCGCGCCAGGTCAGTGCCGCCCGCGAACAGCAGTTCCAGGCCGAGGCCGGGCTGCGCGAGGCCCGCAACCAGGTGGCGATGGGCGTGCGCAAGGCCTACAACGAGCTGGAGTCGGCCCGGCAACAGTACGAACTGCTGGACAGCTCGATTGCCCTGGCACGCGAGAACCTGCGCTTGCAGGAGCTGTCCTTCCGCGAAGGCCAGGCCACCTCGCTGGACGTGATCGACGCCCGGCTGCAACTTGGCGGGGCCCTGGTCGAGCGGGCCCATGCGGCCTACGGATACGACACCGCGCTGGCCGCGCTGCTGGAGGTCAGCGGCCAGCTGGACCGATACCAGGAATATGTCCGCCGCGCGGACAAGGTGCTGGACCGATGAGTACACCCCCACCCGGACATCCGCAGCCCGTGCCGCCCACGCCCACGCCCACGCCGCGCGTGCGCCAGCTGCTCTGGCCCGCGCTGGCGATCGCCCTCGCGGTGGTGGCCTGCGGGCTGTGGCTGGCGTTCCGTTCCCCGCCCGGCATGGTGCAGGCCATGGCCGATGCCGACAGCATCAACGTCTCGACCAAGATCAGCGCCCGGGTGGCGAAGCTGCTGGTGCGCGAGGGCGACCGGGTCGAGGCCGGCCAGCTGCTGTTCGAGCTCGACAGTCCCGAGGTCGCGGCCAAGCAGCGCCAGGCGGCCGCGGCGCTGGAGGCCGCCCGCGCGGTGGCCGGCAAGGCGGAGGAGGGCGCCCGCGAGGAGGACATCCGCGCCGCCGAGGCCAACTGGCGCCGCGCGCAGGCCGGTGCCGAACTGGCCCGCTCGACGTACCAGCGGGTCGAGAACCTCTACCGCGAAGGCGTGATGACCCGGCAGAAGCGCGACGAGGCGCTCGCCCAGCAGCGCAGCGCCGACGCACTGGCCACCGCGGCCCGTGCGCAATACGACATGGCCCGCGCCGGCGCCCGCAGCGAGGACCGTGCCGCGGCGCAGGCCCAGGTCCGCCAGGCAGAGGGCGCGATGGCCGAGGTGGAGGCCGCGCAGGCGGAGATCGAGGGCCGCTCCCCGCTCGCGGCCGAGGTGGGCGAGCGGCTGGTCGAGGTCGGCGAACTGGTCCCGGCCGGATACCCGGTGTTCACCCTGGTCGACATCGACCGCATCTGGGTCTCGTTGAACCTGCGCGAGGACCAGTTCGGCGGCATCGCGCCGGGGCGGATCCTTCACGGCGACATCCCCGCGCTGGAACTGGAACAGGTGCCGTTCGAGGTGTACCTGGTCAGCCCGGCCGGTGACTACGCGACCTGGCGCTCGACCCGCCAGTCCAGCGGCTACGACGTGAAGAGCTTCGAGGTGCGCGCGCGGCCATCGCAGCCGGTGCAGGGGTTCCGGCCCGGCATGAGCGTGCTGTTCGCATGGCCGCCGAAGGACTGAACGGGCGGGGCACCGGTGGCACGCCAATGCAGGCGCTGCTGGCATCGGCCGCGCGCGAGGCGGGCTTCCTGCTGCGCAGCCCCTGGGACCTGGCGCTGGTGACCTGGATCCCGTGCGCCCTGCTGGTGCTGATGGCATGGCTGTTCAGTGCCGGGGTGCCGCGCGGGTTGCCGATCGCGGTGGTCGACCTGGACCACAGCGCCACCAGCCGCGAGCTGGTGCGCCGGTTGCAGGCCGCACCGGGACTGGACGTGGCGGCCCGTCCGGTTTCACTGGAGGCCGCTTTCTCCGATGCCCGGGCGCTGCGGGTGTACGCGGTCGTGCATGTCCCCGCCGGCAGCGGGCGGGAGGTCCTGCGCGGCGGCAGCGCCACCGTCTTCAGCTGGTTCAATGCCAGCTACCAGGTTGCCGGGCAGGCCGCCGAACGCGACATCGCCGACGCGGTGCAGGCCACCTCGGCGCGGCTGGCGCTGACAGCGGTCGCCCCGGTGCGCGGGCCCGGCAGCGTGCGCGCCGCGCCGGTGGCGGCGCAGACCGGCGTGTTGTTCAACCCCGGTCGCAGCTACGAGCACTTCCTGCTAGCGCTGCTGTTCCCCGCGATCCTGCACCTGGCGCTGTGCATGGCGGTGGTCGGAGCGTTTGGCCGCGAGCTGCGCGACGCCACGGTGCAGGCCTGGCTGGGTGACGGGAGAGGCCGGCTGCTGGTGGCATCGACGGCTGGCAAACTGGCGCCGTACCTGCTGCTGTTCACGCTGTACGGCTGCCTTGGCCTTGCCTGGCTGGCCGGGGTCCGCGGCGGCGGGGTCGCCGGCAGCGCCACCGCGCTGGTGCTGGGGCAACTGCTGCTGTACCTGGCATACGCCGCGGTGGCCCTGCTTCTCGTCGCGGCCACCCGCAACATGGCCTCGGCGCTGTCGCTGGCCGGGCTGTATGCCGGCGCCTCGCTGGCGTACTCGGGCGCGACCTTCCCGACCGCCGGCGGGTCGCTGTTCGTGCGGTTGTGGAGCGAATTGCTGCCGTTCACCGCTTATCTGAAGCTGCAGGCGCAGCAGATGGACGTCGGCTCGCCGCTCGCGGTGTCCGCCCGGCCGGCCGGGGCGATGCTGTTGTACACCATGCTGGTCGGCGCCGCCGGGCTCCTGCTGTACGCCCGCGCGGCGCGCGATCCGGCCGCGTGGGGGCGCCGGTGAACCGTTTCGGCCGCGCGTTCGTCGACACCTTCCGCGCGGTGTTCCGCGACCGCGCCGCACTGATGACCCTGGTCGGGGCGGTGGTGCTGTACTCGTTCTTCTACCCGGCCGCCTACCAGCATCAGGTCGCCAGCCAGTTGCCGCTGGTGGTGGTCGACCAGGACCGCAGCGCATCCAGCCGCGCGCTGGTGCGCCGCCTGCAGGCATTGCGTGCGGTACGGGTGGCGGGGGTCGCCGGCTCGATGGACGAGGCGCGGGCGGCGGTGGAGCAGGGCGACGCCGAGGCGGTGCTGCTGGTGGATGCGGGTTTTGAGCGCGACATCCTGCGTGGCGGGCAGGGGCGGCTGGCGCTGCTGGGCAACGGCGCGATGCTGGGCCGTGCCAGTACGGTGCTGCAGGGCGCGGCCCTGGCGATCACCGCCGAGGCGCGTGGACTGGCGGCCACGCAGGCACGCTTCGCCGGCGTACCCGCGGCCCCGGCGCTGACCTTGGTCGAGCGGCCGCTGTTCAATACCGCCGAGGGCTACGGCAGCTACGTCGTGCCGGGGGTGGCGGTGCTGATCGTGCAGCAGACTTTGTGGCTGGGCGTGGTGGTGATGGCGGGCACGCGCCGCGAGCGCGAGGGCCGGCTGCGCTTCAGTCGTCCGCGGCTGGCGGGGATCGCCGCGGCATTCGCGGTGTTCGGTCTGCTGGGCCTGCTGTACTTCAGCGGCTTCGTGTTCTGGCTGCAGGATTACCCGCGCGGCGGCAATCCGGCCGGCGTGTTGCTGGGCGCGGCCCTGTTCGTGGCCGCAGTGGTCGGGTTCGCGATGTTCGTGGGCAGCTTCTTCCGCACCCGCGAACGTGCCTTCCAGCTGATCGTGGTGACCTCGCTGCCGATGTTCTTCCTGTCCAGCCTGCCGTGGCCGGTGGAGGCGACGCCGCGCCTGCTGGCCTGGGGCGCGC
>JAEWFH010000003.1 GCA_023388955.1 Pseudomonadota bacterium
ACCGGCAGGTGCACCGCCGGCGACTGCGACACCGGAAGGTGACCGGTCTGCGCTTCTGGGCGCATCCGGGCACCCCGGCTCACAACTTCAGGTCGAGCAACCCATCACCCAGATCCTCGTCAGACAACGTCTGCTGGATCAGGGCCCGATGCGCCTGCTCGCTCCACAATTCGAACTTGTCGCCCATACCGAGCAATACCGCCTTCTTTTCAATGCCCACCGCACCGCGGTGGCTGGCGGGGATGCTGATGCGACCGTTGCCGTCCAGTTCCAGATGGGCGGCCGAGCCGACCAGCTTCTGCTGCAACAGGCGCACGACGCGCTGGGTGTTGGGCTTGGACATGACGTCGTCGCGGACCCGCTCCCATTCCGACTCTGCATACAGCCACAGGCAGCCGGCTTCGAACGGGTTGTAGGTCAGCACGAGACGGTTGTTGCTGGCGCGCGCGACGAGGTCGCGGTAAGCGGTGGGAACCGCCATGCGCCCTTTATCGTCAACTGTGATGGCCGTCTCGCCCTGGAACACGACGCGTGCACCTATCCTTCGCCCGGTGAAACATTGAACCACGAAAACCCACAAAACACCCGGATTTCCCTCTGATGCCCACCTTAGCAGCGGCCGAAGGGTTGTCAACAACTTTTCAGCGGGGAAATCGCCAGCCGCATCAATGGCTTGCAACAACCTTTAGAGAATTGTTCAAGGCTTATCCACAAGTTGCTGATCCGTCTCAATTTTTGAGATTGAACGGAAGTTCAGGGGTGTGGACAGAGCGTGAAACATCGCTCGCGCATTCATCCGGGACGGGCAGGAAGCGGCGCCAGACTGCGCAAACCGTGCACAATGAGGCCATGTGCCTGCTCGCTCTTGGCTGGATGCACCACCCGCGCTGGCGGCTGGTGATGACCGGCAACCGTGATGAGTTCCACGCCCGCCCGACAGCGGCGCTGGCCCCCTGGCAAGATGAGACCTCCGTCATCGGGGGGCGCGACCTGCGCTCCGGCGGCGGCTGGGCCGGCGTCGGTGCGGGTGGACGCATGGCTGTGGTCACCAATGTCCGCGACCCGCTGGCCGCACAGACCGGTCCTTCACGGGGTGCGCTGGTGGCCGACTTCCTGCGCGGCCGCGACCCGGCCGCCGTGCATATCGACCGGCTGGCGACCGTGGCGGGCGCGTATGCGCCCTTCAACCTGTTGCTGGCCGATGGCGACAGCCTGGAGTACCTGGGCAACCACCCCGCCGAGCGCCAGCGCCTGGGCCCGGGCGTGCATGGCATGTCCAACGGCGCGCTGGACGCGCCCTGGCCGAAGACCCGGCGGCTGATGGCTGCGCTTGAAGCCTGGTTCGAGGCCGGCGATGAGGACCTGACCCCGCTCTGGGCCGCCCTGGCGGACGAACATCGCCCCGCCGACAGCGACCTGCCCGACACCGGCATCGGGCTGGAACGCGAGCGCTGGCTGAGCCCGGCCTTCATCCGCGGCGACGACTATGGCACCCGCGCCAGCACGGTGCTGCTGATCGACGCCGACGGCCACGGCGAGATCCACGAACGCCGTTTCGGCCCGCAGGGTGCACCGAGCGGACAAAGCCACGTCATTTTCTGACCCGGCCGTCCCGGCCACTGGGCGGATTCTCTTGCCAGCGGGGTAGTGCCGGCCGCTGGCCGGCAACCTTTGGATGCTCGGATTCGCCATGAAGCTGCGGGCCTGCGGCCGGCACTACCCACAGCGCGCTGTCGCGATCCACGCGACGGCAGCCGTCATCGCAACGGGCCTGAAACGTCATTCAGCTTCCAGCCGCGACCGCGATCCGCCCGTGCCACAGGGGCCCGGTATCGCAGCCCGCCCACTGTGCCCTTTTCGCATTCGGCACTGTGTCTATAAATGTCGGCCCTGACCTCCCAGGGTGGTCGCGCCCGGCACCCCGCCGCGCGATCGACCGCAACCCCAAGGAGGCCCCATGCGCCGCATCCTCATCCTGCTCGCCACCCACCTGCTCGCCCTCGGCCTGGGCTTCGGCCTGGGCGTCTACTTCCTGCCGATCCTGATCGCCCCCGATGATCCACCAGTCGCGCAGGTGCAGGCCGCCATGGATGAGGCCCCCTACCGCACCACGTTTCGCCGAGACCTCAAGGGCAGCGATGCAGTGCATTGGGCGGAAGGCAAGATCAGCGTCAGCTCGGGTCAGGTCGCTTTTGACGGCAAGATGGGCCCGGGCCCTGACTACAAGGTGTACCTGGTCCGCGACTTCGTCGACAACAAGGCCGACTTCCTGAAGGTCAAGGCGCAGGCCCAGCGCATCGGCGAGGTGAAGACCTTCAACCGTTTCCTGGTGGACGTGCCTGAAAGCGTCAACGTGGACGATTACACCACCGTAGTGGTGTGGTGCGAACGGTTCGAGCAGTTCATTTCCGCCGGGCAGTACCGCACGCCGGGTTGAACAACATCCCAAGCATCTGGGCGAAGAGCAGCCGAGCATGGCTCGGCTCTACTGTAGAGCCGAGCCATGCTCGGCCTACCGTAAGAAAGAGGCGGAGCCGGCCGATAAGCCGGGTTCTGTCGTGGACAGTCATTCCTCTAGGCGTTACGTCACCGCAACGCTCAAGCAACCTACCCGGATCCAACGCGGGCCGCGCCAAAGGATCCCTATTTGGTCTTGCTCCAGGTGGGGTTTGCCGTGCCGGTCTGTTGCCAGACTCGCGGTGCGCTCTTACCGCACCGTTTCACCCTTGCCACGCACTCCCGGAGGAGCCGTTCGGCGGTCTGCTCTCTGTTGCACTTTCCGTCGGCTCGCGCCGCCCAGGCGTTACCTGGCACCGTGCCCTGTGGAGCCCGGACTTTCCTCGGCACCCCGAAGGGTGACGCGACTGCCTGGCCGACTCCGCGGGGAGAGTGTAAGGGGAAAGCGAGGAACGAGGGGAGAGGAGTGAGGAACGAGTAAAGGCAGGAGCAAGGCATAAAGGCAGAGGCAGAAACGCGCAGTGGACCCCGACCCCTGCTGTTGCTTTTACTCGTTCCTCACTCCTCTCCCCTCGTTCCTCACCCATACAGCGCCTTCCGCGGTGCGCCGCTCAGCTCCGCGGCCAGCTTCGCCGCGGTCGACGGCGGCAGGTGCCCGGACAATGCGCGGTACAGGCGCTGGCCTTCGGCCAGGCGGGCGTCGGCATCGTCGCCGGCGCCTTCGACGATGACCACGAACTCGCCCTTCTGCTGGTTGGGGTCGGCCGCCACCTGCCCGTGCAGGGACTGCAGGGTGCCGTCCAGCACCGTCTCGAACAGCTTGGTCAGCTCGCGGGCGACCACGGCGGGCCGGTCGGGGCCGAAGGCGTCGGTCATCGCCTGCAGCGAGTCGACGATGCGGTGGGAGGACTCGTAGAAGACCAGGGTGCGCGGTTCGGCGAGCAGGGACTGCAGGCGTTCGCGGCGGGCACCGGCCTTCGCCGGCAGGAAGCCCTCGAAGCTGAAGCGATCAGAGGCCAGGCCGGCCACGCTCAGGGCGGCGACCAGGGCGCTGGGGCCAGGCACCGGCGAGACGCGGATGCCGGCCGCGCGCGCGGCGCGGACCAGGCGGTAGCCGGGGTCGCTGACCAGGGGCGTGCCGGCATCGGAGACCAGGGCCAGGGATTCGCCGCCGAGCAGGCGCTCGACCAGGCGCGCGGACTGCGCTTCCTCGTTGTGCTCGTGCAGGGCGACCAGCGGCCGCTCCAGCCCGAAATGGGCCAGCAGCTGGCGGGTATGGCGGGTGTCCTCGGCGCAGATGGCATCGACCTTGCCCAGTACCTCGAGCGCGCGCGGGGACAGGTCGCCGAGGTTGCCGATGGGGGTGGCGACGACGTGGAGGGTGCCGGTCTGCATCCCCGGCATGGTACGCGCTGCGCCTTTGCATGGCCTGCGCGCCGTGGGCCGGTAGAATCGGGCCCACTTCCGCCACCTTGCCCGCGCCCGCCGATGAGCATGTCCCTCCCCGCACGAGCTTTCCCGTTCCGCCGTCGCTGGCTCGCGGTGGCAGCTGCCTGCCTGGTGGCCGCCGGCTGCAGCAGCGCCCTGGTACGTACCGGCGGTACGCCGGTGCAGTCGTCCCATCCGGCCCTGGCACAGGCCAGCGCACAGGCGGCGTCGGGCGCCGACGCCACCGCGATCGCGGCATTGCTGGCCCAGCTGGACGACGCCACCCTGGCCCGCGAGGCCGCCAACCTGGCCGCCGGCGATCCGCTCTACAACCACATGGCGCGCGCCCTGCGCACGCGCGGACTGCCGCTGCCCCGCCCGATGGATGCCACCGGCTGGGATATGGACCTGGGCGAGCGGCCACCGGCGGACCGCGACGGCTACCGGCCGCCCCTGCGGCTGGCGCTGCTGCTGCCGCTGTCGGGCGAGATGGCCGCGGCCGCCGCGCCGGTACGCGACGGCTTCATGACCGGCTACCACGGTGAGAACCGCCGGCGCCCGGAGGTCACCTTCTTCGATACCCACGGCACCGTCGGCGGGGCGCTGTCGGCCTACGACCGGGCGGTGGCGGCCGGGCACGACTTCGTGGTCGGGCCACTGTCGCGCGAGGAGGTCGATGCCCTGTTCCGGCGCGGCACGCTGCAGGTCCCGGTCCTGGCGCTCAACCGCGGCGACGTGGCGCCGCCGCCGGGCAACGCCAGCTTCTCGCTCTCGCCGGAGGACGCCGGCGTCGCCGCCGCCGACCACCTGCTGCAGCAGGGCGCGACGCGGGTGCTGGCGGTGGTCGGCAACAGCGACAGCCAGCGCCGCTCCGCCGAGGCCCTGCGCGCGCGCCTGGCCGACGCCGGCGTGGAACTGGCGGCGGTGGTGACCACGGCGGTGACCGACTTCGTGCCGTTCGTGCAGCAGGGGACCATCGACGGGGTGTTCCTGGCCCTGCGCGGCGACGAGGCGCGCGAGGTCATCCCCCACCTGTCGATGGCCGGCCTGGGCGGGACGCCCAAGGTGGCGACCTCGCAGCTGGCCACGGGTACCGGGGATGCCGGGGTCGACTCGGTGCTGGACGGCATCGCCTTCCCGAGCGAGCCGTGGACCAGCCGCGGCTACGCACCGGGCATGCCGTCGGCGGCCAGTGCCGCGGCGCTGGTCCCGACCGCGCGCGGCGGCGCCGCGCGGCTGTTCGGCTTCGGCCACGATGCCTGGCTGCTGGCCGCCTACCTGGAACGCCTGGGCAGCCAGCCCGGGGCGCACGTGTCCGGCGCGACCGGGCTGCTGGCGCTGGGCGACGACGGCAACGTCGAGCGCGCGCCGGCGTGGTCGACCTTCCGCGGCGGCAGCGTGGTGCCGCTGGCCGATGCCAGCCGCCGTTGACCGCCGTGCCCGTGGCGCCGCGGTCGAGGCCGCGGCCCGCGCCCACCTGGTCGCCCATGGCCTGGTGCCGCTGGCGGCCAACGTCAACTTCCGCCTGGGCGAGCTCGACCTGGTGATGCGCGACGGCGACACGACCGCCTTCGTCGAGGTGCGCTACCGCGGCCGCGACGACTACGGCGGCGGTGCGGAGTCGATCGACTGGCGCAAGCGCCGCCGCCTGGTGCGCGCGGCGCAGCTGTTCCTGCAGCGCCACCCGGCGCTCGCCAACGAGCCCTGCCGCTTCGACGTGGTCGAGGCCAGCGGCGACCCCGATGCGCCCGCGCTCAACTGGATGCGCGACGCCTTCCGCGCCGACGACTGAGCCGGCCGCGCACTGCCATGCCCAAGGTACGCCCCCGCCTCCCACAGGCGCTCGACCAGGAAATGCGCGCCCTGCTGGGCGATGCCTGGCGGACCGACCCCGACGAGTGCCTGGCGTACTCCTATGACAACTCGCGGCGGCAGTCGCTGCCCGACGCCGTGGCCCTGCCGGTGGATGCAGCGCAGGTGCAGGCGCTGGTACGGGCCTGCCGCGCTGCCGGCGTGCCGCTGGTCCCACGCGGACGGGCGACCAACACCACCGGCGCGGCGGTCCCCGTGGCCGGTGGCGTGGTGGTGTCGCTGGAGCGGATGGACCGCATCGTCGACATCCGTCCCGGCGACCGTTGCGCGGTGGTGCAGCCGGGCGTGCTCAACGGCGCCCTGCAGCAGGCGCTGCAACCGCACGGCCTGTTCTGGCCGCCGGACCCGACCAGCGCCGCCTTCAGCACCATCGGCGGCAACCTGGCCTGCAACGCCGGCGGCCCGCGGGCGGTGAAGTACGGCGCCAGTCGCGACAACGTGCTGGCGATCACCGCCATCACCGGCGCCGGCGAGCGGGTCACCCTGGGCACGGCGACCACCAAGGGCTCGACCGGCTACGACCTGCAGCGGCTGTTCGTGGGCAGCGAAGGCACCCTGGGCCTGATCGTCGAAGCGACTCTGCGACTGGTCCCGGCCCCGCAGGACCGGCGTGCCCTGCGCGCGATCTACCGCGACGTGTCCAGCGCGGCGCGGGCGGTGGCGCGGCTGATGGCCCAGCCGGCCACGCCCTCGATGCTGGAATTCATGGACGCGCACGCGGTCGGGCTGGCACGCGACGTGGGCGGCGCCGACCTGCCGGCCGATGCCGGCGCGCTGTTGATGATCGAGGCCGACGGCCCCGCCGCGCACCTGGACGCCGACCTCGCCGCGCTGCGCGAGGCCGCCACCGGCGAGGGCCTGGTCAGCCTGGACACCGCGGACGACGAAGCCGCGCGGGCCCGCCTGTGGGCGGCGCGCAAGGCGCTCTCCCCGGCCCTGCGCACCCTGGCGCCGGGCAAGATCAACGAGGACGTGGTGGTGCCGGTCTCGCGCATCCCCGCACTGGTGGACGGCGTGCAGGACATCGCCGCCACCGCGCGGCTGCCGATCGTCTGCTTCGGCCATGCCGGCAACGGCAACCTGCACGTCAACCTGATGTACGACCCCGCCGACCCCGACCAGTCCGCGCGCGCCGGCGAGGCGATGGGCCGGGTCTTCGCGCTGGCCGTCGGGCTGGGCGGGACGCTGTCGGGCGAGCACGGCATCGGCTTGGCCAAGCGCGACTTCATGCCCCGCGCGGTGGACCCGCCGACGCTGGAGCTGATGCGGCAGCTGAAGGCGGTATTCGACCCCGACGGGCTCATGAACCCCGGCAAGCTGCTGCCGCCGCCGTGAGCGGACGCAACGACCCGCGATTGGACGCGCTGCTGC
Source organism: Pseudomonadota bacterium (assembly GCA_023388955.1). GTDB lineage: Bacteria > Pseudomonadota > Gammaproteobacteria > Xanthomonadales > Xanthomonadaceae > Novilysobacter. Next base: position 7,129 of record JAEWFH010000003.1, read on the forward strand.
GCCGGATCGAAGCCTGCCGGATCTGCGCCGGCGTGCTCGGCCATGAACCCCGCCCCGTGGTGCAGGCCGGCACCGGCGCCCGGATCCTGGTCGCCGGCCAAGCCCCGGGGCGCAAGGTCCACGAAAGCGGCGTGCCCTGGGACGATGCCAGCGGGCGCCGGCTGCGCGAATGGCTGGACATCGACGAGGCGACCTTCTACGACCCGCAGCAGGTCGCCCTGGTGCCGATGGGCTTCTGCTATCCCGGCAAGGCTGGCTCCGGCGACGCTCCGCCGCGCCCCGAATGCCGGGCCACCTGGCACCCGCTGTTGCTGCCGCTGCTGCCCGACACCGGGCTGGTGCTCGCGATCGGCCAGTACGCACAGCGATACCACCTGGGCGACCGCCACAAGGGCAGCCTGACCGCGAACCTGCGCGCCTGGCGCGAGTTCCTCCCCGGCCTGGTGCCCCTGCCCCACCCCAGCCCGCGCAACGTGGCCTGGTTCAAGGCGAACCCGTGGTTCGAGGGCGAGGTGTTGCCGGGGGTGCGGGCGCGGGTGCGGGAGTTGGTGGGGCGAGGAGCGGGGAGCCAGGAACGAGTGGAGAGGAACGAGGAACGAGTAAAGGCAAGAGCCGGGGCGTGTCATTCCCCCGAACGCGGGAACCCAGGTGCGTCGTTCCCGCGGACGCGGGAACCCACGGACGTCCATGGATCCCCGCGTTCGCGGGGATGACAAGACTGTTCGCGGGGATGAGCACCGTGCTTTTGTCTTTACTCGTTCCTCGTTCCGCTCCACTCGTTCCCCTCTCCAAAATGCTCATATCCGCCGCGCGCCGGCACCCACGGCCGGTCGTCCGCCCCGCGCGCGGTCACCGCGTGCCCGGGAACGATTCTTCCTACGCAGGTCACCGGGGTCGCGGCCGCGTCGGCGGCGGCCCGGATGGCATCGGCGCGATCGGGGGGCGCGGTGAAGCACAG
>JAEWFH010000163.1 GCA_023388955.1 Pseudomonadota bacterium
CGACATCGAGGTGCTGCTGCTGTCGGACCGCATCGACGAGTGGATGCTCGGCTACCTGCGAGAGTACGACGGCAGGAAGCTGCAGAGCGTCGCCAAGGGCGAGCTGCCACTGGACGAGGCGGCGAAGAAACAGCAGGAGGAAGCGGCGAAGCAGGCCGAACCACTGGTCGCCAGGCTCAAGGAGCTGCTCGGCGACAAGGTGGAGGACGTGCGCGTGTCCGCCCGCCTGACCGATTCCCCGTCCTGCCTGGTGCTGTCGGAATTCGACATGGCCCCGCACTTCGCGCGCCTGATGCGCGAGGCCGGCCAGGAGCTTCCCGACAGCAAGCCGACCCTGGAGGTGAACCCGGCGCACCCGCTGGTACAGCGCGTGCAGTCCGAGTCCGACGAAGGCAAGGCCGGCGACATCGCCACCCTGCTGCTGGAGCAGGCGGAAATCGCCGCCGGCGCCCAGCTGGCCGACCCGGCCGCCTTCGTGCAGCGGATGAACCGCGTCCTGCTGGCCTGACCGCCCCCGCAAAGCAGGCGACGTCATTCCCGCGGACGCGGGAATCCACCAAAGGCCCGCCCCCCGGCGGGCCTTCGGGTTTTCCCCAATGGCGACGTAGGAAAACACCGCCTAGATTGACGGCGATCCGGCGATCCCAACGCCTGCACGCGCCCGCCATGGCCTTCGACGCGTCCCACCTGAACCCGCCGCTTCCGTCCCAGTCCTGGCTGGACGGCCTCCGCACCCTGCCCGACCTGCTCCGCCCTGACACGGACAGCGGCACGCGCATGGATCCCCGCATCCTCAAGGCCGACCCGGCGGACGTGCGGTTCGACCTCGACGAAGGTTCGGTGCGGATCCACGACGAGAAGCAGGGCCAGTGGAACACCACCTACACCGTCACCGCGGACATGGTGGTGTCCGCCCCCGGCGGCGGTACCACCGAGGTGCCGGTGCGCTACGAGGTGACGATCCGCAACGAGAACGCCACGCCCGAACAGATGCGCGCGGTGAACCCGTTCGATCCGGCCACCATCCCCCAGCGCACCCGCATCGAGGTCCACGGCGCCGACTACGCCGGCACGGCGCTGGAACCGTCCTTCACCGCCCTGGCCGAAGCCAACGGCCTGGAATCGGTCGCCGACCTGCGCCTGTCGCTGGAGATGACTGAAAAGAAAGGCCTGCGGGTGATGAGTGGCTCCGAACAGCTGTTCGACGCGCCCCGCGACGGCGGCCCGGCCTCCTACCCCGCCGAGCGCGAGGACTTCACCCGCCACACCAGCATGCTGTCCGATGCCACCGGCGCCGACCGCGGTGGCTACTCGCACATGCTGCTGACCGGCCAGCCGCCGGAGGGCACGGTGGTGCTGGCCGAGGACGTCGGTGCCAGCGAGGTACGCGGCACCGTCACCGAGACCGGTTCCGGCGAGGTCAACGACATCACCTGGACCCTGGACGAGCAGGGCCGCCCCTCCGGCGCCGAGGCGACCCTGACCTGGGAGCCCTCCAGCCGTGGCCGCGACTCCGACCGCATCGAGAGCAACGCCCAGAGCAAGTTCCGGGTCGACAACGAGATGAAGGGCACCGGCGACGACGTCGGCCACATCTTCGCCTACCGCTTCGTCAACGGGCACGGGCCGGTCAACATGTTCCCGCAGTTCGGCCTGTTCAACCGCGGCGCCTACGCGCAGATGGAACAGGAATGGAGCGACTGGCTGGGCAAGGGCATGGAAGTCGAGATCGACGTCGACCTGGTCGGGGTACCGGGCTCCCACCGCCCGGACGAAGTCCGCGTCGACTACCGCGTGGTCGACCCCGACAGCGGCAACGTGGTCTACGACCCGTCGCTGATCGCCTTTGCCAACGGCGAGGGCCAGTCCTTCGACGCCATCGCATCCAACGGCATGGACGACATGATCGACAGGGCGAATGCCTGAGGCCACACTGCCCTGCGCGTCAACGGGTACTGGAATGGACAGGAATGAACTGATCGCCCGGATCGGCAAGCTGCTGGTCGCCGACCCGGCCGTTTCCGATGGTCGGTGGGACGGCTACGCCCTGGTCGTGCGCTACGGCGACGGCGCGGTGGCGCGCCGGCTCAGCGGTTTCCGCTACACCGACGGCGACGGCCACCAGGCCGCCACGCCACGCGACCCGTCGATCGGCGAGGCCTTCGACGAACTCCGCCAGGCCACCCGCGTGCACGAAAAGGCACCGTGGGACGCCTGCGTACTGCGCGTGCGCCGCGACACCGGGAAGCTGAAGGTCGACTTCGAGTACGACAAACCGGAGCAGTGGGACATCACCCCCGAAACGCTGGCCGCGGTCGCCGAACGGGCGCGGCCGGGTGCGGCCGGGGAGTAAGGCGTCCGGCGGGTTGGACACCGCCACCGGTGGCAGGCTACTCGCACACACTCCAGACCGTCTCACCCCGCACCTGTGGCACTTCGATCAACGTCGGCACCCCACCCGTGGAGAGCTTCAGGCAGAAGCGCCGGCTGTACATGCGTCCGACCGTCGGGTCCCCAAGGGGTTCCGGATTCACGATCTGCGAATTGATCGCCACGTTGTAGCGCTCTCCCGGCTGCAGTGTTGCAACAAAATCGCTGGTCCCACCCGCAATCAGGGCGCTGCCGAACGGAATGCACTGATCCGGACTCAATGTCACCGGCGGCTCCAGCGGAGTGATCCAGTGCCAGACGTTTTCCCAGTCCGAACCGGTGAACCGGTCAACCGATATCGCCGTCAGCACCGGCGGTGTACGCCGGGCCTCCTCAGTGTCGGCAACCGCAAAACACAACTGCGAATCGACAATGCGCACCTGCGCCTGCTGATACATCCCGACGGGCTGGGTACAGCCACCGATAGCCGGCAGGACGCAGATGCAGAGCAGCAGACAACGAAGATTCATTCGCTCCCGGGCTCGCCCGCAACCGGTTGTCCACACACCTCCCACCTCAACTCGCCGCGAACTCGCGGCACCTCAACCAGGGGCGAAGCTCCACCCGCTGTCGGTTGCAGGCAGAAGTGCCGGCTGTAACGACGGCTCACCATGCGGTCGCCGCCGGCGCGCGGGTTCGGGATCTGCGCGTTGATCTCCACGCCGTAACGCGCACCGGGCACCAAGGCTGGTACAGCCGTTCCGCCAGCCTC
>JAEWFH010000103.1 GCA_023388955.1 Pseudomonadota bacterium
CACCCGCGAGGCGACGGAGAACGGTGCCGGCACCTGCGTCGGCCGCCCGGTGCCGCCCAACGAGGTGCGCATCATTGCCATCACCGACGAGGCGATCGCGGACTGGAGCGCGGCCACGCTGCTCCCGGCCGGCCAGGTCGGCGAAATCACCGTCGCCGGACCCACCGCCACCGACGCCTATTTCAACCGCGACGCCCAGACCCGCCTGGCCAAGATCACCGAGTCGTTGCCTGATGGCAGCCGGCGCACCGTGCATCGCATGGGCGATGTCGGCTACCTGGACGCGACCGGGCGGCTGTGGTTCTGCGGCCGCAAGTCGCACCGCGTCGAGACTGCCGACGGCCCGCTGTACACCGAGCAGGTCGAGCCGGTCTTCAACACCCACCCCAAGGTGCTGCGCACCGCGCTGGTCGGGCTGGGCGTGCACGGTGAACAGGCGCCGGCCCTGTGCGTGGAGCTGCTGCCCGGCGTGCCCGAGAACGACTGGCCGGTCGTTGCCGGCGAGCTGCGTGCGCTGGCGGCGGCGCACCCCAACACCAATGCGATCGAGCGGGTGCTGCTGCATCCCGGCTTCCCGGTCGACATCCGCCACAACGCCAAGATCGGCCGCGAGCAACTGGAGACCTGGGCGACCGGCAAGCTGGAGGAATCGCCGTGAAGGTCCTGGTTACCGGAGGAGGCGGGTTCCTGGGCCAGGCCCTGTGCCGCGGCCTGCGCGCACGCGGCCACCAAGTGGTGAGCTTCAACCGTGGCGAATACCCGGCGCTGGCGGCGATGGGCGTGGCCCAGGTCCGGGGCGACCTGGCCAACCGCGACGCCCTGTTCGCCGCCGCCGACGACTGCGACGCGGTCTTCCACAACGCGGCCAAGGCCGGGGCCTGGGGCCCGTACCGCGACTACCACCGGGCCAACGTGGTCGGCACCCGGCACGTGCTGGAGGCCTGCGCCCACCACGGCATCCAGCGGCTGGTCTACACCTCCACGCCCAGCGTGACCCACCGCGCCACCCATCCGGTGGAGGGGCGCGGCGCCCACGAAGTGCCCTATGGCGAGGACCTCAAGGCGCCATACGCGGCCACCAAGCTGGAGGCCGAGAAGGCGGTGCTGGCAGCCAACGGCCCGGACCTGGCCACGGTGGCGCTGCGTCCGCGGTTGATCTGGGGCCCGGGCGACAACCAGTTGCTGCCGCGCCTGGCCGAGCGCGCCCACCAAGGCCGGCTGCGGCTGGTCGGCGATGGCGAAAACCGGGTCGACACCACCTACATCGACAACGCCGCCCAGGCGCATTTCGATGCCTTCGACGCGCTGGCGCCAAGTGCCCGCTGCGCCGGCCAGGCCTACTTCATCAGCAATGGCGACCCGCGCACCATGCGCGACACCATCAACGCGCTGCTGGCCGCGGTGGATGCGCCGCGGGTCGAGCGCTCGGTGTCCTTCAAGCTCGCCTACCGCCTCGGTGCGGCGTGCGAGGCGGCGTGGAAGCTCCTGCCGCTGACGGGCGAGCCGCCGATGACGCGGTTCCTGGCCGAGCAACTGGTGACCACGCACTGGTACGACATGGGGCCGGCCAGGCGCGACCTCGGCTACGTGCCGCCGGTCGGCTTCGAGGAAGGGGTGGCCCGGCTGCGCGAGGCCTGGCTGGCCGAACGCGGCCGTGATGCCCGCGCGGACGCTTAGAATGCCGCCCATGGCCGAACCCCGACCCTCGCCGCTGGGCATGCTCAAGCCGATCGCCGGCCGCGCCCTGGAACTGGCACTCAACCGCGCCCTGGCGCTCGACCCCGACACCCGCGAAAGCCTCAAGGGCCTGGACGGCCGTGCGATCGCGCTGCACCTGGCGCGTCCGCCGCTGGCCCTGCAGGTCCGCGTGGAAGGCGAACGCCTGCGGGTCGGGCCGCCCGCCGATGCGCCGGCCGACCTGTCGGTGCGCGGCACCATCGCCGGCCTGCTCGGGCAGCTGCCGATGCTGCGCCGCGATGATGCCGCGCCGGTGGGCGAGTTGCGCATCGAGGGCGACGCCGAGCTGGCGCGCCGGCTGCGCAAGCTGGCCGACCGCTTCGACCCGGACTGGGATGCGCCGTTCACCGACGTGTTCGGCGACGTGCTCGGGGTCCAGGTCGCCAATGCGGTGCGCGCGGGCCTGCGCGGGGCCCGCGAGGCCGGCCGCGAACTGGCCGGCAGCACCGCCGAGTTCCTCACCGAGGAGTCGCGTGACCTGGTGCCGCGCGCCGAGCTCGATGCCTTCAACGACGATGTCGACGTACTGCACGACGATGTCGAGCGCCTGGCGGCGCGCATCGCGCGACTTGCGCACCTGCGCGGCGGGGCCGGCCGGTGAGGGCAGCGCTGCGCGCCTGGCGCATCGGCCGGGTGCTGCTGAAGTACCGGCTCGAAGACCTGTTGGAAGGAACCTCCGCGCGCCGCTGGCTGGGGCTGGCGCGGCCGTTCGCGCCGTCGATCCCGGCCGAGGCCAGGGACCAGCCGCGGGGCGTGCGCCTGCGCCTGGCGCTGCAGGAGCTGGGGCCGATCTTCGTCAAGTTCGGCCAGATCCTGTCGACCCGCCGCGACCTGGTGCCGCCGGACCTGGGCGACGAGCTGGCGAGGCTGCAGGACGAGGTCGCGCCGTTCGATGGCCACCAGGCACGGGACATCGTCGAGCAGGCGCTGGGCCGCCCGGTCGGCGAGGCCTTCGCCAGTTTCGACACCACCCCGCTGGCCTCGGCCTCGATCGCCCAGGTGCACGCGGCGACCCTGCTTGAGCCCGGCACCGCCGCACCGCGCGAGGTCGTGGTCAAGGTCCTGCGCCCGGGCATCCGGCGCCGGATCGATGCCGACCTGGCGCTGCTGCATTCGCTCGCCGGCCTGGTCGAGCGCACCCATCCCAACGCCTCCAAGATCCGCCCGCGCGAGGTGGTCGCCGAGATCGAATCGACCCTGCATGCCGAACTCGACCTGCAGCGCGAGGCCGCCAACGCCAGCGTGCTGCGCCGTTTCTGGGCCGGCAGCGACGACCTGTACGTGCCGGAGGTGGTCTGGAGCCACACCGCCGAGCGGGTGCTGACCCTGGAGCGCGTCCACGGCATCCCCTCCGACGACATCGCCGCGCTGGACGCGGCCGGCATCGACCGCAAGGCGCTGGCGGCCAAGGGCGTGCGGGTGTTCTACACCCAGGTGTTCCGCGACAACTTCTTCCACGCCGATGCCCACGCCGGCAACATCTGGGTCGACTCCGACCCGGCGCGCCGCGCCAACCCGCGCTTCATCGCGCTGGACTTCGGCATCGTCGGCCAGCTCTCCGACCAGGACCAGTACTACCTGGCGGAGAACTTCATGGCGATCTTCAACCGCGACTACCGGCGTATCGCCGAGCTGCACGTCGCCGCCGGCTGGATGCCCGGCACGGTGCGCGTGGACGAGCTGGAGGCGGCGGTGCGCGCGGTGTGCGAGCCGTACTTCACCCGGCCGCTGAGCGAGATCTCGCTGGCCGAGGTGCTGGCCAAGCTGTTCACCACCGCCCGGCGCTACCAGCTCACCCTGCAGCCGCAGCTGATCCTGCTGCAGAAAACCCTGCTCAACATCGAGGGCGTGGGGCGGCAGCTGGACCCGAAGATCGACATCTGGGCCGTCGCCCGGCCGGTGCTGGGGCGCATCCTGGCGCGCCGCTACAGCCCGAAGCGGGTACTGCGCGAGGTCCGCAAGCGCCTGCCGGAACTGGTCACCCAGGCCCCGCACATGCCGCTGCTGGTGCACGAGTGGTTGCAGCAGCAGGTCGAGGGCCGCCACCAGCTGGCGATGCAGTCGGACGACATCCGCGCGCTGTCGCTGGAGCTGCAGCGCTCCCGGCGCAGGCTGGTCGGCGTGGTCGCCGGGGCCGGGCTGCTGGTCGCCGCCGCGGTGCTGTACGGGTTCGAGGCCGACGGACCGGCCTGGCTCGACATTCCCGTGGCGGCCTGGGTTCCCGGCATCGTCGGCCTCTACGCCCTGGCCAGCGCCTGGCTGCGACGGTGACCCACCCCCCGTCGTTCCCGCGCGCATCCACGTCCCCGCGCGCATCTCCGTCGTTCCCGCGAACGCGGGAACCCAAGGACCCCCTCGCCCTGGACGTCCTCCACCAGGACGAACATCTCGCGGTCGTCGACAAACCCGCCGGCCTGATGGTCCACGACAGCGCCCTGGCCCGCGGCGAATCCGACTTCGTGGTCGACCGGCTGCGCCGGCAGTTCGGGCGGCAGGTGTTCCTGGTCCACCGGCTGGACCGTGCCACCAGCGGTTGCCTGCTGCTGGCCTTCGACCGCGACACCGCCGGTGCACTGGGGCGCCAGGTGATGGCCGGCACGGTCGACAAGCGGTACTGGGCGGTCTGCCGCGGCTGGCCGGCCGAGGAGGCCTTCGAGATCGACCACCCGCTCGACGGCGGTCCTGGCAAGCCGGAGAAGAAGCCTGCCGTCACGCACTTCCGGGTGCTGGCGCGGAGCGAGCGCGACTGGCCTTCCAGTGGTTTCGATACCTCGCGCTACGCACTGCTGGAGGCGCGGCCGCTGACCGGCCGCTTCCGGCAGATCCGCCGCCATCTCAAGCACGCCTCGCACCACCTCATCGGCGATACCAGCCATGGCGACGGGCGCCATAACCGGGCGTTCCGGATGATCGGGGTGCACCGCATGCTGCTGCATGCGCGCGCGCTGGGTTTCCAGCATCCGCTCGATGGCCGCGATTTGCTGGTCGAGGCCCCGCCGGACGGCGCCTTCGACAAGGCGCTCGCGCTGTTCGGGCCGGCCCGTGGACGAAATCCGCGGGCTGAGTGACGGTTACGGCGTCGCGTCGGCTTCCGTCGCCGGCCCGCCGGCGGCTTCCTCCAGGTCCTGCTTCATCTGTTCCACCAGCGGGATCAACAGCTGCTGGGTGGCGGCCATGGTGTTGGCCATGAGCTGGGGTGTCTTGTCGAGGACGCGCTGTCCGGTCGGGCTGGAGTAGAACTCGACCATCGCCTGGACATCATCGGCGTCGAAGGTGCGCTGGTAGATATCGCGGTAGACCGGCCGCACCTTCTCCCAGGACATCGCCTCGCGCATCAGCGCGTTGTTGCGCTCCAGCGATTCCTGGACCGAGGCCCGGGCTTCCGCATCCAGGTCCTCGTCGGCGAACTGTTCCAGCGCCTGCACCTGCATCGCCTCGATCTGCGGCCACAGCGAGTCCAGCGTTTGCTGCATGCGCATCACTTCCATCAGGCGGTCGACCTCGCCTGCCTCCGGCTGCGCGGCAAGCGCGGTGCCGGTGCTCCCCAGTGCCAGCGCTGCGGCAAGCAGTAGTTGCAATCCCTTCATGTCCTGCACCCCTGATGGTGGTCCCCGACGCCGAGAGTGCGTGGGGCGCTGGCCTCCGTCAACCGTCGTGGTCGGCCGGATGCCTACAATCGGACGAATGGCTACGCAGGCGATCGAGATTCCCGAGTCCGAGATCACCGAGCGCTTCGTGCGCGCGGCAGGGCCGGGTGGGCAGAACGTCAACAAGGTAGCGACCGCGGTCGAGCTGCGTTTCGACATCGCCGGCTCGCCGTCGTTGCCCGGGCCGGTGCGCGAGCGCCTGCTGGCACGCCGCGACCGGCGGGTGACCGCGGAAGGCGTGCTGGTCATCAACGCCCAGCGCTTCCGCACCCAGGAGCGCAACCGCCAGGACGCGCGCGAGCGCCTGGCCGCTTTCATCGAAGCCGGGCGCCAGGCGCCACGCAAGCGCATCGCCACCCGGCCGACCCGGGCCTCGCGCGAGCGGCGGCTGGATGCCAAGCAGCAACGCAGTACCCTCAAGCGCAGGCGCTCGGTACGCGACTGGGATTGAGCGGAAACAGGGGGGGCAACACGACATGCAGGAACACGCAGGAGGCACCGGGGTGGTGCCGGTACTGCCGCCACGGGTGCCGCAGGTGCCGGAGAACCGCTTCACCCGCTGGTTCGGCCGCAGCGTGCTGCGGCTGGGCGGCTGGAAGGTAGTGGGCGCGTTCCCGGACCTGCCCAAGGTGGTGCTGATCGGTGCGCCGCACACGTCCAACTGGGACGGGGTCTGGGGGTTCGCGGCCAAGCTGGCGCTGGGGCTGGAGATGCGCATCCTGGGCAAGGATTCGCTGTTCAGGGTGCCGGTGGTCGGCTGGCTGGTGCGTGCGCTTGGGGTGATCCCGGTCGACCGCAGCGCCGCGCACGGGGTGGTCGACCAGGCGGTGGCGATGATCCGCGGGGCCGACCAGCTGTGGTTCGGCCTGGCACCGGAGGGTACCCGCAAGCCGGTGGAGCGGTGGAAGACCGGGTTCTGGAAGATCGCCCACGGCGCCGGGGTGCCGATCCTGCCGGTGTACTTCCACTACCCGGACAGGCGGATCGTGATCGCACCGGTGGTCCACACCGGCGAGGACATGGAGTCGGAGATCGCGGAACTGCGCTCGTGGTACCGCCGCGTGGCCAAGGGGCGCAACCGCGACGCCTGAGCAAACCCTGCCCGGATTGGCACACCTGTTGCGTAGCTCTACGGGAATGGGCCGTGGAGGCTGGGCTTGCAGGAGTGGGGTGGACAAGCTGCTTCGTGGACCGCGCGTCTGCCCAGCGTGGACGTGGTCGTCCCGCTGCGCCCGGGGGAACACGCCAGCCTGGCCCATTGCCTGAGCGCGCTGGCCCGGCAGACGGTCCGTCCGGCCAACGTGGTGTTGATCGACGACGGAGGGGCCGAGGCCGACCATTCGTTGCAGTTGGCGACGGAATTTGCCCGCGCCAATGGCCTGCGGGTGGAATGCATCGCCCGGCGCTGGCCGATCGGCCACGTCGCCACGCTCAAGCGCCAAGCCCGCGCCTCGGGCGCGGCGGCGCTGCTGGTGCTGCAGCCGGACACGGTGTTGGACACCCCCGACTATCTTGCCGCCTGCCTGGCCACCCTGGCCGCCGATCCGGGCGTGGCCTGCGCCAGCGGCCGCGCCCTGGTCCTGCAGCCGGCCCAGCGGGCGAAGTGGACACGGTCGGAACCTTTCCGGCGCTGGGTCGGAGCCGATCCGTACCAGGACCCGCTGGCCGCGGGTGGGCCGGGGGTGCGGCTGGCGCGCTGGCTGTCCGCCTCGCTGCTGTCCCACGTGCAGGTGCTGGGCGCGCTGCTGTGCGATCGCCCATGCCTGCAGTCCTGCGGCGGGGTGATGTTGGCGGGGGACGGTGCGGCGGTATACCGGTGCCGCTACCTGCGCGACCTGTTCGCCCGCGTCGAACCGGTGCGCGGCGATGACCTGGGCGCCTGGCCCGGCCACGTCATCGCCCACATCCTGCTGACCGAGGGCTACCGGCTGGCACGGGTCGACGGGGTGGTCGCGCGCGTCCAGCCGCCGTCGCCGCGGCAATGGCCCGCCCTGGCGTGGGCCTGGCTGCTCGGCCTGTTGCAGGCCGGGCACTGGTTCGACGTCCTGCTGCGCAGCCCGCTGCGCATGCTGGCCCGGCACCCGGAAGGCCCACACGATCCCTATGGGGAGCGGATGACGCGCCTGCGCGGACGCCGGATTGGCGGGCTGCTGCTGCTGCGCGTGGTGGTGCTGGCGGGGCTGTCGCTCGCGGCCTGGGGGCTGGCCCTGGCCGGGCAGTGGACCGCACTGGGCGTGCTGGCCGCGGCCGAGGTGGTCGGGGTCGGGTTGTTGGTGCTGGCGGGGCCGGGGTCGCGGCCGGGTGCGCTATTGCGGGCCCTGGTCGCCACGCCCCTGCGTTGGGGTGTGATCACCGCCGTCCCGCTTGCACTGGCGCGGATGGCGGGTGGGCTGTGGTGTACGCGCCGCTTCCGCTGGCGCCGCAACGAGGTGCGGGAAGCGTCAGCGCGAGGACGCTGAGCCCGGGTCATGGCCGGCGCCGTCGCCGCGCTGGACCAGGTCGGCGAAGGCACGCGCCTGCGGTCCCAGGTAGCGGCCCTTGCGCACCACCACGCCGTAGCTGCGCTCGGGGAACCAGGCCGACAGCGGGCGCGCGGCAAGCCGCCCTTCGTCGGCCGGCGTCAGGCAGATCGAGGTGACGATGCTGATGCCCAGGCCCATCGCCACGTACTGCTTGATCACCTCCCAGCCGCCGACTTCCAGGCCGACCGTGTACGGCACGCGGTGGCGCTGGAACACCGCATCGACCATGCGGTAGGTGGTCAGCCGCTGCGGTGGCAGGATCAGCCCGTACGGCGATAGGTCCGAGAGCTCCAGTTGGCGCTTGCCGGCCAGCGGGTGGTCGGGCGGCGTGATCAGCATCGGCTGGTAGCGGACCACCGGGGTGTAGTCCAGGTCCGGGGGCACGTCCAGCATCGAGCCGACCGCCAGGTCCACCGCGTCCGAGCGCAGCAGGTCCAGCCCGCCGGCGCCGGTGACGTTGTGCAGCTTCAGCTGCACGTCCGGATGCGCCGCCCGGTAGCGGCGGACGATGTCGGGCAGCAGGTAGAGGATGGTCGAGGCCCCCGCGGCGACCTCCAGCTCGCCCCCGTCCATGCCCTGGATGCGCTTGCGGAAGGCGCCGTCCAGGCCGTCGATGCCTTCCACCAGCGGCCGGGCAAGCTCGTACAGCGCCTCGCCCTCGCGGGTCATCACCAGCCGCCGGCCGCTGCGCTCCAGCAGCCGGGCGCCGGTGTCGCGTTCCAGCGCCTTGAGCTGCTGGGTCACCGCCGGCTGGCTCAGGAACAGGGCCTCGGCGGCCCGCGATACCGAGCCCAGGCGCACCACCTGGCAGAAGGCGCGCAGCGGCTTGAGGCGGTCTCCCTTGTAGGCGAAACGGGGCGTGGGCGAGGCCATGGGTGGCTCCGTGGGCGGCTCCGTGAGGCGGATCGGCGCGGACAGGAAAGCGCGGCCACGCAAGGATTACGACGAAGATATAAGAACAACTTATAGGTCGCATTGAAACAAGTTGTTTGTCAAATAGGCCGGGCCAGGCGGATGGTCGGGACACCCCGAATACGGAGCCCGGCCATGTCCGCTGCGATGCCCCTGTCCCACCATGAGCCCCTGCAGGCGTTGGTCGTGACCGCCACCCACCCGGCGCAGGCGGAACTGCTCACCGTCCCGGTGCTGGAGGCCCTGGTTGCGCTGCACCGGCGCTTCGAGCCGCGCCGCCGGCAGTTGCTGGAGGCACGCGTGCGCCGCCAGCAGCACCATGACGCCGGCGCCTTGCCGGGCTTCCGTGACGACACCCGCGCGGTGCGCGAGGGCGACTGGAAGGCCGCGCCGCTGCCGGCCGCGCTGCAGGACCGCCGGGTCGAGATCACCGGCCCGGTCGACCCCAAGACGGTGATCAACGCCCTCAACAGCGGCGCCAGCTGCTACATGGCCGACTTCGAGGACGCGACCTCACCGACCTGGGACAACCTGCTCACCGGCCAGCAGGCGCTGCGCGCCGCGGTGCGCGGGACGCTGGAGCACCACGCCGCCGGCACCGGCCGCCACTACCGGCTGCGCCCGCAGTCCGGGCAGGCGCTGCTGATGGTCCGCCCGCGTGGCTGGCACCTGGACGAGAAGCACCTCCTCGTCGACGGCGCCCCGGTATCGGCCAGCCTGTTCGACGCCGCGCTGTACCTGCTGCACAACGCCCGCGCGCTGGTCGACCAGGGGCGCATCCCGTGCCTGTACCTGCCCAAGCTGGAGTCGATGGAGGAGGCGCTGCTGTGGGACGAGGTGCTGGCCAGCCTGGAGGTGCAACTCGACCTGCCCGCCGGCACGGTGCGCACCACGGTGCTGATCGAGACCCTGCCGGCGGCGTTCGAGATGGACGAGATCCTGCACGCCCTGCGGACCCGGGTGGCCGGCCTGAACTGCGGGCGCTGGGACTACATCTTCAGCTACCTCAAGCTGTTGCGCGGCCATGCCGACCGGCTCCTGCCCGAGCGCGGCCAGGTGGGCATGGACCAGCCCTTCCTGCGCACGTACTCCGAGTTGCTGGTGCATACCTGCCATCGCCGCGGCGTCCACGCCATGGGCGGGATGGCGGCGCAGATCCCCGTTGCCGGTGACAGCGAAGCCAACGAGCGGGCGCTGGCGAGGGTGCGCGCCGACAAGCGCCGCGAGGCCATCGCCGGCCACGACGGCACCTGGGTCGCGCATCCGGCGCTGATCCCGGTCGCGCGCGAAGTGTTCGACGAGCGCATGCCCGGCCCGCACCAGCACCACGTGGCGCGCGAGGACATCGCCGCCTTCAGTGAGGCGCAACTGGCCGCGATGCTGGTGGAGCCGCCACGGGGAACCATCACCCGGGCCGGCTTCGACGACAACGTCGAAGTCTGCGTGCGTTACCTGGCCGCCTGGCTGGCCGGCACCGGCTGCGTGCCGATCCACGGCCTGATGGAGGATGCCGCCACCGCCGAGATCGCCCGCGCCCAGCTGTGGCAGTGGCTGCACCACGCACGCCACGGCCGCGGCCCGCTGGAACTGGCCGACGGCACCCCGATCGACTTCCACCTGCTGGAGGGCGCGCTGCTGTCCCTGCCGCACCGCCTGCACGGCGAAGGCATCCCCGGCGCCGAGCGGGTCGCCGAGGCGATCGGGCTGCTCGACCGGCTCTGCCACGCCGGCGCACCGCCCGCCTTCCTGACCCTTCCCGCCTACGCCCGCCTTGACTGACCGTCCCCGGAGAACCGCCATGAACGTCCTGCCGACCGCCGACCAGCTCCGCCACGACTGGAACACCAATCCCCGCTGGGCCGGCATCAACCGTCCCTATCCTGCCGAGCAGGTGGTGCGCCTGCGCGGCACCGTGGCCATCGAGCACAGCCTCGCCCGGCTGGGTGCCGGCAAGCTGTGGGCGTCGCTGCACGGGGCGGAGTTCGTCAACGCCCTGGGCGCACTCACCGGCAACCAGGCCATGCAGCAGGTCAAGGCCGGGCTGAAGGCGATCTACCTGTCCGGCTGGCAGGTCGCCGCCGACGCCAACCTGGGTGGGCAGATGTATCCCGACCAGTCGCTGTACCCGGCCGACTCGGTGCCGGCGGTGGTGCGGCGGATCAACAACACCCTGCTGCGCGCCGACCAGATCCAGTGCGCCGAGTCCGACGGCGCGCCGGACGCGGACGGCATCGACTACCTGCAGCCCATCGTGGCCGACGCCGAGGCCGGCTTCGGTGGCGTGCTCAACGCCTTCGAGCTGATGAAGGGCATGATCGAGGCCGGCGCCGCCGGGGTGCATTTCGAGGACCAGCTGGCCAGCGCCAAGAAGTGCGGCCACCTGGGCGGCAAGGTGCTGGTGCCGACCCGCGAGGCGGTCGAGAAGCTGGTCGCCGCGCGCCTGGCTGCCGACGTGCTGGGCGTGCCGACCCTGCTCATCGCCCGTACCGACGCCGAGGCCGCCGACCTGCTGACCAGCGACGTGGACGA
>JAEWFH010000014.1 GCA_023388955.1 Pseudomonadota bacterium
CCGAGCGGCGCGCGCAGCGCCAGGCGATGGCCGGCATAGCCCGCGATCGACAGTTGCATGGCCGCGACCGGGGGCATCGAATCATAGTGTTGCTGCAGGTGTTCCAGTGCCGTGTCCATCGGTCGTCCCGCCTCCCGGATGCAGGGGGCGATGGCTCGTGCGAAGCTGGCCCGATGCACAGCCGCACGCCCCGCCCCGATTCGCCCCGATGGTACGTGATCTCCCTGCGGCCCATGGGCCAGCACGGGCCGATGCGGCGCGCAGCGGCGAGGCACGGCGCCGGCGTGCTGGCGCTGTCGCCGTGGTCGATCGAGCCGCTCGACGATCCGCAGGCGCGCGCGATGCTGGCGGCCGCACTGGAGGCCCCGGTGGTGGTGTTCACCAGTCCCGCGGCAGCCACCTCGGCGGCCGCGCTGCAACCCCTGCGGCGACGGCCCGAACAGGACTGGCTCGCAGTCGGTGCCGGGACCGCGGCGGTGCTGCACCGGTCCGGCGTCGCAGGTGTGGAATCGCCCATCCGCATGGACAGCGAGGGACTGCTCGCGATGCCCGCGTTGCAGCGGCTGGCCGGGCGACGACTGGGCCTGGTCACCGCACCGGGCGGGCGCGGCACGCTGGTGCCGGCCTTCGAGGCACGCGGCGCCCTGGTGTTACGTGCCGACGTCTACCAGCGGGTCCCGCGACCGGTATCGCGCCGCCAGCTGGCGCGCCTGCACAGGCTGCAGGCGCCGGCGGTGTTGGCGGTCTCCAGCGGCGAGGCACTGCAGCGGGTCACCGCGGCCGTGGATGCCACCAGCCTGGCCCGGCTGCAGGCCCTGGACGTGGTGGTGGCCAGTGACAGGCTCGGGGCACTCGCCACCGAGCTGGGCTTCGATCGCATCCACCGCGCCGCCACGGCCCGTCCCGCCGACCTGCTGGCGGCGGCGGCAGCACTGCCGGCTTCACCGGCGTTTGCGCATGCGCCGGGCAGACTCCCCGACGCAGCGGAGGGCAACGGCTCCCCGCCCGGCTCCACCCGGGCCACGTGCCCACCGTCCGGCCACCCTGGAGATTCCCGATGAAGCTGTTCCGCAACCTCCTGTTCTGGATCGTGCTCGCATTGCTGGGCGCACTGATCGCCCAGGTGCTGGTACAGGACCCGGGCTACGTTCTGGTCCGCTTCCGCGGCATGGACTACACGACCACGCTTGCCGTCGTGGTGCTGGTTGCGGCCGGCGTGCTGGTCGCCCTGTGGCTGTTGTGGAAGCTGGTCACCGTGCCGGTGCTGGGCCTGCGCCGGCGCCGCCGCCGGGCGGCCCGCACCCGGCTGTACGACGGACTGGAAGCCTACGAACTCGGCCAGTGGGAACGCGCCGCGCAGCGCCTGGACGAGGCCGCCCGCTCGCCGGTCGTGGCCAGCGACGGCAGCGCCCGGCTGGCCCATGTCGCCGCCGCGCGCGCCGCGATGGCCACTGGCGATCGCGCCCGCCTGGACCGGCACCTGGCCGCGCTGGACGCCCATCCCGCCGAGCGTGCGGTGCTGCGGGCCGAAGCCGCCCTGGGCGACGGCCACGCCGAAGAAGCGCTGCGGCTGCTGGACGAGCCCGCGGCACAGCCGCTGCCGCCCCACGGCCTGGCGCTGCGGGTACGTGCGCTAGAGGTCACCGGGCGCGCCGACGAGGCCTACGGGATGCTCGGCGCACTGCGCAGCCAACATGCCCTGCCGCCGTCGGAACTCGACCGCCTGCAGGCACGCTGGGCCAGGCAGGCCCTGCAACAGGCCGAAGACGCCAACAGCCTCGCCGACCGCTGGGAAGCAATCCCCGAAGGAGCGCGCCGGGACCCGGCGATCGTCGCCGCCTACGCCAGCCGCGCCGCCGACCTGCGCTGGGAGGACGCCGCCACCGGCAGCATCGAGCGTGCGCTCGATGCCGGGTGGGACGAGTCCCTGGTGGGCCTGTACGGGCGGCTGCCAGTCGGCCGCCTGGAGGCGCGCCAGGAACGGGTGGCGAAGTGGGCACGCGAGCATCCCGACAGTCCGGGCGTGCTGCTGGCCCGGGCGCGCCTGGCACGTGCCAGTGGCCAGTGGCCGGAGGCCGAGGAGCACGCCCGCGCGGCGCTGGCCCGGGGTGCCGGCCCGGAGGCCTGGGAAGAGCTCGGCCACGCCCGGGCCCAGGCCGGTGATGAGCGCCATGCCCGCATTGCCTACGCCAACGCCCTGCAGGCCGCACGCGGCGAACCGGTCAGCGCCCTGCCGGAGGATCCGCCGGTCGCCACGCGCGAGCCCGCCCCGCTCCCCGCCGCGGACCCGCGCGACGACCACGGCCTGCCGCGTGCCCCGGACGGAGGCATCGGCTAGGATCGCCCCACCGACGCAACGCAACGGATTGCCATGCAGGAGCTGGACGCACTGCTCGAGCCGGTCGACGGCCCGGGCCCGGGCGGGGAGGACCTCTCGTTCTCCCTGGAATACGACGCCATCGCCGAGGCGCGCCGCGCCGACGACCCCTCGCTGGAACAGGGCGAGTGGCTTACCGACCTCAAGCAGTCCGACTGGCCGGCCGTGGAGCGGCTCACCGCCGGGCTGCTGGCGTCACGCAGCAAGGACCTGCGGCTGGCCGGCTGGTGGGCCGAGGCCCAGGCGCACAACCATGGCTTCGAAGGGCTGGCGCGCGGCTACCGGCTGGTGGCCGGATTGTGCGATGCCTACTGGGATGGTCTGCACCCGCTGGCCGAGGACGGCGACCAGGAACAGCGCATCGGCAACCTCGCCTGGCTGATCACCCATTCCGCGCGTTGGCTGCGCGAGCTGCCGCTGATGGACTCCCCGCGCGGCCGCTGGGGACTGGCGGCAATCGAAGCGGCGGCCTCGCGCGGGCCGGATGCGGACGGCCCCGACAGCGCCACCATCGAGGCCGCCCGACGCGACACCGCGCACGCTTTCTACGCACGCCTGGTGGAGCGGCTGGACGAATGTGCCGCCGCACTGGCCGCCCTGGAGACCGCCGTGGATGCCCGCCTGGGCATGGACGGACCAAGCTTCGCCTCGCTGCGCGACACCCTCGGGCACGTCCACAACGCCGGGCGCCGCTTCGCGCGCGAAGCGGGCGTCCTGCTCGACGGCGAGGCGCCCGCACCCGTGGACGCGCCGGAGCCGGGCCTGCCCGCTGCGTCCCCGGCCACGGCGCCCGCCGGCCCCGTCGCCAGCCGCCGCGAGGCGATCGCCCGCCTGCGCGAGGTCGCCGACTGGTTCCGCCGCAACGAGCCACACAGCCCGGTCGCCTATCTGGCCGACAAGGCCGCGCACTGGGGCGAGATGCCCCTGCACGTGTGGCTGCGCCGGGTGGTCAAGGACCACTCGACGCTGGAGCAGCTGGAGGACCTGCTCGACAGCGCCGACCCGGGGGCAGCGGACTGAAGGCGCGGCTAGACTGGCGCGATGAAGATCGCCTCCTGGAACGTCAACTCCCTCAACGTACGCTTGCCCCACCTGCTGCAGTGGCTGGAGACCGCCGCCCCCGACGTGGTCGGCCTGCAGGAAACCAAGCTGGTGGACGAGCGCTTCCCCGCCGAAGCCTTGGCCGAAGCCGGCTACCACAGCGTGTTCAGTGGTCAGAAGACCTACAACGGCGTGGCCATCCTGGGCCGGGAGGCCCCGCTGGACGTGCAGGCGGGGATCCCGGGGTTCGAGGACGACCAGAAGCGCGTGATCGCCGCGACCGTTGGCGGCATCCGCATCGTCAACCTGTACGTGGTCAACGGCCAGTCGGTGGGCAGCGACAAGTACGAATACAAGCTGCGCTGGCTGGCGGCGGTGCAGGACTGGCTGGCCGCGGAGCTGCAGCGCCACCCGGAGCTGGTGGTGCTGGGTGACTTCAACATCGCCCCGGACGAGCGCGACGTGCACGACCCGGAGGTCTGGCACGACGGCCACATCCTGACTTCCACGCTGGAGCGGGAAGCCCTGCAGCGCCTGCTCGGCCTGGGCCTGCACGACGCTTTCCGCCTGCACCATCAGGAGGGGGGCGTGTTCAGCTGGTGGGACTACCGGCAGGCGGCGTTCCGGCGCGACCTGGGCCTGCGGATCGACCTCACCCTGGTGTCGGACGCGTTGCGCACGCGATCCATTGATGCCGGAATCGACCGCGAGCCACGCACCCTGGACCGGCCGAGCGACCATGCCCCGGCCTGGGTACAACTGGCCTCTGACTGACGCGGCATCCTCCGGGACGTCCGGTCGCATATGAAAAAAGCCCGGGACATGCCCGGGCTTTTTTCTTGCTCACGCAGCAGGCCGGTCAGCGGACCCGGCCACGGCGGAACAGGTTGACGATCGCCAGCAGCACGATCGCGCCGATCAGCGAGATCAGGATGCTGGTGAAGCTGATGCCGTCGTTGATCGTGCCACCGCCGATACCAAGCAGGCCGGCCAGCCAGCCGCCCAGCAGCGCGCCGACGATGCCGACGATCACGTTGAGGAAGACCCCCTGCTGGGCGTCGGTCTTCATGATGAGGCTGGCGATCCAGCCGATGATGCCGCCGATAATCAGCCAGATGATGAAACTGATCATGCTGTTCTCCTTCGTCCGTCGGGTAGTGGATAGCGCAAACCCCTGACTGCGGGGGCGGGATCAGTCTGTTTGGGCTTGCGTGACGGCAACGTTTGTGCTGAACGGGCGGCAGCGTCCCTGTTCAGTGGAGAAGCGCGAGTACTTCCGCGCGGGGCAGCTTGCCGCTTGCTTCGCGGGGCATGGACTCCACCAGCCGCAACCGCCGCGGCAGGAACACCGGATCGACGTGCTGTTTCAGCGCGGCCAGCACCTCCCCGGCGCGGCAGCCCGGGGCGACCGCCACCGCCGCGATCCGGCGCACGCCGGACGGGTCCGGGTCGAGTTGCACCACCGCCCCATCCCGCACCCCTGGAACCTCCAGCAGGTGGCGCGTGAGCTCGGCCAGCGAAGCACGCTTGCCGGCGATTTCCAGCAGGTCGGCCTGGCGGCCGCGCAGTTCGAAGCGGCCATCGGGATGCAGCTCGAACAGGTCGGCCAGCGGCACCGGCCGCGGCAGGTGCGGCGCATGCACCAGGGTGCCGTCCGGGCGGGGGGCCAGGCGGACCCCGGGCAGCGGGGTCCAGGCCGGCTCGCAGGCGGTGCGGCGGCGTGCGAACACGCAGGTTTCGGTCGAACCGAACACCTCGCGTACTTCGCACCCGAACCGCGCCTCGGCGGCCGCCGCCAGTTCGCGTGGCAGCGGTGCAGTCGCCGAGACGATGCCGGCCATCGGCGGCAGGCGGACGCCGGACTCGACCAGCGCGCGCAGGTGGACCGGGGTGGTGGCCAGCAACGCCGGCGCCGGCGCATCGGCGAGCGCGCCGGCCACCTCCAGCGGGAAGAACGGGCGCGCCACGTGCACCGCCACCGGGCCCAGCAGCGGCAACAGCACCGACATCTCCATGCCGTACATGTGTTGCGGCGGCACCGTCGCTACCAGCCAGCTGCCATCCGGATCCAGCAGACCCTCGAGCGCGGCCAGATTCTGGACGGTGCTGGTGGTGAAGGAATCCCAGTATTTGTCGTGGGCACCCGGTTGGCCGGTGCTGCCGGAGGTGAAGCCGATCGCCACCCGGGCAGCGGCGTCGATCAGCGGGGCCTCGCCTTCCGCCTCGGGAAGCCGCGCCGGCAGGCAGTGGAAACGCGGGGGCTGGGGCGCCAGCGGGCCATCGCCCAGACAATAGCTGTCGGGGTATGCGGCCTGCACCGCGCGTACCGTGGCCGAGGCACGGGAGGACGGCAGCAGCGTCACCTGGCCCCGGACCGCCGCCGCACAGAAGGCGACCAGGAAGCGATAGCGGTCCTCGCACAGGTTCACCACCGCGGTGGACGAGGGCAGGCGGTGTGCAACGCCGAGCACCTGCCGGACGAACCGGGAACGGCGGACCACGCCCTCGGGTCCGAAGGCGAACGGACGGTCCGGATCGCCGGCCACCAGGGCACTGGAGACGCGACCGCGGATTGATTCGACGACTGCTGACATTGCCTGCTGCGGACTCCTGCGGCCGGCGCCGCGCCGGGCTACTTTACGCTGCCGTCATTGCCCGTCGCCACGCGACTGCAGCGAAGCCGCCCACCTCCATGCCTGCCCCCCCTCCTCCCACGGTCCCGCAATGGGGACTCCTCCCCCTGCCACGTGGCCGGGCCGCCGAGCCGTTCGCCCGCCAGTGGCTGGCCGACCGGCTCGGGCATGCTCCCGATGCGCTGCGGATCCACCGCAGCCCGCAGGGCCGCCCGATGCTGGAGTCACCGGCCGGGGTGGACTGCAACTGGAGCCATTCCGGTGACCGGCTGGCGGTGGCCCTGGGCCGGGGCGTGCAGGTCGGGATCGACATCGAACTGGTGCGCCCGCGCCCGCGCGCCCTGGAGCTGGCCCGACGGTTCTTCGCTCCCGCGGAGGCCGACTGGCTCGCCGCACCGGGGCGGGGCGATCCGGTCCACGACTTCATCCGGCTGTGGTGCGCGAAGGAGGCCGTGTTGAAGGCGCACGGACGGGGCCTGTCGTTCGGGCTGGAAAAGCTGGAGTTCCGTGCGTCGGGGGGCACACTGCAGCTGGTCTGCTGCGACCCTGCCCTCGGCGCCCCGGGCGACTGGCAGGTACTCGGGCTGGCGCCGGCCCCCGGTTACCTGGGAGCACTGGCGTGGCGGGCACCGGCGCCGGCCCACGTGCCGGCCGCCGGGCCGACCGGGCATACTGCGCCGCGATGAAACCCGGTCCCCTGCCCCCTGCCGTCGCCGCCCGCCTGGCCTCCGGCCTGGACGCGCTCGGCATCGAGCCGGCCGCGCACGCGCCACTGATGGACTACCTGGCGCTGCTGGCGCGCTGGAACCGTACCTACAACCTCACCGCGGTGCGCGACCCGCTGGAGATGGTCGACCGGCACCTGCTCGACTCGCTGGCGATGCGGCCGTTCGTGACCCCGCTGGCCGCGTCCGGCGGGCGGCTCGCGGACCTGGGCACGGGCCCCGGCCTGCCCGGCATTCCCCTGGCGATCGCCTGCCCGGGGCTGCAGGTCACGCTGGTGGAGAGCAACGGCAAGAAGGCACGCTTCCTGCGCGAGGCGGTACGCCAGCTCGGCCTGGCCTACGTGGACGTGGCCGAACTGCGCATCGAGGCGCTGGACCGCCCGGGAACCTACGCCGCGATCACCGCGCGGGCACTGGCGACGATCCCGCTGATCCTGCAGCTGGGCGGCCACCTGCTTGCCCCGGACGGCAGGTTGCTGGCGATGAAGGGCGTCCACCCCGACGAGGAGATCACCGCGCTTCCCGCCGGCTGGCGCCTGGTCGACTCCCATCGCCTGCAGGTGCCGGGACTGGAGGCGGAACGCCACCTGGTGGTGGTCGAACGCGACGCCGGCGGCTGAGCCGCCGCTCCGCCGGTTCGGCAGCCGTGCCCCCGGGCGGGCATAATCCCGGGTCCGGCCCGTGCCCCGCGCGCGCCGCCTGCACCACCTTCTTCCCAGCAGCACCCATCCCGAGGGGACGCGCCGAATGGCCCGCATCATCGCCGTCGCCAACCAGAAAGGCGGGGTCGGCAAGACCACCACCGCGGTCAACCTGGCCGCCGCGCTGGCACGCATGCCGCGCCGGGTGCTGCTGGTCGACATGGACCCGCAGGGCAACGCCACGATGGGCAGCGGCGTCGACAAGCGCGAGCTGGACGCCTCGGTCTGCGAGGTCCTGCTCGGGGAGGCCGACGCGGGCGAGGCCATCGTGCGCACCGCCGAGGACTTCGACCTGCTGCCGGGCAACATCGACCTGACCGCGGCCGAGATCCGGCTGATGGGCACCGAGGGCCGCGAGCGCCAGCTGGCCCGCGCACTCGAGCCGGCCGCCGGTGACTATGACTTCGTGATCATCGACTGCCCGCCGGCGCTGTCGCTGCTGACCCTCAACGCGCTGACCGCCGCGGACTCGGTGATCGTGCCGATGCAGTGCGAGTACTACGCGCTGGAGGGCATCAGCGCCCTGGTGGATACCATCGAGGCGATCCGCGGCTCGCTCAACCCCCGGCTTGAGATCGAGGGCGTGCTGCGCACGATGTTCGACGTGCGCAACAACCTCGCCAACGCCGTGTCCGCCGAGCTGACCAACCACTTCGGCGACCAGGTGTTCCGCACCATCGTCCCACGCAACGTGCGCCTGGCCGAGGCGCCCAGCCACGGCCAGAGCATCGTCGGCTACGACAAGTCCAGCCGCGGCGGGATCGCCTATCTTGGGCTGGCCGGCGAGTTGCTGCGCCGCCAGCGCGAACGCGCGCGCCAGGCCGGCACCCCCACCCCGCAACCTGATCCGGAGACCGCCGCATGAGCGCCGAGCCGCCCAAGTCGCCCGCAGCCAAGGCCAGCAAGGCCCCGGCAAGCAAGGCCGCGGCGAAGAAGCGCGGGCTCGGGCGCGGGCTGGAAGCACTGCTGGGCCCGAAGGCAGCGGCCCAGGCCCCGACGCTGGAGTCCGCCGCCGAAGGCGACCGCCTGCGTGCGCTGCCGGTCGACGCCCTGGTCCCGGGGCGCTACCAGCCGCGCCAGCACTGGGACGAGGACAAGCTGGCCGAGCTGGCCGAGTCGATCCGCGCCCAGGGCGTGATCCAGCCGATCGTGGTCCGCGAGATCGACGGGCCGGACGGGCGCGGAAGCAAGGTGTTCGAGATCATCGCCGGCGAACGCCGCTGGCGCGCCAGCCGCAAGGCCGGCCTGGCCGAGGTGCCGGTGGTGGTGCGCGAGGTCGACGACCGGACCATGGTCGCGATGGCGCTGATCGAGAACATCCAGCGCGAGGACCTCAACCCGCTGGAGGAGGCCCAGGCCCTGCAGCGGCTGATCGACGAGTTCGACCTGACCCATGCCCAGGCCGCCGACGCCGTCGGGCGCTCGCGCGCCTCGGTCTCCAACCTGCTGCGCCTGCTCGAGCTGCCGCCGGCGATCCGCAGCCTGGTCGAAGAGCGCCGGCTGGAGATGGGCCACGCCCGCGCCCTGTTGACCCTGGCCCCGGAACTGGCGGTGAAGCTGGCCAACGAGGCCGCCGAACACGGCTGGTCGGTGCGCGAGGTCGAGCACCGCGCCCAGCAGTTCGCCATGGGCCGGGTGCCCGAACGCAAGCGCGCCCGCACCGCGCATCCGCGGCCCCAGGCCGACATCGCCAGCCTGGAGCGCGAACTGTCGGAGACCCTCAGCACCCGCGTGAACGTACTGCACGGGCGCGGTGGCAAGGGCCGGCTGGTGATCCACTACAGCGACCTGGATTCGCTGGAAGGCGTGCTGGGGCGGCTGCGCAAGCCCGGCTGAGCCTCCGGCCGGCACTTCCGGCACAACCACTGTCGCGCAGCGGGTGCCACCATTGGGCGGACATGCCGTCGTGGAGCACGCCGTGAACCCCAAGCCGTTGATCGCCCCCCTCGTCCTGGCCATCAGCCTCGCGCTGGGCGCACCGTCGCTGGCCGAGGCCCGGACCCAGGCAAGCCCCGCCTGCGCCTGCGACACGGCCACCGCCGGCGAAGCAGCGGAGTCGGAGGCGGACCGTCGCTTCACCCGGATCCACGAGGAAGAGTGGGCCTGGCGCCAGGCGCAATACGGCCGTGGCGAGGAAGCCGAAGGGGCCGGCAACGCCGCCCGCATGTATTCGGTCGACCCGGCCAGCCAGCAGGCCCGGCTGGAGAAGTGGGAGCAGGTGCTGGCCGCACTGGACGGCCTCGACGAGGAGCAGCTGTCCCCGGCCAACCGGATCCATCTGGCGGTGTACCGCCCGCAGATCGAGAACCTGGCGGCCGACATCCGCCTGCGCGGCTACGAGATGCCGTTCAACTCCGACTCCTCGTTCTGGTCGAACCTGGCCTTCATGGCCCGGGGACGGATGGAGGACGCCGGGGACTACCGCGACTACATCGGCCGGCTCAACGACGTGCCGCGCCACTTCGACCAGCAGATCGCCAACATGCGCGCCGGCCTGGCCCGTGGCTTCAGCGTGCCGCGGGCGGTACTGGACGGGCGCGAGGTCTCGATCCAGATGGTCGCCGAACTGGAAGACCCGGAGCAGTCGCCGCTGTACGAGCCCTTCGAGCGCATGCCGGCGGGCATCCCGGCCGCCGAGCAGGAGCAGCTGCGCCAGGCCGCCCGCGAGGCGATTGCCGAACGCGTGGTCCCGGCCCACCAGCAGCTGCTCACCTTCTTCAACGACGAGTACGTCCCGCAGGCGCGCACCACGCTGGGGGCGACCGAAATGCCCGGCGGCGAGGCGTACTACGCCCAGCAGATCCGCGAGTACACCACGCTGGACCTGAGCGCCGACGAGATCCACCGCATCGGCCTGGACGAGGTCGCGCGCATCCGTGCGGAAATGGACGAGGTGATCGACGAGGTCGGCTTCGAGGGCAGCTTCGCCGAGTTCATCCACTTCCTGCGCACCGACCCGCAGTTCTACGTCGACACCCCGCAGGAGCTGCTCAACCACGCCGCCTGGATCGCCAAGCGCATCGACGCGGTCATCGGCGACTACATCGGCACCCTGCCGCGCGCACGCTTCACCATCGTGCCGGTGCCGCCGGAGATCGCGCCGTTCTGGACCGCCGGCCGCGGCGGCAGCAACACCTACTGGCTCAACACCTACGACCTGCCCTCGCGCCCGCTGTACAACCTGCCGGCCCTGACCCTGCACGAGGCCGCGCCCGGCCACGCCCTGCAGGGCGCCCTGGCCGCCGAGCAGGACGTGCTGCCCGACTTCCGCCGCCACACCTACATCTCGGCCTATGGCGAGGGCTGGGGGCTGTACGTGGAGAAGCTGGGCGAGGAGATGGGCATCTACGAAACCCCCTACCAGCACTTCGGCCGGCTGACCTACGAGATGTGGCGCGCCGCCCGGCTGGTGATCGACACCGGCGTGCATGCCAAGGGCTGGACCCGCGACCAGGCCCTGGCCTACCTGCGCGACAACACCGCGCTGAGCGAGCACGAGGTCACCACCGAAGTCGACCGCTACATCTCCTGGCCGGCCCAGGCCCTGAGCTACAAACTCGGCGAGCTGGCGATCGTCCGCCTGCGCGGCGAGGCCGAGCAGGCCCTGGGCGCGGATTTCGACATCAAGGCCTTCCACGACATGGTGCTGGCGATGGGCTCGGTGCCCCTGCCCGTCCTGGAGGAGCAGGTCCGCGCCTGGATCACCGACCAGAAGGCCACGTCCGCCGACGCGTAGGGCGCAATAGGCGGAACGCCGTATTACGCCGGGACGTGTTGCGCCCGGACGTGTCGCGCGGGATGGCGAACCGTTGCCGTGGCGGCCTGCCGGGTGGCGGGCATCCGGCGCAATACGCCGCCGGGGGGCGGCTATTGCGCCCTACATGACGACGGGTGCATAATGCCCGGCTCGCTGCGTCCGGAAGCGCGATTCCGGCCGTCCAGCACCGCCCCGTGCGGACGTGTTCCCGTATCGCGCGCCAGTCACTCCCGTGGCCTGGCGGGGCCGCCGCTTCCCTGGCCAAGGGGAGCCCAACCGAAATCTACGAGGTGCGTAATGGCCCGTGTATGCCAAGTCACCGGCAAGCGTACGACGACCGGCAACAACGTCTCGCATGCCATGAACAAGACCCGCCGCCGCTTCATGCCGAACCTGCACGAGCGCCGGTTCTGGGTCGCCAGCGAGAACCGCTGGGTGAAGCTGCGTGTTTCCACTGCCGCCCTGCGCACCATCGACAAGAACGGCATCGACGCCGTCCTCGCCGACCTCCGCGCCCGCGGCGAAAAGATCTGAGGAGGACTGAACCATGGCTTCCAAGCGCGACAAGATCCGCCTGATCTCCTCGGCCGGAACCGGTCATTTCTACACGACCGACAAGAACAAGAAGAACACGCCGGCCAAGATGGAGATCAAGAAGTACGATCCCGTCGTCCGCAAGCACGTGATCTACAAGGAAGGCAAGATCAAGTGATGCACCGGTGATCCTGCTTCCGCAGGTGACAGAAAAGCCCGCCATCCGGCGGGCTTTTCTGTTTCAGGACCCCGGCCTGCCTGGCCGGGGTCCCGGGGTCCCTGGAAGCCGCGTCCCTGCGGCAGTGCCTCGTCTTCCTGGACTCAGTACCGTGCCTGCAGCGACAGGCGGCTGAACGCCCGCTCGCCCACTACCAGGATGTAGTAGGTCCCCGCCTCCGGACGCGGAATGCGGACGGTTTCGTTGTTGCCCGGACGGGCGGAGCCCCGGTCGTGCTCTTCGACCGTCGGTGCCTCGCCGGCACTGACGTACACGCTCACGTTGCCGGTGCCGCCATAGCTCATCACGCTGAGCATCTGCTCGCCGGCCGGCACCTCGATGCTGTACAGGGTGCTCGACCCCGCCGCACCCGACAGGCCGGTCAACGCCACACCATTGGTGAGTTCGATGGCATCAGGCTCGCCCGGGTCCGGATCCGGATCCGTGTCGCCGTCCAGCGCAGCGGCAAGCGCACCCGGTGCATCCAGCAGGCCCGCGCCCAGCGGCCGGTCGGGGGTCGCGGGGAACGGGCGGACGTTGTCCACCAGGATGTCCTGGAGCGCCGCCGGGGACAGCGGCTCGCCACCGGCGGCCACCACCGCCGACTGCACCAGCGCGGCGACGCCGGCAACGTGCGGTGAGGCCATCGAGGTACCGGCCATGCCCATGTAGGTCGGCTGGCCCAGCTCCGGCGAGGTGTCGGAGTCATTGGCCGCCTGCCACACGTACCCGTTGGGGTTGCCGTCGGCACCGCCGCCACCGCCTGGCCCCGCAAGGTGGATCATCGAGCCGTAGTTGGAGTACGAGGCGCGGCCCCCGTTGATCCTCGCGGCACCGACGCGGACCACGTTGTCGCAGTTGGCCGGGCTGAAGTTGGACACGTCGCTGTTGGAGTTGCCGGCGGCGACCACCACCAGGGCACCCAGGCTGCGCGCCAGGGCGAAGGCGTCCTGCTCCGACTGCGCGCATGCCCCGCTGCCACCCAGGCTCAGGTTGATCACTTCCGCCGGGTTCTCGTTCGCCGGGATCCCGGGCACGTCGCCACCGGCAGCCCACACCACCGCATCCACGATGTCGGAGGTGTACCCGCCGCAGCGGCCCAGCACGCGGACCGGAAGGACCTGGGCATCGTGGGCGATGCCTGCCATGCCTTCGCCGTTGTTGGTCAGTTCGGCCACCGTGCCGGCCACGTGGGTGCCGTGGAAGGAGCTGGTGCTGACCTGGCACTGGGTGGCATCGTCGTTCCAGTCACCGTAGTCGTGCGCACCCGGTACCCGATCATCGGTCGCACGTCGCGACACGAAGGCGTCGCTGATGAAGTCATAGCCCTCGAGCATGTTCGCGTCCATGTCGGGATGCGGGATGATGCCGGTGTCGAGGACGGCCACCACGGTGCCCTCGCCGGTGGACACGTCCCAGGCCTCCTCGGCGTGGATGCCACCGGCGGTGTCCTGCAGGTGCCAGTTGTACTGGGCGTAGTACGGGTCGTCCGGCACCAGCGCCGGCTGGACGTCGGCCTGGATGCGCGCGGCACCGGTGTGCTGCTTCATCCGGTCGATCTCGACCCGCTCCACCGCCGGGTCGGCACGCAGCTCGCGGACCACCGCCTCCAGCTGCGCGGCATCCAGCCTGCGCGAGAGCTTCACCACGTCCGCGCCGATCGACATCGAACGCAGGTGGCGGGCGGCCGGCGCCGGGGCATTGGCAACGCCATTGCGGGTCAGGCGCGAGGTGAGCGCACGCCGGGCGGCGGACTCCACCGCCTGCGCCTTGGTGGCAGGCGCAGCGCGCCCGTCACGGTACTTCACGATCAGGCGGGAGCCGTCATCCTGCCCGGTCGCCAGGGCCTGCATCGGCCGGACTTCCAGCGGGGCCTGTCCGGCGGCGAGCGCGGGTCCCGCGACCGCGGCGGCGATCACCGACGCCAGCAGGGATACGCGGAGGTTCCTGGTATTCACGGTCATGTGTTCTCGTTCTCCGGTTGGAACTGTCATGGGATGGAGGGACGGGTCACCAGCCGAAGCCGACGCCCGCGCCCACCGAGGTGTCATCGCCGCTGAAGGCACCGCCGACCGTCACCGTCGCGCGATCGGAGATCGCCCGCTGGTAGCCGACCGACAGGGCCGATTCACCACCCTGGTAGCCAACGCCGACACCGATGCGGTTCTGGGTCCGCACGCCAGCGGCACTGGTGGCCATGTTCAACATCGCCGCGCTCATCGCGCCCATCTGGTCGAAGCGCTTGTCGACCTCGTAGAAGCGGTGGTCGACCTGCGCGCGCAGCTGGTTGAAGTCATCGTTGAGGACGGTGAACTGCTGGTCGGTGTAGTTCCGGGCCGAGGTCAGCGTCTGCGCCGAAGCGGTGTCGGTGTAGGCATTGGCCGTGGTGACCGCCTGCGCCGAACCGGCATCGGAGTACGCCTGCGCCGAGGCCAGGGTCGCCGCATCGGCCGCCTGGACCTGGCCGACGTTGGCGGCGTCGGTAGCAGCGGTACCGGTGGCGACGTTGGTGACGCGCCGCTGGTTGTCCGCCGAACCCACGGAGACCGTGTTCGCCTCGCCGGCCACCGAGCCCTGTCCGATCGCGACCGCACCTTCCGCGGTCACCGTGGCGCCTTGGCCCAGCGCGGTACCGCCGCTGGCCTGCACATTGGTGTCCGCACCGATCGCGACGGCGTTGTCCGCATCAGCCGAAACCTGGCTGTTGGTGCCCAGCGCGGTGCTGTTGGCGGCATTGACGGTGGCGTTGTTCCCGATCGCGATGTCGCCGTCCTCGAACGCATGGCTGCTGCTTCCGATGGCCAGGCCTTCGCCATCCCCTGCGGGAATCGACGCACCCGTCCCAGCCCCTGCCTCCGGGGCAGCCCCCACGCTCGCCGCCTGCGGCTCCGCCGCCACGGTGGTCATCTGCACCATCTGCCGGCCAGGCTTCGGGCGGGGGCCCGGCTGGCCTGGAATGCCCTCGATCGAAACCTGCAGCTCGCTGAGGCGTGAATCGACTGCCGCGAACGCCGCACCGACATCACCGTAGGCGTTGCCCTGGATCATGTAGCTGGGTGGCGCGAACACACCGCCGCTGAATCCGGCACCCCCCCCCAGCGAGGACGCGATCGAGCCCAGCTGCGCCATGTTGGCCGCGTCGGTCCCCATCGTGCCGGCCGCCACGTGGATGAGCTGGCGCTCGGCTCCGGCCGTACCGAACGAGACTGCATCTTCCCGGTCGCTGATGGCGTCCTGTCCGATCGCCACGCTGTTGCGCGCCACCGCCAGGGCACCCTGGCCGAGCGCGGTCGAGCCCGCTCCAACCGCCAGGCTGTCGGCGCCCATGGCGGTAGTGTCGGCACCCGCGGCGCGGGCGCTGTTGCCGACCGCGGTGCTGTTGTTGCCGTCGGCAGTCGCCATTCCACCAAGCGCGGTGGAGAACATTCCGCCCGCCTCGGCGGCGTACCCGAGCGCCGCACCACTGATCCCGCTGGCGTTGCTCTCGGCACCCACCGCCGTGGCCAGGTCGCCGGAAGCGGAGGCGTAGAAGCCATTGGCCGTGGACTGCATCCCGGACGCTTCGCTCAGCGTACCGGTGGCGACGGCGCCGTCGCCGGTGGCCAGCGCCGCCGCACCGGTCGCCGTGGCATACAGCCCGCTTGCTTCGCTTTCGGCGCCCATCGCGGTTGCGTACTCGTTGGAAGCGATGGCGTTGGCGCCACTCGCGGTGGCGTTGTCTGCCGTGGCGACCGAATTGAAGCCACTGGCCGTGGCCCCGGCCCCGATGGATACCGCACCCGAACCCTGTGCGCTGGCACCTTCGCCGATCGCGCTGCTGGCCGAGCCAACCGCGGTTGCGTAGTCGCCTTCGGCCAATGCGTTGGAACCCGCCGCCAGCGACTCCTCGCCAACCACCGTCGCAGCGCCCTCGCCAGTGGCCTGGAAGTGCAGGCTGGTTTCGCCTGCCACGTCCGCGACGGCCTGCAGCTGGGAGAGGTTCACGGCATCGGTGGCTTCGGTGCCTTCCGCGACGTTGGTGATCTGCCGTTCGTTGCCCACATCGCCGACGGACACGCTGTTGTCGCGGTCCGCAAGCGAGTCGGCACCCAGCGCCACGCTGTTGTCCGCCAGCGCCATCGAGGCGTTGCCCAGCGCCGTGCTGTTCATGCCCGGTGCCCAGGCACCGCCACCCACGGCGGTGGAGTACTCGCCGGACGCTTCCGCCGGCAGGAAGCCGAACAGTGCGCCGCCAACCGCAACGCTGTTGGTCCCGCTGGCAATTGCGTCGGTGCCGACGGCGGTGCTGTCCGAGCCGCTGGCGTTGCTGTAGCTGCCCAGCGCGGTGGCGTTGGCACCACTCGCGCTCGCCGCGGCGCCGACGGCGGTGGCGTAGTCGCTTCCGGCGGTCGCCCCGTACCCGATGGCCGAGGACAGGAAGCCGGTCGACTCGGCGAAGCTGCCGAAGGAAGAAGCGCCGTCCGCACCTGCGTAGCTGCTGTAACCCACCGCCGAGGCCTGCGTGCCGTCCGCCATGGCCGCCGTGCCGGTGGCGGTGCTGAAGGCGCCGTTGGCCTGGGCACCCGCGCCCAGCGCCACCGCGCCCATCTCGTTGGCCATCGTCGGACCGCCTTCGAGGATCACCTCGCCGGTCACCTCGTCGACGATATACAGCTCGCCACCCACGGCGATGCTCGAATCGCCGGCCGCGGTCGCGCCGCTGCCGCTGGCCACCGAGTTGCTGCCCACTGCGCTGGCATTGAAGCCGTTGGCGGTGGCGTAGTCACCCATCGCCATCGCACCGCTGCCGAAGGCCGAAGCGCCGGTCCCGATCGCGGTGCTGGAGGCACCGACCGCCGTGGCGTAGTCGCCCTCGGCCAGGGCATCGGAGCCGGCCGCGACGGCGTCCTCGCCTTCCACGTACGCCTCGCCCTCGCCGGTCGCCTTGAAATAGCGGTCGGTGTTCTCCGCCACCTCGGCCACCGCGTTGAGCTGGTCCAGGTTCACCGCGTCGGTGCCCTCGGTGCCGGCCGCCACGTTGGTGACCTGGCGCTCGCCGCCCACCTCACCCACGGAGACCGAGTCGGCACGGTCGGCAACCGATCCCGCGCCCAGGGCGACACTGTTGTTTGCCGCAGCGTAGGCCCCGTAGCCCAGGGCCGTGGCATCGGTTCCCGCAGCCCAGGTGGAGGCGCCGAGCGTGGTGGAGCCGGCTTCGTCGGCGCTGCTCATCCAGCCGATGGCCGTGCTGCTGTCGCCGGAAGCCCAAGCCCCGGCACCCAGTGCGGAGGCGCCGTCGCCGGTGGCCTCCGTGGAGAACAGGCCAAAGCCCGTTCCGCCCACCGCGACGCTCTCGGCGCCGCTGGCTTCGCTGTACTCGCCGACCGCCACCGCTCCGGCGCCATTGGCGAGGGCGGCGACGCCGACGGCGGTGGCGTAGTCGCTGGATGCCTCCGACCCGTAGCCCAGCGCCGTGGACTGGTACCCGCCGGCCGAGCTGAAGCCGCCATACGCGGAGGCGTAGTCACCGGTCGCCGAGCTGCTGTAGCCCGCGCCGATCGCCTGTCCGCCGCTGGCGACCGCCGCGGCGCCCACGGCCGTGCCGAGGAAGCCGTCCGCCTGCGCGCCCGCGCCGAAGGCACTGGCGCCGAAATCCGAGGCGGAGGTGGTCTGCTCGAAGATGACCTCCCCCGTGGTCGGGTCCTCGTAGTAGAGGGAGCCGCCGATGGCGGTACTGGAGTCCGCATCCGCCACCGCGTTGTAGCCCGAGGCCGTGGCGTACTGGCCGGTCGCGACCGACCCGCTGCCGAATGCGGAGGCACCCATGCCAAGCGCGGCGCTGCTGGAACCCACCGCCGTGGCGTAGTCGGCGTCGGCCATGGCATTGGAGCCGGCGGCCACCGCATCTTCGCCGAGTACGAAGGACTCGCCCTCGCCGGTCGCCTTGAAGTAACGGTCGGTGTTCTCCGCCACGTCGGCGACGGCATTAAGCTGGTCCAGGTTCACCGCGTCGGTGCCCTCGGTACCCGCGGCGACGTCGGTGATCTGCCGGTCGCCGACGGCCACTGTATTGGCCCGGTCGGCGGTCGAACCCTGGCCCAGCGCAACGCTGCCTTCGGCCGAAGCCGTGGCATCCGCACCCAGTGCCAGCGCATTGTCGCCGGAGGCCGTCGACCAGCTGCCCACCGCGGTGCTGTTGAAGCCGGACGTCCACGCCGCGGCACCCACTGCAGTGGCGTAGTCACCGGAAGCCTCCGTCGGCAGCAGGCCGAAGAAGCTCGCACCGCCGACCGCCACGCTGTTGTACCCGGTGGCCAGCGACCCTTCGCCCACTGCCACGCTGGACTCGCCGCTGGCGGTCGAGCCGAAGCCCACCGCGGTGCTGCCGTCCATCGAGGCCACCGCACCGTATCCCAGTGCGCTGGCGCCAAAGCCCGTCGCCTCGGAGAAACCGCCGAAGGCAGACGAGGCATCACCACCGGCGATGCTGCTGTAGCCCACCGCCGAGCCCTGCAGCCCGTCGGCCAGGGCTGCGGTGCCGCTGGCCAGACTGAAGGCACCGTTGGCCTGGGCACCCGCGCCCAGCGCCACCGCGCCCATCTCGTTGGCCATCGTCGGGCCGCCGTCGAGGATCACCTCGCCGGTGACCTCGTCGAGGATATACAGCTCGCCACCCACGGCGATGCTGGAGTCACCGTTGGCCGAAGCGTTGCTGCCGCTGGCCAGCGAGTTGTGCCCCACGGCGGAAGCCCCATAGCCCACTGCCGTGGCGAAATCGCCTCCCACGAAGGCGCCGCTGCCGAATCCGGAACCGCCCACCCCAAGGACGCTGCTGCCCGAACCCATGGCCGTCGCATAGTCGGCGCCGGCCAGCGCGTCGGAGCCGGCCGCAGTCGCCTCCTCGCCATCGACGAACGCCTCACCCTCGCCGCTGGCCTTGAAGTAACGGTCGGTGTTCTCGGCCACGTCGGCGACGGCATTGAGCTGATCGAGATTCACCGCGTCGGTGCCCTCGGTACCGGCGGCGACGTTGGTGACCTGGCGCTC
>JAEWFH010000022.1 GCA_023388955.1 Pseudomonadota bacterium
CCGCAGGTGCACGGCGCGGTGCGCGACGCGGTGGCGCAGGCGGCGCGGGTGCTGGAGGTCGAACTCAACGCGCTGACCGACAACCCGATCGTGTTCCCCGACGCCGAGCGTGAGCACGTCGAGCAGCAGGTGATCTCCGCCGGGCACTTCCATGGCATGCCGCTGGCGCTGGTGATGAGCTACGTCAAGGCGGCGATCCCGACCCTGGCCAGCATCTCCGAGCGCCGCCTCAACAAGCTGGTCGACCCGGCCACCAACGACGGCCTGCCGGCGTTCCTGATCGGCAACGAGGACGCGACCGAGTCGGGCTTCATGATCGTCCAGTACACCGCCGCGGCGATCGTCAACGACCTGGCCAGCCGGGCCATGCCGGCCTCGGTGTACTCGATCCCGACCAGTGCCAACGCCGAGGACCACGTGTCCATGGGCGCCAACGAGGCGCGCCACGTGCTGGGCATGGTCGGGGACCTGGGCAAGGTGCTGGGGCTGGAGCTGTACACCGCCGCGCAGGCGCTGGACCTGCGGCTGCAGATGATCAACGCCGCCCGGGCAATGGCGCGCGAAGGCGACGCGGAAGCGCTGGGGCACAAGGTGGCCGGTGAGCCGCGTGCCGGCCAGGACGCATTGCGCGCCGCGTTCGAGCAGGAGGTCGAGGGCCTGCGTGCCGAGCTGGCGGCGGCCCCGGAATTCCGTCCGGGCCGGGCGGTCGCGGCCGCCCATGCCGCGATCCGCGGGCGCATCGCCTTCATGGAGCGCGACCGGGCCATGGACGGCGACGTCGCGGCTGCGGTGAAGCTGGTGACCGACGGCGTGGTGCTGGCGGCCGCCCGCAATGCCTGGGCCGACTGACGCCGGCCCGCACGGGAAAAGGGGGACACGATGATGCGCACGGACGCCCTGCTACTGGCTTTCACCCTGGCCCTGGCCGGGACGGTCCTCCATGCCACGGAGCTGCAGGCTCCGGGCGTGGCCTATGTCGATGCGAACGCCAACGGCCGGCACGACCCCGGCGAGGCGCTGCTGCCCGGGGTCAAGGTGTCCAATGGCCGCGAGGTGGTGGCCAGTGACGCGCACGGGGAGTTCACCCTGGCGGTGCGCGACGGGGACACCGTGTTCGCCATCAAACCGCCGGGGTACTCCGTGGCCACCGGCGCCAATGGCCTGCCGGAGTTCTGGCGGCACCATTTCCCGGACGGATCGCCGGAGCTGCGCTTTGGCGGCATCCCGGCGCAGTCGGTGGAGCGCATGGAGATCGCCCTGCAACCGGCCCCGGCCGCGCCGGGCCCGCTGGAGGTTCTGGTCCTGGCCGATCCCCAGGTGAAGAACACCGCCGACGTGGACTACTACGCCCGCGACATCGTCGCCGACATCGCCACCCGGCCGCCGGCGGCCTTCGGCCTCAGCTTGGGCGACCTCGTCGACGACGAGCTGTCGCTGTACCCGGCGCTCAACGCGCATACCGCCTCGCTGGACGTCCCCTGGCTGCACGTGCCGGGCAACCACGACCTGGACTTCGATGCCGCCGACGATGCCGGTTCACTGCTGACGTACCGGCATACCTTCGGCCCGGACACCTATGCCTGGGAGGAGGAGGGCGTGGCCTTCGTCCTGCTCGACAACGTGGTCTACCAGCCGGGCCAGCGCCCGGCGTACACCGGCGGCCTGCGCGCGGACCAGTTCGCCTTCCTGGAGTCGTACCTGGCGACGCTGCCCGACGGGCACATGGTCGTGGTCGGTGCGCACATCCCGTTCTTCGATACCCATCCCGATCCGACGATCGAGACCTTCCGCGGCGCCGACCGCGAGCGCCTGTTCGGGCTGCTGGCGCGCTTCGACAAAGTGCTGTTGCTGAGCGGGCATGGCCATGTCCAGCGCCACGTGTTCCACGACGCGGCCAGCGGCTGGATCGGGGCCACGCCGCTGCACGAGTACAACCTCGGCGCGGCCTGTGGCGCGTTCTGGTCCGGGGTGAAGGACGAGGCCGGGATTCCCGATGCCACCATGGCCGACGGTACCCCCAACGGCTTCGCGACGCTGCACATCGAGGCCGGCGACTACCGGCTGGCCTGGCATCCGGCGCGGCTGGGCCAGGGTGACCCGTCGCTGACACCGGCCATGGCCCTGCATGCGCCCAGGGTCCTGCGCCAAGGCGCGTACCCCGCGTGGGGCGTGTACGCGAACGTGTTCATGGGCACGCCCGACACCGTGGTCGAGTACCGCGTCGCCGGCGGCGACTGGCAGCCGATGCGCCGCGTCGAGCGCGCGGACCCACGCCTGCTCGCCGAGAACGTGCGCGACGACGAAGCCGCGTCGCTGCGCGGCTATGACCGCTCGCCGGAGGCCCAGCCCGGCACGCACCTGTGGCGGGGTGCCCTGCCCACGAACCTGGACATTGGCGAACACGAGGTCGAGGTGCGCGCCCAGGACCGGTGGCAAGGCGAACAACGCGCCACCACCACGTACCGCCTGCAATCGGCCAACCCGTAGGGCGCCAATAGCGGCCCACCGGGGGCGCCTATTGCGCCCTACGGGTCACGGGGTGGGGAGGTCGGTGAAGGATTCCACGCGCGGGTGGGCGTTCCATTCCGCCACGGTGCGCGGGAACGGGTAGTCCTCGCGGCGGTCGAGCAGGGTGGTGGCCAGGCCGGCGTCGCGGGCGGCGTCCAGTTCGGCGACCACGTCGGACAGGAACAGGATTTCGTTGGCGGGCAGGCCGATCTCGGCGGCGATCTTCCGGTAACTCTCCGCTTCGCGCTTGGGCCCGGTGGTAGTGTCGTACCAGCCCGAGACCAGGCCGGTCAGGTCGCCGGCCGAGCTGTGTCCGAACAGCATCCGCTGCGCCGGGACGCTGCCGGAGGAGTACACGTGGACGGGGATCCCGGCCTCGCGCCAGCGCCGCATGGCCTCCACGGCGTCGGGGTAGAAGTGCGCCTGGAAGTCGCCGCTGCGGTAGCCGTCGGCCCAGATCATCCCCTGCAGGGCCTTGAGCGCGGTGTGCTTGCGGTCCTGGTCGATCCAGCCCTGCAGCACCTCCACCACCATGGCGTCCTGGCACATGCCGCCCAGCTCGGTGGCGACCTCGTCCAGCCAGCGGCGCACCGCCGGCTCCTGGCCGCGGGCCTTCACGAAACCGGGTAGGGCGCGGCGCGCATACGGGAACAGCACGTCCTTCACGAAGGAGATCGAGCTGGTGGTGCCCTCGATGTCGGTAAGGATCGCTTTCATGCGCCGGGCTCGTAGCGGGGGAAACGGGTGGCGATGTCGCTGCCGGTGAAGTGCCCGACCCAGCCTTCCGGGTCGGTGAAGAAACGGATCGCCACGAAGCGCGGCTCCGGCCCCATGTCGAACCAGTGCGTGGTGCCGTCGGGGACCGAGATCAGGTCGCCCTTCTCGCAGAGGATTTCGTAGACACTGCCGTCCACGTGCAGGGTGAACAGGCCCGAGCCGTCGACGAAGAAGCGGACCTCGTCCTCCTTGTGGAAGTGCTCGTCGAGGAACTTCGCCCGCATCTGTTCGCGCTGCGGGTGGTCCGGTGCGATCGAGACCACATCGACGCTCCGGAAGCCGCGTTCGGCCACCAGCCGGTCGATGTCGGCCCGGTAGGCGTCCAGGATCTCCTGCGGCGGGTCGCCCGCGGCGACCGGTGCACTGGCCTCCCAGCGCTGGAAGTCCACGCCCAGTGGCGCCAGTTCCTTCGCGATGCGGGCGGCGTCGCGGGTGTCGACCCGCGCGCTGGCCGGGTCGTGCTCGTCAAAGATCCGCAGGCGGCTCATGCGCGCAACCTCCTCAGGTCCAGTTCGCAGCCGAGGAGGAACTCGAACGCCTCCAGGTGGCGCCGGGCCCCGGCCATGTCCCGGCCCCAGGCATACAGCCCGTGGCCGTCGATCAGGTAGCCCCACATCGGCTGCCGTTCCAGCCAGCCGTCCGCCAGCGCCGACAGCTCGTCCATGTCCTGGCTGTTGGGGAGCACCGGCAGCTCCAGGTGGGTGTCATGGGTGTCGGTGCCGGCGAAGGCCTTCAGCAGCTCGTAGCCTTCCAGCCGCACCAGGCCCTGCGCCGCGAACAGCCGCGAGGCCACGGTCTGGTTGTGGGAATGCGTGTGCAGCACGCAACCGACGTCCGGGAAGCGCCGGTACAACCCGGTATGCAGCCCGGTCTCGGCCGACGGGCGACGGTCGCTGCCCACCGCGTGGCCGTCCAGGTCGACCACCATGATCCCGGAGGCTTCCAGCCGGCCCTTGTCGCCGCCGGACGCGGTGATCGCGACGTGCGCATCGTCCATGCGCATGGAGAAATTGCTGCTGGTCGCCGGCGTCCAGCCGCGCGCGGCCAGCTCGCGCACGTTGGCGACGAGCTCGTTGGCGCAGCGGTCGAAAGCCTGCATGTCGAAAGGGGCAAGGTCCATGCGCCGGATTCTACCGGTAGGGCGCAATAGCCGCCCCTTGGGCGGCGTATTGCGCCGCACACGGCGGGGGCGTGGGTGCGCCGCGGATGGAGGGGGGTGTCCCGCGGGTGGCGGGGCGTTGGCGGGCGTGTGTCGTGGTTTGCCGTTCGGCGCAATACCGCGCCGGGGGCGCCTATTGCGCCCTGCGCAACTTGCTGTTGCGGTAGCCGTAGAGGGCGTAGATGAGCAGGCCGAATATGGTCCAGCCGACGAAGACCATCCAGTGCTCGACGAAGGCCTGCCAGAACAGGTACAGGCAGGTGAGCACGCCCAGCGAGCAGATCAGCCAGGCCGCCGGCACCCGGAACGGCCGCTCCAGGCCCGGCTGGGTGTAGCGCAGCACCAGCACCCCGGCGCAGACCGTGGAGAAGGCCAGCAGGGTGCCCATCGAGACCAGTTCGCCAAGCACGCTCAGCGGCAGTGCCCCGGCCAGTGCGGCGGCCACCACGCCGACGATGATGGTGCTGACGTGCGGGGTGCGGTGGCGCGGGTGGACCTTGCCGAACAGCTTGGGCAGCAGCCCGTCGCGGGACATGGTGTAGAAGATCCGCGGCTGCGCCATCAGCATCACCAGCACCACCGAGGACAGGCCGGCGATGGCGCCGATCTCGGTGGCGGTCTTCAGCCAGGCCAGTGATTCGTAGGGTTCCAGCGCGCTGACCACCGGCTTGGCGGTGCCCAGCAGGCTGTAGTGGGTCATGCCGGTCAGCACCGCGCATACGGCGATGTAGATGATCGTGCATACCACCAGCGAACCGAGGATGCCGCGCGGCATGTCGCGCTGCGGGTTCTTGGCCTCGCCGGCCGCGGTGGAGACCGCGTCGAAGCCGATGTAGGCGAAGAACACGATCGCCGCCGCCCGCGTCACCCCGTCGAAGCCGAACCGGCCCGGACCCTGGGACTCGGGAATGAACGGGACCCAGTTGGCCGGGTCGATGTACTGCGCGCCAAAGCCGATGAAGGCCGCGATCACCGCCACCTTGATCGCCACGATCACCGCGTTGACGAAGGCCGACTGGGTGACGCCGCGGTAGCCCAGCGCCGCGACCGCGGCGACCAGGAGGATGGCCGGCAGGTTGACGATCGCGCCGGTGGCGACGAATTCCGTGCCGGTCCAGCCGATCGGGGCGTTGGCCAGCGCTTCCGGAAAGGGCAGTCCGAGGCTGCTGGTCAGGAAGCTCACGGTGTAGCTCGACCAGCCCACCGCCACCGAGGAGGCGGCGAACAGGTACTCCAGCACCAGGCACCAGCCGATGAACCAGGCCACGAACTCGCCCAGGGTGGAATAGGCATAGGAGTAGGCGCTGCCGGAGACCGGCAGCAGTGCCGCGAACTCGGCGTAGCACAGCCCCGCCAGGCCGCAGGCGATCCCGGCCAGCACGAAGCTGAGCATGATCGCCGGCCCGGCGTGCTCGGCCGCGGCCTGGCCGGTGACCACGAAGATGCCCGCGCCGATCACCGCGCCCATGCCCATCAGCACCAGGTGGCGCGCGGTCAGGGTGCGCTTGAGGGTGGCCTCGCCCTCCAGGCTGCCTTCGAAGGGTTCGCCGGCATCGACGTGGCCCGCCGGTTCGATCGGCTTGCGTGCCAGAAGGTTCTGCAGCATCGGGAAGGCCTCCGTCAGGTCAGAGAAGTGCGTTGATCAGGACCGCGGCCACCAGCAGGGGGCACAGCAGCCGCAGCAGCCAGCGCCACAGCGTGAAACCCCAGGCCGGGATGCCGGCCAGCTGCTCGCGCAGGATGCCGTCCTTGAGCACCCAGCCTGCGAACAGGGCGATCAGCAGGCCACCAACCGGCAACATGATGTCGTTGGCAATCAGCTCGATCATGCCCATCAGGTCGCGGTCGAGCAGGCGCACGTGCGACAACAGGTTGAACGAGAAAACGGTGAGCACGCCGAGTGCCCAGCACAGCAGGGCCATCATGATCGCGGCGCCCTTGCGGCTGCGTCCGCGCTCGACCAGGTAGGCGGTGGCGGGCTCCAGCAGCGAGATCGAGGACGTCCAGGCGGCGACGAACAGCAGTGCAAAAAACGCCAGGCCGTACACGATGCCGCCGGTCATGGCCTCGAAGGCCAGCGGCAGCGAGGTGAAGATCAGGCCCGGGCCACCGCCTTCCGGGCTGATGCCGAAGCCGATCACGATCGGGAAGATCGCCAGCCCCGCCATCAGCGCCACGGTGGTGTCGCACACCGCCACGATCGCGACGGTGCGCGGGATCGACACGTTGGCGGGCAGGTAGGCGCCATAGGTCATCATCGCGCACATGCCCAGGCTCAGGGTAAAGAAGGCCTGCCCCATGGCGGCGACGAACACCCCGGCATCGACCTTGCTCCAGTCCGGCTTGAACAGCCAGTTCGCGGCCTGGCCCAAGTGCCCGGTGGTGGCGCCATAGAGGACCAGCAACAGCAGGGTCAGGAACAGCGCCGGCATCAGGAAGCGCACCGCGCGCTCCAGGCCCTTCTCCACGCCCAGGGCCACCACGCCCACCGTGACGCCCATGAACAGCGCGTGCCAGAACGCGAGCCCGACCGGGTCGGCCAGCATCCCGCCGAACACCGCCGGCGGGTCGGTGATGGCCGGGCCGCCGAACAGCTGCGCCAGGTACAGCCAGGCATAGCGCAGGGTCCAGCCGCCGACCACGCTGTAGAAGCTCAGGATCAGCACGCCGGCGACGATCCCGATCCAGCCGATGCCGATCCAGCCGCGCGCGGCGCCGGTCTCGCGGGTGATCGCGGTCAGGGTGGTGATCGGGCTGCGGCGGCCGTGGCGGCCGATCAGGATCTCGGCGATCAGCACCGGCAGACCGACGAAGAAGATGCAGCCCAGGTAGACCAGCACGAAGGCCCCGCCGCCGTTGTCGGAGGCCAGGTAGGGGAAGCGCCAGATATTGCCCAGCCCCACGGCCGAACCGGTGGCCGCCAGGATGAACGCCAGGCGCGAGGACCACATACCGTGGAGAGGGGTCTTTTCCATGCGCTGTTTTCCGATCGATCCGGTTGTGGGCCGCGGTCAGCCGGCCCTGGGTGGGGCGTCGCCTTGCGGCCCGGCCGCGAGGGTCGCGGCGTCGCTGCCGGCCGGCTCCCTCAGGACCTTGAAGCCCAGGTAGCCGAGCACGATGGCCAGCAGTGGATTGACGACGTTGAAGAAGGCGAAGGGCAGGTAGTCGAACGTGGCCACCCCGAGCGTGGCGGCCATGTACGCGCCACAGGTGTTCCAGGGCACCAGCGGCGAGGTGATGGTGCCGCCGTCCTCCAGCGCCCGTGACAGATTCACCGGGGCCAGGCCACGGCGGTCGTACTCGGGCTTGTACAGCCGGCCGGTCAGGACGATGGACATGTACTGGTCGGCGGCAACGACGTTGGCCGTGGCGGCGGTGCCGATGGTCGCGGCGATCAGCGAGCCGGTCGACTTCGCCGCCTTGAGCACGCTGCGGATCATCCGCTCCAGCAGCCCGGTGGCCTCCATCATCGCGCCGAAGCCCATCGCACATACGATCAGCCACACCGTGTTGAGCATGCTGACCATGCCGCCGCGGGTGAGCAGGTCATCGACCGCGGGGTTGCCGGTGCTGGCCCGGTAGCCGTCCGACAGCGCGCTCCAGGCACCGGCGGTGAGCGCCATCGGGCGCGACAGCTCGGCGTTGTCCGCCAACGCGATGACGATGCCGGGCTGGAAGAGGACCGCGAACAACGCGCCCAGCAGCGCGCCGACCAGGATGCTCGGGTAGGCGGGAAACCCGATCATCGCCAGCACGAACACGACCGCCATCGGGATCAGCAGGTGCCAGCCCAGCTCGAAGTGCTCGCCCAGCACGACCGGGAGGTCGCCGAACGCCTGGCCGCCGTCATCGGGGGCCCCGCTGCCCAGGCCGATCGCGGTAAACAGCACCAGTGCGATCGCCAGGCTCGGCACCGTGGTCCAGGTCATGTGCCGGATGTGCGCGAACAGGTCGCTGCCCGCGGCGGCCGGCGCGATGTTGGTGGTGTCCGACAGCGGCGAGATCTTGTCGCCGAAATAGGCGCCGGAGATCACCGCACCGGCGGTGATCGCCGGCGACATGTCCAGGCCCTGCGCCACGCCGATCAGGGCCACGCCCAGGGTGCCGGCCACGGTCCAGGAACTGCCGATGGACAGTGCGACGATCGCGCAGATCAGGCACGCCGCCGGGTAGAAATACGATGGATGCAGCAACTCCAGGCCGTAGACGATCAGCG
>JAEWFH010000067.1 GCA_023388955.1 Pseudomonadota bacterium
TGCCCTCGGCCCGCGGCAACGGCGAACCTCTCACCGGGCGTTTCTCACCCGCGGCCGGCGCCTCCTTCGAGACCCTGGCCAGCGGCACCGACGAGGACCGCTTCGTGCTCGCCTCCAGCCACGGCTACGGCTTCGTGACCCGCTTCGCCAACCTCACCAGCCGCAACAAGGCCGGCAAGGCGATGCTGTCGTTGACCACGGGCGCCGGCGTGCTGCAGCCCGCGCCGGTCAAGTCGGTGGACGAGGACCGCATCGTCGTGGTGACCACCGCCGGCCACCTGCTGGCCTTCCCGGTCGGCGAACTGCCGGAGCTCGACAAGGGCAAGGGCAACAAGCTGATCAACATCCCCAAGGCCAAGCTCGGCACCGAGCGCGTGGCGGCGGTGGCCGTGGTGCCCGAGGGCGCCAGCCTGCTGGTGAAGTCGGGTGCGCGCACCATGACCCTGGCGTGGAGGGACCTGGAGAATTACCTGGGTGCGCGGGCGAGCCGTGGCGGGTTGTTGCCGCGCGGGTGGCAAAAGGTGGATGGATTGGCCATCGCGTGATGGCGATCCGGGTACGGCAGCTCGTCCGGCCGGACGACCTGCCGCACCCCACGTCCGTCAGTCGAGAACGTAGGACCCTCCGGTCCAGCTGAGCGACTCGTACTCGCCGCAGTCCAGGCACTTGTACCAGCGCACGCCCCCCTCGACGGGAAGCAGTGCGCTGAACCCGGCGCTGCCGGAGTGCTCGAAATGCTGCACCAGCCGCCCTTCACGGGAGACCGCCAGAAACCGGCCGCGGGTACCGCTCCGGGTCTCGAAGGTACCCACGAACACCTCTTCCCCGGCACCGTCGCCATCCAGGTCCTGGGTGACGACGAACGAGAAGCCCGATGCCCGGTAGGGCGCGAACCCTTCCGCGGGGACATGGCGTGCAAGCATTTGCTCCCCAAGGGCCGTTGCCGTCGACCAGTCCGGGCTGAACTCCGCGACCGCAATCCCGTGGACTTCGTCCCCCCGGGGCTCCAGGTCAAGCCCATACCACCAGGCTGCATCGGGAAGTCCGCTTTCCCTGGCCACCGGCTCCTGCGGCACCCCCGGCGACGCGCACGATGCCAACGCCGCTGTCAGCACGACCGCAGGCACCCAACGGAAGCTACCAGTCCACATGCCAGTGCCTCCCACCTGCCGCATGGGGTTCACGCAACACCGTCGCGCCGAGCTCGTTGATCCGCGCTTCGATCAGGTCCAGCTCACGCGCCGTGCCCGTGGGCCAGCTGATATCACGTGCGCTGTCGGACAGATGATTCGAGACAAGTGCCCCGCGCGCGCGGGCCTCTCGGATCAACCGTTCGAACTCGTCCACCGTCTCCTGTTCGGTCGCGCGTGGATACCGTCGGAACCATTCGTCCATCTCGAGGATATGCCGGGTCGTGCGATAGGTACGCAGAAACTCCGACCGGCTCGCGCGGATGCGCTGTGCCATGAGTTCCGCTTGCCGCCGCACTGTACGGGCCCGGCCGGTAATACGGATCCCGGCACGCGGGAACTCCCTCTGGATGACCAGGATCAACTGGTCGATGTTGGCGGGGCGCCTCTGCACCGCCTGGACCGTCTGAACAGCCTGCTGCATTTCTACCCTCCCTGGTGGCACTGCATGTGCCCTGCGGTTCTCCTTGCGGAGCGGCACCGACGTACCGCCCCGGGGACGAACCTAGCACGGGAAAGGCTGGGAGGGGTTCAATGCCTCCGGTGCGACGAGGCCCGTCACGACACCCCGTGCACCCCCGCCACCGCCCGC
This sequence comes from Pseudomonadota bacterium, assembly GCA_023388955.1. Lineage (GTDB taxonomy): Bacteria > Pseudomonadota > Gammaproteobacteria > Xanthomonadales > Xanthomonadaceae > Novilysobacter. The sequence goes on from JAEWFH010000067.1 coordinate 1,783, forward strand.
CCCGACGGATCCGCCACCGCCTCGAACGCCGCGTCCCACGCAATCGCCGCCGGTGACGAACAGGCGATCGACTTGCCGCCCGGCACGGTGCGGGCGCAGGCCTCGCCCGGGAAGTGGCGCTCGAAGAGGTGCCGGTACAGGTAGGCCTCCTTCGTCATCGGCGGGTTCACCGGGAAGCGGCTGGCGGCAAAGGCGAACTCGCGCCCACCGACTTGGGTCCCAGCGTATTCCTTCAGGCCGTCGATCCAGCCGTAGCCGACGCCATCGCTGAACTGCTCCTTCTGGCGCCAGAGGATGGAATCGGGGAGGCAACCGTCGAAGGCCTCGCGCAGCATCGCCTTCTCGATCGGGCGCGCGTCGCCTCCGTTGCCACCTCCGCCCCCGGCCGGCCGCGGCCGCACCATCTTCTCCGCGGCATCCATGCACATGGCGACCTCCAGGAACTCCAGGTCCAGGAACGGCACCCGCGCCTCCACGCCCCAGGCCATCATCGATTTGTTCGCGCGCAGGCAGTCGTACTCGTGCAGGGCGTCGAGCTTGCGCACCAGTTCCTCGTGGAACTGGCGGGCGTCGGGCGCCTTGTGGAAGTACAGGTAGCCGCCGAAGATCTCGTCGCTGCCCTCGCCCGACAGCACCATCTTCACCCCCATCGCGCGGATCCGCCGCGCCAGCAGGTACATCGGGGTGGAGGCACGGACGGTGGTGACGTCGTAGCTCTCGATGTGGCGGATCACCTCCGGGAGTGCGTCCAGGCCCTCCTGCAGGGTGTAGGTGAAGCCGTGGTGCACGGTGCCCAGCGCGTCGGCCGCGACTTGGGCGGCGGCGAGGTCCGGGGAGCCTTCCAGCCCGATCGCGAACGAGTGCAGCCGCGGCCACCAGGCCTCGGCGCGGTCGTCCTCCTCGATGCGGCGGCGGGCAAAACGCGCCGCGCACGCCGCCACGAGGGAGGAGTCCAGCCCGCCCGAGAGCAACACGCCGTACGGCACGTCGCTCATCAGTTGCCGGTGCACGGCGGCCTCGAAGGCCTCGCGCAGTTCACCGTGCGTGACCTGCACGCCGGCGGTGGCGTCGTGCTCGCGCCAGGGGCGCTCCCAGTACCGCACCAGCCGGTCGCCGTCGCTGTCGTAGTAGTGCCCGGGCGGGAACTGGGCGACGTCGTGGCAGATCCCGACCAGTGCCTTCATCTCCGAAGCCACGCACATGCGCCCGCTGCCGTCGCGCCCCCAGTACAGAGGCACTACGCCGACGGGGTCGCGCGCGACCAGCCAGCGGCGGTTGCGCCGGTCCCACAGGGCGAAGGCGAAGATGCCGTTGAGCCGGCGCAGCCAGTCGCCCGGGTCGCCCCCCTGCGCCTGCAGGGCATTGATGATTTCGCAGTCCGACCCGGTGCGGAACTGCCACTCCTGCGACAGCCCGTCGCGCAGTTCACGGTGGTTGTAGATCTCGCCGTTGACCGCCAGCACCAGATTCCCGTCGGCGGAGACCAGCGGCTGGGCGCCCCCGGCCGGATCGACGATGGCCAACCGCTCGTGGACCAGGATCGCGCCCTCGTCGGCATGGACGCCGCTCCAGTCGGGGCCGCGGTGGCGCTGGCGGCGCGACAGTTCCAGCGCCTGCCGGCGCAGGCCGGCGAGGTCGTCGCCGGGTTGCAGGCCGAAGATTCCAAGGATCGAGCACATTGCCGTGGACT
>JAEWFH010000083.1 GCA_023388955.1 Pseudomonadota bacterium
GAGGTGGTCGAGGGCGTGGTGGTCGGCCACCACAGCGTGATCGGCATGGGCGTGTTCCTGGGCCAGAGCACGCGGATCTACGACCGCGAGACCGGCGAGGTCAGCTACGGCTACGTGCCGCCCTACAGCGTGGTGGTGTCCGGGCAGCTGCCGGCAGCCGACGGGTCGCATTCGCTGTACTGCGCGGTGATCGTCAAGCGCGTGGATGCGCGGACGCGGGAGAAGACGTCGGTGAACGAGCTGCTGCGGGGGCTGGCGGGATGACCACCACCCTCTACGGCCTCAAGAATTGCGATACCTGCCGCAAGGCGCGCAAGTGGCTCGACCGCTTTGGTGTCGAGCATGAATTCATCGACTACCGCGACGATCCGCGCAGCCCCGAAGAACTTGTCGAATGGAAGGACAAGCTCGGTGGTTGGGACGCGATGATCAACAAGTCCTCCACGACGTGGCGGCAACTGCCGTCCCATCGCAAGGAGCCGGGGTCGGATGCAGAGTGGAAGCTGCTGCTGCGCGAGTACCCGCAGCTGGTCCGGCGGCCGGTGGTGGTGACCGCGGATGGGGAGGTCAGCCAGGGCTTCAGCGACAACGGGTTCAAGAAGCGGTTCGGCAAGGCCTGATGTCCGGGGTCCTCGAGCTCGCGCAGGAGCTGATCCGGCGACCGTCGGTGACCCCGGAAGACGCGGGTTGCCAGGAACTGGTCGCGGAGCGGTTGGCCCGGGCCGGGTTCACCTGCGAGCGCATGCGTTTTGGCGAGGTCGACAACCTGTACGCCACCCATGGCGACCCGGCCGGACCCACGCTGCTGCTGCTCGGGCATACCGACGTGGTCCCGCCCGGCCCGCGCGGGGACTGGGCGAGCGACCCGTTCGGGCCGGAAATCCGCGACGGTGTGCTGTACGGGCGTGGCGCAGCCGACATGAAGGGCAGCGTGGCGGCCTTCGTCGTCGCCGCCGAACAGTTCGCCGCCGCCTATCCCGACCATCCCGGGCGCCTGGCCCTCCTGCTGACCTCCGACGAAGAGGGCGATGCCATCGACGGCGTACGCCGGGTTGCCCGGGAGTTCGCCACGCGCGGCGAACGCATCGACTGGTGCATCACCGGCGAACCGTCCTCGACCACGCGGCTGGGCGACCTGCTCCGGGTCGGCCGCCGCGGCAGCCTGACCGGGACCCTGCGGGTGCGGGGCATCCAGGGCCACGTCGCCTATCCGGACCAGGCCCGCAACCCGATCCACCAGGCCTTGCCGGCCCTGCACGAACTCGCTTCGCGGCGCTGGGACGAAGGCTACGAAAGCTTCCCGCCGACCAGCCTGCAGGTGAGCAACATCGAAGCCGGCACCGGTGCCAGCAACGTCATCCCCGGCGAGCTGCGGGTGGTCTTCAACCTGCGCTACAACCCGCACTGGGACGCCGACCGGCTGGTTGGCGAGTGCGAGGGAATGCTGCGGGCGCACGGCCTGGAGTTCGCCATCGACTGGCACCGCAGCGGCGAGCCGTACTACACGCCCGAGGGGCCACTGCGTGCCGTCGCGCGCGAGGTGCTTGCAGCGTGTGCTGGCGCGCCGCCGGAGGAGAGCACCGGGGGCGGTACCTCCGACGCCCGCTTCATCGCCCCGCTCGGGACGCAGTGCATCGAGGTCGGCCCGGTCAACGCGAGCATCCACAAGGTGGACGAAAACGTGGCGGTCGCCGACCTGGAACGCCTGCCGGGGCTGTACCTGGAGATGATCCGGCGGATGCTGCTGGGATCCGGGTCCTGACCTGAGCCCGGTCGCGGGGCTCAGGGGACCTTGACCCGCCGGATCGCCAGGCTGGCGTCGCCGCTCCCGACCGGCACCCCGATGGCATCGCGGGCGCGGCGCAGCGGTTCCATGGCCGGCCCGGCTCCGGAGCCACGATCGAAGGCGTAGAGGGTTGTTTCGCCTGCGGGCAGGTCGAATTCGAACAGCACGCCCTGCGCTTCGTCTCCGATCACCCGGACCTGGTTCCAGGTACGGGTACCGGCGCGGCGGGTGGGGTGGTCCAGCGGCGTTCCATTGACCCGCATGCCGGTGAGATCGACCGTGCCCGGCACGACCAGCACCGTCTCGCCGGCGTTGCGGACGGACTGGACGCGCACGCGTACGCGGTGGTTTTCCCCGGACTCTTCGCCTGTTTCCACGGTGACCGCCGGCAAGGGCAGGCGCGGTGCTTCGGGCCCCGGGATCGCACTGCCGCCCCAGGGCAGCATGGGGCCGTACCCGGCACCGAGCCCGGCATCCCGACGGAACTCGATCGGCAGCACCGCGCGCGGGGCGACGAACAGCCGGGCGCCGTCCCCGTCGTCGATGTGCAGCAGGTTCACCTGCCGCGGGACGTGGGCGTCGAACGCGGGCCGCGACAGCGCCACCATGGCGAGCACGGGCACCGCGACCGCTGCCCCGATTGCCAGGCCACGGGCGATGCTGCTCTGCCACACCAGCGACGGCAACAGCGGCAGCAACGCGACCGCGGCCAGCAGCGGCGTTGCCACCAGGCCTTCGTGGCCGATGGCGTCGTAACCGCCCAGCACAAAGGGTGCGTACAGCAGCAGGGCCGCGGCGGCGCCCAGGCCGGCGCAGCCAGCCGCGTGGCGTGGCACCAGCAGGGCCGGGAGCACTGCCACCAGCAGCGGCAACAGGCCAAGGTGCGCCGCACCGGGCATCCAGGCGGTCGCGGCGGCGGCAATCAGCGCGAACGGCACGACCGAGGCGACCGCGAGCGCCGCCCCGCCACAGACGCGGTGGATCGCCCGCCCCGCCGGTACCAGTACGGCCGGCGTGAGTGCGCAGAAGCAGGCCACCAGCACGTCGCCCTGCGCGGTCCAGGTCGCGGGCATCGCGTCCATGTGCCGCAGCGCCGCGTACAGCAGCAGGGCCAGGAGCAGGAGGGCGCCCAGCGAGAGGGTCACCAGTGCCGTGGCCCCCAGGAGGTGCCGTGTCTTCAGTACCCCGGCGCGACGCAGGCGCCAGGCCCAGGCCAGCCACCCCAGCAGGCCGGCCGCGAGCAGCGCCGGATTCCACGCCACCGGCCAGGTCGGCATCCACCCGCCGGGCAGGGCCACGAAGACCGCATCGCCTTCGCTGGCCGCGACCGTTCCGGTGTCGGCGAAGGCGCGCGCCAGCGACAGCACGTGCTCGCCGTGGTGTTGCAGCGAGCGCGGATCCAGGTGGGCCAGGTTGTCGAGTGGGGTGTGGTAGCGGGCCGCGCCCTCGGCCCAGGCGAAGTTGAGGCCGGCCAGGCCCTCGCGGCGGTAGATGGTGAAATCGGTGTCGTTGGGCAGGGTCTTGTAGATCTCGTACTCCAGCGACGAACCGGCCGGGTGGTGCAGCGTGCGCCCCGCCAGGCGGGCGATGGCGGCGTTGCCGGGCTGGGTCTCGATCAGCAGGCTGGGGCCGGTGGTGCCACGCGCCTCCAGGTTCACCACGTGGGCGATGCGGGCGAACTCCGGCTCGCGGACGAAGGCGCGGGCGCCGAGCAGGCCGAGCTCCTCGCCGTCGTTGAGCAGCAGCCAGGTATCACGTGCCAGCGGCGGTCCGGCGCGCAGGGCGCGGGCGGCTTCCAGGATCGCGGCCACGCCCGCACCGTCGTCCGCCGCTCCCGGGCTGGCCGGTACGGAGTCGTAATGGGCCGAAAGCAGCAGGGCTCCTTCCGCGCTGGCACCGGGCACCCGGGCCAGCACGTTGTCCACGGTGGCGCAGGCACTGGCGCTGCAGCTGAAACGGGTGCGGACTTCCGGTTCCAGGCCCAGTGCCTGCAGTTCGGCGACGATCCGCTCGCGTACCGCCGCGTTCGCGGCACTGCCGGTAGGGTGAGGGGCCTCGTCATCCAGGATGCGCGCCAGCGTGTCAATCGCCCGCGCCGCGGAAAACTCCGTCGCCGGTGCGTCGTGTCCCGCCGCAGGCGGGGCGCCGGTGCCGGCCACGCCTAGCCACCCGGCCACCAGGAACAGCGCCGACAGCAACAGGGCGAGCAGGGGGCCGGGGCCCGCTGCGACGGGTGGAGCCTGGTTGCGCATCCGTGTCGTTCCGTGTCGGCGGTGGAACGATGATAGGACCCGCGGGCCGCGGGCGTGGCCGGTCCTGCGGCGCAACCGCGTTGGAGAACATGGGGCGGCATGGTGCCGCCGGCCGGGGGAAGCCCGTGAATCGCCGCGTCATCCTGCCGCCAGCCACAGGCATTGGCCCCCGCCGGGGGACGAGGGTCGTTGGCGGCAGGTGCGCGGCGTCTTCCCTTGCACGAGGCGGCACCTGCGCGGCCGTCTCCAATAACCGGAACAACAACGCCAGCCTCCCGCAGGCCGGCGACTAGCGCATACCCGCGCATCGTTTTCCAAGGGCCTGCACTGCGAAGTGCAGGCCCTTTTTTCGTTTCCATGCCCACCACGGAGTCCACGGCAATGTGCTCGATCCTTGGAATCTTCGGCCTGCAGCCCGGCGACGACCTCGCCGGCCTGCGCCAGCAGGCGCTGGAACTGTCGCGCCGCCAGCGCCACCGCGGCCCCGACTGGAGCGGCGTCCATGCCGACGAGGGCGCGATTCTGGTCCATGAGCGGTTGGCCATCGTCGATCCGGCCGGGGGCGCCCAGCCGCTGGTCTCCGCCGACGGGAACCTGGTGCTGGCGGTCAACGGCGAGATCTACAACCACCGTGAACTGCGCGACGGGCTGTCGCAGGAGTGGCAGTTCCGCACCGGGTCGGACTGCGAAATCATCAATGCCCTGCATGCGCAGGGGGACGACCCGGGCGACTGGTTGCGCCGGCTCAACGGCATCTTTGCCTTCGCCCTGTGGGACCGGCGCAACCGCCGCTGGCTGCTCGCGCGCGACCCGGTCGGGGTGGTGCCGCTGTACTGGGGCCGCGATGGCAGCGGGCGCCTGTGCGTGGCCTCGGAGATGAAGGCGCTGGCCGGCATCTGCC
>JAEWFH010000110.1 GCA_023388955.1 Pseudomonadota bacterium
GCCTCGATCACCACCTGGTCGACCGGACGGTCGATCACGCGGATCAGCTCCTTCATCTCGGCGACCTTCTTGGGCGTGTCGCTGATCATCAGGGTGTTGGTGCGTGCATCGGCCACCAGCCGGCCTCGCGGCGACATGAAGCCGCTGTCGGTGTTGCCGCCCTGCCCACCCTGGCCGCCCTGGCCGCCGCCGATGCCCCGGGCTTCGGTCAGCGCGGTGTAGATCTGCTCGGCGTTGTGGTAGTTGATCTGGATGTACTCGGTGGTCAACTCGACGCTGTTCTCCAGCGCGATGCGGGCCTGCTCAATCGCCTGCTCGTATCCGGCGATCTCCGCCTGCGGCGCGATCCAGATGACGTTGCCGCTGCGGCGCTTGTCCAGGCCCTTGGCGCGCAGGATCAGGTCCAGCGCCTGGTCCCAGGGCACGTTGGTCAGGCGCAGGGTCAGGTTGCCCTGCACGTTGTCGGCGGCAACCACGTTCAGCCCGGCCATCTCGGCGATCAGCTGCAGCGCGGTGCGTACCGGCACGTCCTGGAAGTTGAAGGTCACCGGCATGCCCGAGTAGGCACGCTCGCTGACTGCGACGTCACCCGAGCTGGTCTGGCCCATCGCCCGCGTGTCCGATCGGGTTGCGGTGGCCACGTCGGCACGCGGCACGACTTCGACGATGTACTCGTTGCCGGTCTGGTAGGCCAGCGATTCGAACGCGCCTTCGGTATGCAGGACCAGCGTGGCGCCGCTGCCGCTGCCACGGGCCTCGACCGAGTCGACCGGGGTCGCGAAGTCGGACACGTCAAGCGGCCGCTGCAGGTGCGAGGGCAGCTGCGCATTGGGCACCTTGACGACCACGCGCGAACCTTCGTTGCGCAGGTCCGGCGTGGCGCCCTCCCCGCTGAAGCGCAGCACCAGGCGCCCGGCGCCACCCTCGCCCCGGTTGAAGTCGATGTCGGCCACCGAGATCACGCCCGGCAGCTGCTTGGCCGGGTCCGGGTTGTTCAGCGGCGCCGGCTGTACCGGCGTGGCGGCGTCCTGCCCGAGCGGGGCGGCATGCACGGCCGTGAATGCGGCCAGGGCCCCGGCCAACAGGCCGACGCCAATGCCGCGGCCGTAACGCCGCCATTGCAGGGAATGCTTCGCACGCTGCGAGCGATTGCGGTTGAAAACGGTCATCGTGCTATGCCCCCGGTCCTCAATTGTCTTCCAGCGCGATCGACGCAGGGCGCTCAAGCCAGCCGCCTGCCCCGTCGGGCACCAGTTCCACCAGTTCCACGCGGTCCTCGAACACGCCGGTCACCCGGCCGTCGCTCTGGCCCATGTAATCGCCGGGACGCACCCGGTAGGTCACCTTGTCCGGTGCCAGCATCAGCGCCGCCAGCGAGCCGCCCGTGCCCAGGGTCCCGACCATGTCCAGGCTGTCGAGCGGGAACTGCTCGAGCGTCTGCTTGCGGCGGTCGGAGTCGGGGCGCGGGCCACTGGAGCCGTCGCGGTCGGTGAAGGCGTTCGAGAACGGATCGCGCAGGTCCTGCGCGGCGTACTCGAAGGTCTCGAACTGCTGCATCACCGGCAGCGGATCCAGCGGCGGCGCCGGCCGGGCACGCACCTCGGCGACCCAGTTCTCGAGGTTGGGCGCATCACCGGGCGTGCTGGTGATGCCGCGCGCGCAGCCCGCCACGACCATGGCCAGGACGGCCACCGCGAGCAGCCGCACGCCGGTGCGGTCGTCAGTTTGCACGGCCATCTCAGCCCTCCTCCCCTTCCTGCATCGCCGCCACTTCGTCCTCGTCGAGGTAGCGGTAGGTCTTCACCGTACCGGCGAGCTCGAGCGGAGCGTTGGCGCGGATGCCGGCATCGGCGTTGCCCCGCGGCTTCAGCGAAATGTCGTGCATGGTCATGATGACCACGCGCGGCAACGAGGCGACACCGCTGACGAAGCCACCGAACTGGTGGTAGCTGCCGACCATGCGCAGCGCGATGGGCTTCTCGGCATAGAACTCCAGCGGGACCTCGGGGCCAGGCTGGAACAGCTCGTTGCTGATGCCGGTGGCGATCGCGGTCTGGGAGATGTCGGTGATCAGGTCGGGCATCTCGGTGCGGCTGGGCAGCTGCCGCAGCATCTGCTGCAGTTGCTGCTCCATTTGGGCCAGCTGCTGCTTGAGCGGCTCCAGGTTGGAGGCTCGGCCCTGTTTCTCGGCGAACTCCGCGCGCAGGTCGGACTCGGTACGCTCCAGTCCGGCCAGGGTCTCGCGCTGGTCACGCACGAACACCCACCAGCCCAGGCCGACGATCAGCAGGGCGACCAGGACGTAGAGCCCGATCCGGGCCTCGTTGGGCCAGCCCCCGATGTTGTTGAAGTCGAGCTCGCGGACGTTGATCTTCTTTCGGCTCACGATTCAACTCCTTCGGCAGCGTCCGCTTCGACGGCTTCGGCTTCGGGCGCCCCGGCGGCGGCCGGGTCGGCGGCGCCGGCCCCGTCCCCTTCCACGGCTTCCGGCGCTGCGGCTTCGGTCTCTCCGGCTTCGGCTGCCCCGGCAACGGCGGCGGCACCGTCTTCCATCGCGATCGCCTCGGACACCGGCGGTGCCACGTCCGGGATCCCGTCGCCGTCCTCGTCCACCGGGGCGGTCGGGTTGGCCAGGCGGACGGTCAGCGTGAACTGGTACGGCAGGCCCTGCTCGAAGCCCTTGGCCTCGATGATCGACAGCTCCGGACGGGTCATCCAGCCGGAACCCTCCAGGTTGCGCATGTACGTGCTGACCCGGGTATTGGACTGGGCGCGCCCGTTGAGGGTCAGGGTCTCGCTGTCCTGCTTGAGCGAGGTGAGCACCACGCCGTCGGGAATGGTGCGCACCAGCGAGTCGAACAGGTGGACCATCTGCGAGCGGTTGGCCTGCAACTTCTCGATCACGTCCTTGCGCGCCAGCAGGCGCGACTTCTGCTCGTCGAGCTTGTCGATCTCCTTGATCTGCTCGTCGACCTCGGTGATGCGGGCCTTGAGGAAGTCGTTGCGCTCGTTCTGGCCATCGATCTGGCGGTTGTGCCAGGTGATGATCAGCAGCACCAGGACCACCGCACCGGCCAGGGTAAGCCCCAGTCCGGCCATGGCTTCCTTCTGGCGCTGGCGGCGCCGCTCGGCGCGCCAGGGCAACAGGTTTATGCGGGCCATCAGTCGAAGCTCCTCAGGGCCAGGCCGCAGGCGATCATCAGCGCCGGGGCATCCTGGGCCAGCGCGCGGGCATTCACGCCCTGGCGCAGGGTCATGTGGGCCAGCGGGTTGGCGGTCACGGTCGGCACGCCCAGCTGTTCCTCGACCATCGCCGCGATGCCGGGGATGGCGGCGTTGCCACCGGCGAGGACGATCTGGTCGACCCGGTTGTGCTCGCTGCCTGCGTAGAAGAACTGCAGCAGGCGGCTGACCTGCTGGACCATCGCCTCCTTGAACGGATCCAGCACCTCGGACTCGTACGTGTCGGGAAGCCCGCCCTGACGCTTGGCCAGACCGGCCTCCTCGTAGCTGAGCCCGTAGCGGCGCATCACCTCGTCGGTGAGCTGCTTGCCGCCGAAGACCTGCTCGCGCGTATAGATGCTGCGGCCGCCGCGCAGGACGTTGAGCGTGGTCATGGTGGCGCCGGAGTCGATCAGCGCGACCAGGCCGTTCGGCGGCACGGTCAGCTGGTCGGCGATCAGCCCGAAGGCGTTCTCGATGGCGAACGCCTCCACGTCCATGACCCGGGGCGTCAGGCCACCGGCCTGCAGCACCGAGGCGCGGATCTCCACGTTCTCCGCGCGCGAGGCCGCCAGCAGCACCTCCACCGACTCGGTGCTCCCCGGCACCGGGCCGAGCACCTCGAAATCGAGGTTCACTTCCTCGATGGGGTACGGGATGTAGTTGACCGCCTCGAGCTCGACCTGGGCTTCCAGGTCGTCTTCCTCCAGGTCGGCCGACATCGGGATCACCTTGGTGATCACCGACGAACCCGCCACCGCGGCGGCGGCGTGCCGGGCACGCGTGCCCGAGCGGTTGACCGCACGGCGGATCGCGTCACCGACCGCATCGGCCTCGACGATGTTCTTTTCCACCACCGCGTTGGGCGGCAGCGGCTCCACCGCGTAGTGCTCCACGCGGTAGCGGCTACCGTTGCGTGAAAGCTGCAACAGCTTCACCGCGGTAGAACTGATATCCACGCCGACGAGCGCCGGCTGGCTCTTCCTGATCACACCCAAGGTATTCCCCCATTGCCACGGTGCGCTCGCGCACCTGTAGTGGCCGGCGTCTTAGATAACGGACTTTTTACCCTCTCGCAACCCTTTCGCCCGGTAATTGCCCACCAGCGCACCTTTCTGCCGTCCAGCGTCCGCCGGCAGTGCCGGCGGTCGACGGGCGTTGCCACGCCCTCCTCTATACTGCCCCGCCCGCAACCCGCCTGCCGGACGCGCCCGATGTCGCCCCGACTCCGCCGAATCCTCCGCTGGACCCTGCTGACCTTCGCCGTCCTGGCGGTGGCCGGTGCCGTCGTCGCCGGCGTACTGTACGCGCGCATCTCTTCCGGCCTGCCCGACGTGGAGACCCTGCGCGACGTCGAGCTCCAGGAGCCGATGTACGTGCATGCGTCCGATGGCTCGCTGATCGCGGTGTTCGGCGAAATGCGGCGCTACCCGGTCTCCATCGACGAGGTGCCGGAGCGGTTCAAGCAGGCTTTCATCGCCATCGAGGACGCCAGCTTCTACGAGCACCACGGCGTCGACTTCAAGGGCGTGGCGCGTGCGGTATGGCTGATCCTGACCACCGACGACGAACGCGTCCCAGGTGGCTCCACGATCACCCAGCAGGTGGCCCGGCAGTTCTTCCTCAGCACCGAGTACAGCTACACCCGCAAGGCGGCGGAGATGCTGCTGGCGTTCCGGATGGAGCGCGAGCTGAGCAAGGACGAGATCTTCGAGCTCTACCTCAACAACAGCTTCTTCGGGAACCGCGCCTACGGCATTGCCGCGGCAGCCGAGTTCTACTACGGAAAGACACTGGAGGAGCTGGACCTGGACGAGATGGCGGCCCTGGCCGGCACGCCCAAGTTCCCCTCCAGCGCCAACCCCCTCAGCAACCCGGAACGCTCCAAGGTCCGCCGCGACTACATCCTCGAGCGCATGGCGCTGCTGGGCTTCATCAGCGCCGCCGAACGCGATGCCGCCCAGGCCACCGCCATGCACGCCAGCCCGCATGAGCCGCCGATCCAGCTCTATGCGCCCTACGTGGCCGAGATGGTCCGGCTGGACATGGTCGAGCGCTACGGCGCGGAGGCGCTGACCCGCGGCTACCGGGTCACCACCACCATCGACGCGGACATGCAGCGCGCCGCCAACCAGGCGGTGCGCGACGGGCTGGTGACCTACGACCGCCGCCACGGCTGGCACGGGGTCGAGCAGCAGTTCGAGCTGGGCGAGGACGAGGGCGCCGAGGAAGCCAGGGCGCGCCTGCGCGGCATCCCGACCCAGGTCGACATGGTCCCCGCGATCGTTCTCTCCACCACCTCGGCCACCGCCTCCGTGGTGCTGCCCAGCGGGCGCGAGGTCGAGCTTGGCAGCAAGGACGGGTGGGGCAACCGAAGCCCCGGCGCGCTGCTGTCGCGCGGCGACCTGGTGCGCGTGTACCGCGATGACGCCGAGGGTGCCGGCGAGGGCGAGGGCAATGGAGACGGCGACGACGCGGCTGCCCCGCGCTACCGGCTCACCCAGATCCCCCGCGCCCAGACCGCGCTGGTTTCCATGGAGGCGCGCACCGGTGCGCTGCGGGCGCTCAACGGCGGCTTCAGCTTTGCCGGCAGCAAGTTCAACCGTGCCACCCAGGCCAAACGGCAGCCCGGTTCCAGCTACAAGCCCTTCCTGTATGCCGCCGCGCTGGAGAAGGGCTTCAACCCGGCCTCGGTGGTGGTCGACGCGCCGGTGGTGTTCCAGGACCGTGCCGGCAACGTCTGGCGCCCGCAGAACGACGACGGCAAGTTCATCGGCCCGATGCGCCTGCGCGAGGCGCTGGTGCGCTCGCGCAACCTGGTCTCGGTGCGGATGCTCGACACCATCGGCATCGACTATGCCCGCAACTACATCAGCCATTTCGGCTTCGACCACGACAGCCTGCCGCCGAACCTGTCGATGTCGCTGGGCACCGCCTCGCTCACCCCGCTGTCGGTGGCGCGCGGCTATGCCGCCTTTGCCAATGGCGGCTTCCGGGTCCAGCCGTGGCTCGTCGCGCAGGTACGCGACCGCGACGGCGTGGTGATCTTCGAGGAAGAACCGCAGGTGGCCTGCCGCGAGTGCTCCGGCCAGGCCGGTACGCCGGTGGCCCGGCAGGCGGACAACACCGTGGGCGGGTTCAACTTCGGCCCCAGCACCCCGCCGCCGGCCCCGGAAGCCGGGGAGGCCGACGAGGCCCCGGCGCGCCAGGTGCAGACCCTCCCGGCCGACGCCGAGCTGGCACCGCGGGCGATCGACCCGCGGGTGGCCTGGCAGATCCATTCCATCCTCAAGGACGTGGTCAAGCGCGGCACCGGCCGCGCCGCGCTGGTGCTGGAACGCGAGGACGTGGGCGGCAAGACCGGCTCCACCAACGAACACCGCGACGCCTGGTTCTCCGGCTTCGGCGGCGGGCTGGTGACCACGGTCTGGGTCGGTCGCGACGACTTCACCCCCCTGGGCCGCGGCGAGTACGGCGGCCGGGCCGCCCTGCCGGTGTGGATCGACTTCATGCGCGTCGCCCTGGACGACCGCCCGCTGACCGACGACACCCCGCCGGAGGGCATGGTGCGGGTGTCGGTCGCCGCCAACGGCAGCCTGGTCCCGGAAGGCAGCGGCGGCATCCAGGAATGGGTCAAGACCGAGGACCTGGAGCGCATGCAAAGCTGGTCGGACTGGGGCCCGGATGAATCCGCGGCCACCGAAGAGGTCTTCGACATCTTCTGAGCGTGCTAGCGTGGCCTGGCGCACGCCGTACCGGTCGTGCGATGGAGGACGCCATGCCACGCAACACGGCCCGCGGACCCCGACCGCAGTCCCGGCACGGGCACCGGCGCCACGGCGCGGGCGCCGCGGACCCGCGCATGGAGCAACGACGCCTGCAGGTCGCCCGGGAAGCCGCGCGCCTGCTCGCCGCAGGCGGCCCGGTGGACTACACGCGGGCCAAGCGGAAGGCGGCCCAGCGCCTGGGCTACCGCGACGAAGCCTCCCTCCCGGCCAATGCCGAGGTCGAACAGGCCCTGCTGGAATACCGGCGGCTGTTCCAGCCCGACAGCAGCAACACCCTGCGCCAGGCCCGCGAGGCGGCGCTGGAGGCGATGGAATTCCTGGCACCTTTCCAGCCCCGGCTCGCCGGGCCGGTGCTCGACGGCACCGCCAATGCCGGTACGCCGGTCACCCTGCACCTGCACAGCGAGGACCCCGACGCGGTCCCCCGCTTCCTGGAGCAGCATGCGATCCCGGCCGAGCCGGGCGAGCACGCGATGCGCCTGGACCGCGTACGGCAGGCGCGCGTTCCCGCCTGGCACCTGGAGGCCGGCGGCGCGGCGTTCGAACTGCTGGTGCTGCCGGCACTCGTCCTGCGGCAGGCACCGCTGTCGCCCGTGGACGGACGCCCGATGCAGCGGGCCTCCGCGGCGCGGCTGCGGGAACTGCTCGAACGCACCGGCGCCGGAAACGACGACGCCCCGCATGGCGGGGCGTCGTTGGCGTAGACCGGGACGGGGCCGACAGCGGCCCCTCCCGCGGACCTGCGGATCAGCGCTGGTCCATGCCCACGTAGTCGCGCTGCGGGGCGCCGGTGTAGACCTGCCGCGGACGGCCGATCTTGTTCTCCGGATCCTCCTGCTGCTCCAGCCAGTGGCTGACCCAGCCGGCGGTACGCGCCAGGGCGAACATCACGGTGAACATCTCCACCGGGATGCCCAGGGCCTTGTAGATGATGCCCGAGTAGAAGTCGACGTTCGGGTACAGCTTGCGCTGGACGAAGTAGTCGTCCTTGAGCGCGGCCTCCTCGAGCTTCATCGCGACCTCGAGCAGCGGGTCGGACACGCCCAGCTGGCCCAGCACCTCGTGGGTCATCTTGCGCACCAGCGCCGCGCGCGGGTCGTAGTTCTTGTAGACGCGGTGGCCGAAGCCCATCAGGCGGAAACCCGAGTCGCGGTCCTTGGCCTTGTCGATCGCCGAGGAGACATTCTCCGGACGGCCGATCTCCTCGAGCATCTTCAGCACGGCCTCGTTGGCACCGCCATGCGCCGGCCCCCACAGCGCGGCGACGCCGGAGGCGACGCACACGTACGGGTTGGCACCGGTCGAACCGACCAGGCGGACCGTCGAGGTGGAGGCGTTCTGCTCGTGGTCGGCGTGCAGGATGAACAGCAGGTCCATCGCCTTGGCCGCGACCGGGTTGAGCTCCAGCGGCTCGGTCGGCACCTCGTACAGCATGTGCAGGAAGCGCGTGGTGTAGTCGAGGTTGTTGCGCGGGTAGCGCAGCGGCCAGCCGATCGAATGGCGGTAGCAGGCGGCGGCAATCGTCGGTACCTTGGCGATCAGGCGGATCGCCGCCAGGCGGCGCTGCTCCGGGTCGGCCAGGTCCAGGTCGTTGTGGTAGAAGCCCGACATCGAGCCGAGCATGCCGACCAGCATCGCCATCGGATGCGCATCGTGGCGGAAGCCCCCGAGGAAGCTCTTGTAGGCCTCGTGCAGCATCGTGTGGTGGGTCACCTCGTGCTCGAAGCTGGCGAACTGGTCCTTGTTGGGCAGCTCGCCGTTCATCAGCAGGTAGGCGACTTCGAGGAAGCTGGACTTCTCGGCCAGTTGCTCGATCGGGTAGCCGCGGTACAGCAGGACGCCTTCCTCGCCATCGATGTAGGTGATCGACGACTTGCAGCTGGCGGTCGCGGTGAAGCCGGGGTCGTAGGTGAAGTGGCCGGTGGCCTTGGGCAGCTTGCCGATCTCGATGCAAGGCGCGCCCAGGGTGGGCGTGGCGATGCCGAGGTCGACGCTGGAGCCGCCAACGGAAACGTTGGCCTGTTTGGTGTCGGACACGAAGTCGCTCCTCATGTCTGGTGCCCTCGCGGCGGTGCCGGCGGGGCTTCGGGGGGATGGGTTCGCGCGACCCCCGGATCAGGAACAAGCGGGGAACGCGACCCCGTGATTATCGCACATGCCCCGGCGCATGGTTGGG